>SVRH01000104.1 GCA_015064925.1 Oscillospiraceae bacterium | reverse complement strand
GAGCCCATCCTGCAGGTGGGCAAGGGTGGGGTCAGCGAAAATATGCTGATCCTTGTGGAAAAGGCGCTGGATGCCCGTGAGCTCATTAAGGTTCACGTGCTGGAAAACTGCGAATACACCGCCCGTGAAGCCGCCGACGGCATTGCCGAAGCGGTGGGGGCTGACGTGGTGCAGGTGATCGGAAGAAAGTTCGTGCTCTTCCGCATCTCCCCCGAAAACAGAACCTACGATCTTCTCAATTTGACCGTTCTGGAATCGGAAAAAGAAAAGAAAAAGAAGGAAGCAGCCGCAGCTGCCGCAAAGAACGCAAAGCGTCCCGCCGGTGCCAAAGCGCCCGCAGGCAAGCCTACCGCCGGCAAGCCCCGCTACTCCATTGAAAAGAGAAAGAAATGAAACGCCTTGGAATCTACGGCGGCAGCTTCTCGCCTCCCCATCTTGGGCATCTGCACGCCGCCCTGCATTTCTATGATGAAGCGTCCCTTGATCAGCTGATCGTTATGCCCGCAGGCAAGCCTCCGCACAAAGTGCTTGACGGCGGTGCCTCCGATCTTGACCGATTTGTGATGTGCAAGCTTCTCTTTTCGGAGCAAAACACCCATGATCGCAACATTTCCGTTTCTGACTATGAGCTGAGCAAGGCGGGAAGCAGCTTCACCTATCTGACCCTTACGCATTTTAAAGAGGAGACCACGGAGCTTTTCTTCCTTTGCGGAAGCGATATGTTTCTCTCTCTTGACAGTTGGCGTCATCCCGAGATCATTTTCTCTCTGGCAACGATCTTCTGCTGTTCCAGAGAAGAGGACGACATGGATGCCCTGAAGGCAAAGAAAGCGGAATATGAAGCACGCTTTGGTGCAAGGATCCTGCTGTCAAAAGCAGAGCCCTTCCCCATATCCTCCGGTGAGCTTCGTAATCGCCTCCTGCTCGGTCAGAGTACCGATGGGTATCTGGATGCTACGGTCTGCCGCTACATTCACGAAAAAGAGCTCTATGACCATCAGGCAGATCTTGTGTCCCTGCGCCGCTTCGTACAGAGCAAGATCAGTGAAAAACGGTTTTCGCACGTGCTGGGTGTGGAAAAAGAATGTGTTTATCTTGGCATTCGGTGCGACATGATGAAAGCGGAGCTTATTGATCTTCGCCGTGCGGCGCTTCTGCACGATATCACCCACGAAATGAGTGTTGACGAGCAGATCGAGCTGATCAAGCGCTATAAAGAGGCGATTCCGGAAAACGCAAGGAAGCATCCGAGCGTACTGCACCAGTATTCGGGGGCTACCTACGTCAAGCACGCCTTTCCCTATAGCGAAGCGGTGGCAAATGCCATTGCCTGCCACACGACGGGGGCGGCTGAAATGTCGCTTTTTGACCGCATCCTCTGTCTTGCGGATTACATAGAGGAGGGCAGACGCTATCCCGACTGTATGGACCTTCGCCGGCGCGTCCACAATGCACTTACGGGGGCGAACACCCATGAAGAGGCGGTGCTTGTCATCGAAGAGGCATTGCTACTCTATTTTGAGCGCACGCTTGCACACCTTCAGGAAAAGGGCTGCGAAATTCACCCGCAAACCAAGGCTTCTTATACCAAACTTTTGGAAAATACACTTGTAAAAACAAGAATTTTGTGATATGATACTATATTATTGAGAAAGGAAATTGCAAAATGGAAGAGATCAAAAACACAGTGGATCTGCAGAATGCCGAACCGCTTGAAATTGCCAAAAAGATGATCTCCATTCTGGACGAAAAGGATGCCAAGGGTATCAAGCTGCTCCATGTGGAGGATCAGACCATTCTTTGTAATTATTTCATCATTTGCAACGGTAACTCCAATACACAGATCAAGGCGTACGCAGGCGAGCTGGAATACAAAATGGAGCTTTGCAACGTCACTCCCCGTAACATCGAGGGCTATGCCGAAGCGACCTGGATCGTAATGGACTACGGATGCGTCATCGTGCACATCTTTAACCGTGAGACCAGAATGTTCTACGATCTGGAAAAGCTTTGGAGCGATTCCACCGAAGTAGACATTGACGAGCTGCTGACCGAAAAATAATGTTTGAAAGAAGATAAAAGACTATGAAATACGATTTTAAAACGATTGAACAAAAATGGCAGGCGCGTTGGGAAAAGGAAGGCACCTTCCTTGCCAAGGACGATTTCACAAAGCCCAAATTCTATGCCCTGATCGAGTTCCCCTACCCCTCCGGTGCAGGTATGCACGTGGGTCACATCAAGGCATACTCGGGACTAGAGGTTGTCGGCAGAAAGCGCAGAATGCAGGGCTACAACGTACTGTACCCCATCGGCTTTGACGCATTTGGTCTGCCCACAGAAAACTATGCCATCAAGCACGGTATCCACCCTAGAAAGGTGACCGATACCAACATCACCCACTTCACCGAACAGTTAAAGCGAGTGGGCTTCTCCTTCGACTGGAGCCGTGTTGTGGACACCACCGACGAGGACTACTACAAGTGGACCCAGTGGATCTTCCGTAAGATGTTCGATAAGGGCCTTGTATTCCGTGACAAGACGCTTGTAAACTACTGCCCCTCCTGTAAGGTCGTTCTTTCCAACGAGGACTCCCAGGGCGGTCAGTGCGACATCTGCCACAGCGACGTCGTGCAGAAGTCCAAGGACGTTTGGTACCTGCGCATTACCGAATATGCAGACAAGCTGCTGGACGGTCTGGATAGCGTGGAATACCCCGCCAACATCCGTATGCAGCAGGAAAACTGGATCGGCAGATCCTACGGTGCCTTCGTGAACTTCTCCATTGCCGACACCGACGAAACTCTGCGTATCTACACCACCCGTTGCGACACACTCTTCGGCGTTACCTTCATGGTCATCGCCCCCGAGCATCCGTTGCTTGAAAAGTACAGCGATCGCATCGCCAACATCGATGCGGTGGAAGCATACAAGGCTGAATGTGCCAAGAAGACCGAATTCGAAAGAACTCAGCTGGTCAAGGATAAGACCGGCGTTTGCATCGAAGGACTGACCGCCATCAATCCCGTGAACGGAAAGCAGATCCCGATCTACATTTCCGACTACGTAATGATGGGCTACGGTACCGGTGCCATCATGGCAGTACCCGCCCACGACGAACGCGACTGGGCGTTCGCACGCAAGTTCGGTATTGACATCATCGAGGTCATCAAGGGCGGAAACATCGAAGAAGGCGCCTACACCGGTGACGGCGAGATGGTCAACTCCGACTTCCTCAATGGCTTCACCAACAAGAAGGATTCCATTGCCAAGATGTTGGAATACCTTGCCGAAAAGGGTATCGGCGAAAAGGGCGTCCAGTACAAGATGAAGGACTGGGCATTCAACCGTCAGCGTTACTGGGGCGAGCCCATCCCGATCGTACACTGCCCCACCTGCGGCATGGTAGGCGTCCCCTATGAAGAATTGCCTCTGCGTCTGCCTGAGGTAGAAAACTTCGAGCCCGGCGAAGGCGGAGAAAGCCCCCTTGCCAAGATCGATTCCTTTGTCAACTGTACCTGCCCTCAGTGTGGCGGTGCGGCAAAGCGCGAGACAGACACCATGCCCCAGTGGGCAGGCTCGTCCTGGTATTTCCTGCGTTACATCGACCCCAAGAATCCCGATGCACTGGCAGACATGGAAAAGCTGAAGTACTGGCTGCCGGTCGACTGGTACAACGGTGGTATGGAGCACGTGACCCGTCACCTGATCTACTCCCGCTTCTGGCATCAGTTCTTATATGACATCGGTGTGGTTCCCACGCCCGAACCCTACGCAAAGCGTTCTGCACAGGGTCTGATCCTCGGCTCCGACGGCGTGAAAATGTCCAAGTCCCGCGGCAACGTGGTAGATCCTAACGTAGTTGTAGACGAATACGGCGCAGATACCCTCAGAACCTACATCCTCTTCATGGGTGATTATAGTGCAGCCGCTCCCTGGAACGAAAGCTCCATGAAGGGCTGTAAGAGATTCCTCGAACGCGTTGCAGATCTGAAGGAAAAGGCAAGCGGCAAGGGTGTAACTCCCAAGCTGGAGACTCCCTTCCACAAGACCATCAAAAAGGTATCCTCCGATATCGAGGAAATGAAGTTCAACACTGCCATCGCGGCAATGATGGGACTGCTCAACGATATCGACGCGGCAGGCACCCTGACCGTGGATGAGCTGAAGACCTTTGTGAAGCTGCTCTGCCCCTTCGCTCCTCACCTGTGTGAAGAGATCTGGGAGAGTCTTGGCGAAAAGAGCCTTTGCTCCGAAGCCGATTGGCCCACCTACGACGAGGCAAAGACTGTGGACGCCACCGTTGAAATCGCACTGCAGATATGCGGCAAGC
>SVRH01000017.1 GCA_015064925.1 Oscillospiraceae bacterium | reverse complement strand
GCGCATGCCGTCGGCATCCAGACCGTTCAGAGGCTCGTCAAGCACCAAAAGTGTCGGCTCTCCCAAAAGCGCCATGGCAATGCCCACTCTCTGCTTCATACCAAGCGAGCAGTTTTTGTATTTATTGCCGGCAGCACCCTCCATGCGCACCGTGCGAAGCACCTCCATCACCGCACGCTCGGGCGCCTGCAGACCAAGGTTTGCCGCCTGCAGCATCAGATTGTCCCAAACGGTAAGGCCGGGAAAGCAGCCGGGAGCTTCGATGAGCACACCAACGCTTGCGCGCACCGCGGCATCGGTATGATCCTTTCCGTACAAGCGGATGGAGCCGCCGCTTTTGGGAATCAGGCCGCAAATCATCTTCTGAGTGGTCGATTTACCCGATCCGTTTTCACCGATGAAGCCGTAAACAGCGCCCATGGGCACGGTCATGTTAAGACCGCAGACCGCCTGCTTTGCTCCGAAATTTTTACAAAGATCTCTGATTTCTATTGCATTCATTGATCGATCCTCCCGTCAGTATACGTCACTGCTGTAGAGTAGCCTTGTGCCCAGCAGATTATAGATCACCGCCCACCCAAGCGAGACGGCGGTGCAAACGGCAAGCGTAACAAGGTCGCTTGTCAGGCAGGCGTTCACCGACGAGCCGTACAGGAACAGATTGAGAAATGCCGAGGGAAGCGACAGATTTTCCACCACTGCCGCCGCGCCGATGATGAGGATACCCGTTCCGAAGAAAAAGGACGAGGCAATGGAAATACCGAAATAGCGGCGGAATACCACGTTCAAAAAGGTATACAGACTCGCCCAGCCAAAGCTCATGACCATCTTTCCAAAGATCGCGATCACAAGCGAGGGCAGCTCTACCGCCGTATCGTAATTTGCCAGCAGTCCCCCAAGCGTTCCGCCGATGAAATAGGTAATACACATACACATCATGGCAAAGGCGCAAACGAGGCTCTTGGACATCATGTAGTCCTGCTTCTTGGCATGGGTAGTGAACAGCTGCTTGACGTAGCCGCTCTTGTAATCGTGTCCGATGAAGATCGACACCATGATCCCGCCAAAGATGAATACCATGTTCATGTTGGCGTAATCCGCAATGCTTCTGATGACGTACAGAGGCTCGGAGGCGGCGATGATCTGCCATACGTTCGAATACAGCGGTGTGGCTGCCGCTCCGTCGGGGCCCGGCATCATAGTCATGGCTGAGACCATGGCGGGAATGATGGCGGAAATGGCAAGAAAAATGTAAAACAGCGGTGTATGGAAGAGACGGTAAAAATCCACTCCCAGCATTCCCTTCAGCCGATTACCAAAGCTCGGCTGATCAAAGCGAAGCTCCTTACTCACGTTCTCCATCCTCCTTTTCCGACATCAGCTCTACGTAGTATTCCTCAAGTCCGATCTTATTCTTTTTTAAGCGCGATACTGCATGACCGTTTTGCATTAAGCACGCCACGATCTGCGTGGGATCCTCCACGTCATACACGCGGATCTCGTCCCCTTCCCGCTTTACCTTATCAAAGCTGCGTGCCAGCACCGCCAGCGCTCCGTCCATGTCCTTCGTTTTTAAGGAAACGAAGACCTGCGCTCTTTTCTCCATCTCCTTTGCGGAAAGCTCGGCGATCAGTTTGCCGCGGCGGAGAATGCCGTAATGGGTCGCGATCTTTTCCAGCTCCCCGAGAATGTGGGAGGAAATGAGCACTGTGCAGCCGTAGTTTTGCGTGATATCCACAAGGATCTCTCTCATCAAGCGCATACCGTCGGTGTCAAGGCCGTTGATGGGCTCATCCAGGATCAGTAGTGCAGGCTCTCCCAGCAGCGCCATGGCAATACCCACCCTCTGCTTCATACCAAGCGAACACTTTTTGAATTTCAGCTTTGCGTGCTCCTCCATGCGCACGATGCGCAGTACCCTCAGAATCTCCTCCTCGCGGTTTTCGATTCCCAGATTGATGGCCTGCATCATCAGATTCTGATACACGCTCGAGCCCGGAAAGCAGCCTGCGTTTTCAATGAGCGCGCCCACGCGCACCCGCACGCCCGCATCGGTATATTCCCTGCCAAACAGCTTGATGCTGCCGCCATCGGGCACCAGATGCCCGCAAATGAGCTTTTCAGTGGTAGACTTACCCGAACCGTTTTCCCCGATGAAGCCGTAAATGGCGCCCACAGGAACGGTCATATTCAGGTGATCCACGGCGTACATTCCGCGAAAGCTCTTGGAAAGATCCCTAATTTCTATTGCGTTCATGTTTCTATCCTTTCGTTTACAGCCAAGAAGCGAGACGGCACCGTCTCGCTTGTATCTCAGTGTTTCTTTGCCGCTTCGTAGCGGGCGTTTGCCTCTTCGGTCTTCTTATTTGCTTCGGCGATGCGCTCCTCACGTTCTGCCTGCACCTTGGCAGCTCTCTCAGAGGGACTCATGTGGGCATCGTCCCAGTTCTTTTTAGCATCTGCCTTTGCCTTTGCGTAGGTGTTGTGGCCTCTGTTTTCCTCGAAGTTTGCCTTGGCTTCCGCCTTTGCCTGTTGAAACTCTGCCTTGTCCACCTCATGCTGTGCCTTTGCGGATTCCTTCATATCGTGAAATGCTTTCTTCAAAAATTCTCCCATGGTATTTACCTCATCTTTCTGATTTCTTTTTTGATTACGGGCTTATCTTAACAGCCCTATATTTTACGTTTACTAAGATTTTGTTTCCGAAATGTTAAACATTTCTTTTTTCTTTGGCAGATTGGATACGGGCGTTTGCCTCTTCGGTTCTCTTGTTGGCTGCGGCAATCTGTTCGTCGCGTTCCTTCTGCATCAGAGCCTGTCTACCCTTAGGAGAAAGCTTTGCCTCTTCCCAGGTTGCCTTGGACTCAGCCTTTGCGGCTCTGTAATTTGCCTTATCCACCTCGTGCTGTGCCTTGGCGGACGCCTTCATATCCTTGAATGCGTTTTTGAAAAATTCAAACATTTTCTTTTCTCTCTTTCTTTTCGTTCGGTTTCTTGCTTACGGGCTTATGATACCGATCCGATATTTTCCCTTTGATAAGATTTTGTTTCCGAAACGTTAAAGCGAAAAAATTTTCAGAGTATGAAAAAAACCTTGCTATTTGTCACCCGGAGTGCTATAATTGTGAGGTTAAAAAGAAAGGATGATGCCTATGCTGTTCGGTAAGCATATCAACCGATATTATCTGAAGTTTGCACCCTCACTGCTGTTTGGCATACTGTCGCTCGTGATCGTCGACTATATGCAGCTGCAGATCCCCGCCCTTTACCGCACGGTGGTCAACGGTCTCAACGACGGCTACGTCACGGTCAGCGGAAAGGAAGTTCCCTTTGACGGGAAATTTCTGCTGGACGAGGTCTGCCGCCCTATGCTCATTGTCATCTTGTTTTTGGTGCTGGGCAGATTCTTGTGGCGCATCTGCTTCTTCGGCTCTGCCATTCGGGTGGAGACCGATCTTCGCAGCCGAATGTTCGATCGCTGCAAGGATCTTTCGCAACAATATTATAAAGCCAACAAGGTCGGCAACCTGATGTCTTTGTTCACAAACGATCTGGAGACCGTGCAGGACTGCTTCGGCTCGGGCATCCTCATGTTTTGCGATGCGCTGATCCTCGGCGTGATGGCAATCGGCAAAATGGCAAGCATGGATCCCATGCTGACGCTGTTTTGTCTTGTTCCCATGGCGCTGCTGCTTACCGCCAGTCTCATCGTCGGAAGATACATGACCTTAAAATGGAGGGCACGTCAGGAGGCATTCTCCGATCTTTCCGACTTTGCCCAAGAAAGCTTTGCGGGCATTGCCGTCATCAAGGCATTCGTCAAGGAGAGCAGAGAGCTACTGGCATTCCGCAGGATCAATCGCCATAACGAAGAGGTCAACGTGGCGTACACCCGTCTTTCGGTGCTGCTGAGCATCACTGTGACCTTGCTTGTGGAATCGGTCATCTGCGTGATTCTTGGCTACGGTGGCTATCTTGTGTACGTGGGAGAGTTCAACGCGGGCAAGCTGGTGGAGTTCATCGGCTATTTCAATGCCATCATTTGGCCGGTCATGGCGGTCTCACAGCTCATTGAGATCCGCTCCCGCGGCAAGGCGTCTCTGGATCGCATCAGTGAACTGCTGGATACCGAGCCCGACGTGAAGGACGGCGAACACGTTCTCGATCCCGGTGAGCTTCACGGAAATATCGCGTTTTGTGATCTAACCTTCCGTTATCCCGACGGGGGACCCGACGTACTGAAGAACCTATCCTTTACCATCAACGCAGGCGAGAACGTGGGCATCGTAGGACGCACGGGCGCGGGAAAGACTACCCTTGTGGATCTGATCCTGCGCACCTACAACGTGCCCGACGGAACGGTATTTCTGGACGGACACGACGTCAATGCCATTCCCATCGAGCGGGTGCGCAAAAGCTGCGCCTACGTGCCGCAGGATAACTTCCTTTTCAGCGACACCATCGAAAACAACATCACCTTTGGTGATGGCAGTATCTGCCACGCCGACGTGGAAAATGCCGCCATCCTTTCGGATGTGCACGGCAACGTCACCGATTTCCCAAAGGGCTACGATACCATGCTTGGCGAGCGGGGCGTGACCGTCTCGGGCGGTCAAAAGCAGCGCATCTCCATCGCCCGCGCCCTTGTCAAGGATGCTCCCATTCTGATCCTCGACGACTCTGTGTCGGCTGTGGACGTGAAGACCGAAAAAACCATCCTTGCCAATCTGCGCTCGCTGCGCCGCGGCAAGACCACCATCCTCATCGCCCACCGTATCTCCACCATCGAAAGCATGGACAAGATCCTGTATCTGGAGGACGGACGGCTGACCGCCGTCGGCACGCACGGACAATTGTACGAAAGCTGTCCCTCCTACCGCAACATGGTAGATCTGCAAAAGCTGGACGATCCCACAGAAAAGGAGGAACAGGACCATGTATGAATACTATCCTCTTCTGATTCTCGGTGGCATCATCGGCGCCTTTTCGCTGATCTTCCTCATTGCCTATCTGACCATGAAGGACAAAAAGGAGTCCATCGGCTTTGACCGAAACATGAAGGACAGCGAGATCGTGCGGCGACTGCTGAAATACGCCCGTCCCCATTTAAAGAGCTTTCTTCTGGTGCTGGCGCTGATGCTCTTCTCCATCGCCTACGATATCATCGCCCCCCTGCTCATCGGTAACATCGAAGAGCTGATCAAGCACGATTTTCCCCTTTCGAAGCTCTTTCTTTACGTAGGATTTTACGCCTCGATCCTTGTGGTCTCGCAGATCTGCTCCTATTTTCAAGCCATCGTTCTGCAAAAAACAGGGCAAAAGATCCTTTCCGCCCTGCGGCAGGATCTCTTTACCCACATTGAGTGCCTCAGCCACAACCAGCTGAACAGTATTCCCGTGGGAACGCTCGTTACCCGTGTGACCAACGATACGAACGCCATCTCCATGCTGTTCACCAATATTCTTGTGAATCTCATCAAGAATTGCTTCATCATCATGGGCGTGCTGGTGGCAATGCTGTGCCTAAACTACGCGCTGACCCTGATGGTGCTCTGCTTCGTTCCCTTTATCGTTCTGTTCACGGTGATCTTCCGCAAGTTCACCCGCAAGGCATACCGCAAGGTCAAGGACGGCACCACTGCCATCAACACCTTCCTTTCCGAAAACCTTTCGGGCATGAAGATCATTCAGATCTTCAATCGGGAGCAGATGAAGAAGAAGGCGTTTGACGAGAAAAACGAGGCGCTTGCCAGAGCCAAGCGCCGTCAGATCCTGACCTTCGGCATCTTCAGACCCGTGGTCTATATGCTGTACGTCTCCTCGCTGCTGTGTCTGTTTTACCTGGGCGGCAAGGGCTATATTGAGGACCGCAGCTTTTTCGGTCAGGTCATCACAAGCGGGGTGCTGGTCACCTTCTATATGTACATCTCCAAGTTCTTTAACCCCATTCAAAGTCTTGCGGAGCAGTTCAACTGGCTCCAGTCCGCCTTTGCCTCGGCTGAAAAGATCTTCACCGTCATGGATATGCAGCCGCAGATCGTTGACCGTGAGGATGCGATCGAGCTTGAACGTTGCCGCGGTGAGATCGAGTTCCGCGACGTCTGGTTTGCCTACAAGGATGAGGAATGGGTCCTGAAGGGCGTTTCCTTCAAGGTGGAGGCAGGACAGACCGTTGCGTTCGTGGGCTCCACGGGCTCGGGAAAGACCACCATCCTCTCTCTGCTCTGCCGAAACTACGACATCCAAAAGGGACAGATCCTGCTGGATGGCATCGACATCAGACGTATCAAGATCTCCTCGCTGCGCCGACAGTTCGGACAGATGCTGCAGGACGTCTTCCTCTTTTCGGGTACCGTGCGCTCCAACATCGTTTTACGCAGTGACGACGTTTCGGAAGAGGAAATCCTGGCAGCCTGCCGCTACGTCAATGCGGACAAGATCATCGACCGTCTGCCCAAGGGACTGGACGAAGAGGTCAGAGAGCGGGGCAACAACTTCTCGCAGGGACAGCGTCAGCTCATCTCCTTTGCCCGTACCATCGTGCACAAGCCCGCCATCATGATCCTCGACGAAGCCACCGCCAACATCGACACCGAAACCGAGCTTCTCATTCAGGACAGCCTTGAAAAGATCATGAAGCTGGGTACGCTTCTCATGGTCGCCCACCGTCTTTCCACCATCCGCCACGCGGACAATATCATCTATCTGTCCGGTGGTAAGATCGTGGAACAGGGCAGCCACAAGGAGCTGCTGGAGAAAAAAGGACGCTACTACGGGCTCTATATGCTTCAGTATGACAAGGAGCTGCTCAAGAACAATCGGCAAGAGACATCGGATCCTCTCTAACCTGCCAATCATAAAGCCAAGATCAGAACCGATCTTGGCTTTATTCATAGAATATTTACAAATTTCCCCAACTCACACAGAATAAGCGCGTTGACTTTTTACCGAACATTTGGTATAATATACATATAAATTAGAAAGGAGCAACCCGTATGAAAGGAAAAGAAAAATGCAGGATCTTGAAAGAGATCCGACAGAAGATCGCAAACGAAAACGATATTCCCTACGTTACCTCCGAATGCAAGCATCAGGGAGACTGTAAAGGCACCTGTCCCAAATGCGAAGCTGAGCTGCAGTATTTGGAAAATGAGCTTGCCAAACGCAGCAGTCTCGGAAAACGCATTGCCGTGGCAGGACTGGTTGCCACCTTTACCTTTGCAGGCACTGCCTGTGATTTCGGTCAGACCTTCCAGTCTAAGCCTACGCCCGATCAACCGCCGGTAGAAGAGCGTGATGAATTGGGTGGCGAACCACTGCCCCCCGATGAAAACGACGGTGACGTTGCAATCGATGTCAACGGGGATGCGCCGCCGGAAGACGAAATATCCGTTCCGGGAGAGGATGACGAAGACGATTTTCCGTTGGGCGGAGACCCCGCACCCGAATAATGGAAGCGGTCAAGCGCCCGTTCTTTGCCGTTGCCCGCCATCGCATCGGGGTTGACGGCAAGGGAGTCACTACCCTCTGTACCTTCCACGGCTGTCCGCTTCGGTGCAAGTACTGTTTGAATCCGCAGGGACTCCGTCCCGATACAGCCTGTAAGCTCTACTCCCCAAAAGAGCTTTACGATACGGTCAAGATCGACGAGCTGTATTTTTTGGCTACCGGAGGAGGCGTTACCTTTGGCGGCGGCGAACCGTTGCTCAATCCCGATTTCATAAAAGAATTCCGAGCCCTTTGCGGTTCCGCATGGCATCTGACTGCCGAGACCTCATTGAACGTGCCCAAGGACAACGTGCGCTCAGCCGCACAGTCGCTGGATGAATTCATTGTGGATATCAAGGATACAAACCCCGAGATCTATTTATCCTATACAGGAAGGTCAAACGAAAGAGTTCTTTCCAATCTAAAGCTTCTGCTTACCCTTACAGGTCCCGATCGGATCACCGTTCGTGTACCGAAGATACCGAATTACAATACCGACAAAGATATCGCAAAAAGCAAAGCGCTTCTTGCGCAAATGGGTATTGTCAATTTCAATTGTTTCGACTATATCATTCGCTGACGCAAGTGGGGTACCCTATACCCCACTTGCTCTATGTCAAGGAGCATCATGAAAATTCAATTATCCGAGCATTTTACCTATCATAAGCTGTTGCGGTTCGTTTTCCCCTCCATCGTGATGATGATCTTCACCTCCATCTATGGTGTGGTGGACGGGCTGTTTGTATCCAATTTTGCAGGCAAGACACCCTTTGCCGCCATCAATCTCATTATGCCGCTGCTTATCATCCTGGGTGCGCTTGGCTTCATGGTGGGCGCGGGCGGCACGGCGATCGTGGCAAAGACTCTCGGTGAGGGCGACAAAGAAAAAGCAAACCGCTATTTTTCCATGCTGGTCTATACCGTCGCCATCGGCGGCACGGTTCTGGCGCTGCTTGGTATATTGCTTGCCCGTCCCGCCGCCATGATGCTGGGAGCGGAAGGAAAAATGCTCGACTACTGTGTGAAATACGCTCGCATCGTGTTGATCGCCCTGCCCTTCTTCATGCTGCAAAACGTCTTCCAAAGCTTTTTCATTGCTGCGGAAAAGCCAAATCTCGGGCTTTACGTGACCGTAGCGGCAGGCGTAACCAACATCGTGCTGGACGCGCTGTTCGTGGGTCTTTTTCGCTGGGGTCTGGAGGGCGCCGCTGCCGCCACCGCCGTCAGCCAATTCGTGGGCGGTGTGCTACCCATTCTCTACTTTGCCCGTCCCAACGATAGTCTTTTGAAGCTTGGTAAAACAGAGTTCTATCCCGCAGTGCTGTTTAAGACCGTGACCAACGGCTCCTCGGAGCTCATGAGCAATATCTCCTCCTCCATCGTCACAGTTCTTTACAACCATCAGTTGATGGAATACGCCGGAGAGGACGGGCTGGCCGCCTACGGAGCGATCATGTACGTAGCCTTCACCTTCGTTGCCATTTTCATCGGCTACGCCGTGGGAAGCGCACCCATCATCAGCTTTCACTTTGGTGCCAAGAATCACGCAGAGCTGAAAAACCTGCTCAAGAAGAGTCTGGTGCTGCTTTCGGTCTGCGGCGTCTGCATGATGCTGCTGGGCTTTGCTCTTTCCCACCCCCTTGCCAAACTGTTTGTCGGTTACGACAAGGCACTCATGGAAATGACAAAGCGGGGATTTATCATCTACTCTCTGCATTTTCTCATCTGCGGAATCAACATATACGGCTCCTCCCTCTTCACCGCCCTCAACAACGGCGGTATCTCGGCCGCCATCGCATTTTTACGTACCCTTGTGTTCCAGTCGGCAAGTGTAATGCTGCTTCCCCTGCTCTTCGAGCTTGACGGAGTCTGGTTCTCGGTACTGGTAGCAGAGGTTCTGGCACTGGTCACCACCCTATTCTTTATCGTGTATAAGCGCAAAGAGTATCGGTATTTCTAAGTAAATATTTTTTGAGCACTGCCCCAAGCGACCGTTTCATTCTTGACTTTTTCAGCATATAATGTTACAATACTATGCGGTGCGTGCCGTGCCGCAACGGTAAATATCCCAAATCGGAGGATCCTATGAATCCAAAAAAGTGGCCGCAAAATGTCAAGATCGCGCTTGCTTTGATCTTAGTCGGATCGGTCGTATTCTCTGCCGCATGGCATTTTAGCTCTGTGCTCGGTTTTATCGGCACACTCATTTCAATCATCAGTCCCGTCTTTTTAGGATTTGCCATTGCATTCATCATCAATGTTCCCATGGCAAAGCTTGAAAAGCTTATAACGCGACTTTCCGAGCGATTCAAGCTAAAAATTCCCGACGGAGTCATCTCTGCTGTATCCTTGGTGGGAGCGTTGGCACTTGTCGCTACCGTGATCGGTCTTGTGATATGGTGTATCCTTCCCTATCTGATCGATTCTGTCAAAATGGCTGCCTCTGCCCTGCGCACCAACTATCCCATTGCCATGGAATATCTGGAGAAGCACGGAATCAACACCGAACACCTGCGCGATGCCATCAAGTCCATCAATCCCGAGGGTCTTGTAAAGCATTTGGAGCAGAATATCAACCATATCTTAAAATTTTCTTATTCCGCACTTTCCACGGTAGTCTCCTCGGTTTTCATGTATTTTACCGCATTCATTTTGGCACTGTATATGCTGGCAAACAAAAAGCGGCTGAAAACACAGTTCAAGCGACTGCTGGATGCGACGGCTTCGCCTGCCGTTTCCCGCGAGATCCAGTCTGTGCTGCGGATTGCCAACCGTAGCTTCAGCAATTTTATTGCCGGGCAATGTTTGGAGGCGGTCATTCTCGGTGTGCTGTTCTACGTGACTCTGACGCTGCTGAGCATTCCCTATGCATTCCTTCTCTCGGTGCTGATCGCCGTGACCGCACTGGTGCCCTACGTGGGTGCATTCCTCGGCTTCTTTGTCGGCGCTGTCATGATTCTGTTTATCGACCCCTTCAAGGCACTTGTATTTGCCATTACCTTCTTCGTCCTGCAGCAGGTGGAGGGGCAGCTGATCTATCCCAGAGTGGTGGGTAAATCGGTGGGACTTCCCGCTGTCTGGACTCTGGTTGCCGTGATGGTGGGTGGACAGGTTGGCGGTGTGATCGGTATGCTGCTGTTCATCCCCCTGACCTCTGTCATCTACACCCTTGTGCATCGGTACGTCATTACCAGAGAAGCCAAAAAAGCACGCAATGAGGAGTCTGCATCGAACGATCAGGCAAGCTGAGTGCCAATATCGGCATTTTTCTCTTGCGCAAAGCGACAAAATTTGATATAATGTGTAAAAAAACAGAATCATTCATAAAATATTCATAAATATATGATATTCTGTTCGTTGAAAATCTGAGATTATCGAAAAGGAGAGCATCCTCGCCATGGAAACTGTCATTCTTATTCCGGCATATAAGCCCGACATGGCACTGATCCACCTCGTAGAACAATTAAAAAACGTAGGCGGGCTCAACATTCTCGTTGTCGATGACGGCAGCGGCAGCGAATTTGCGCCTGTGTTCGCTAAGCTGTCCGGCATGGCAGCCTTCACCGGGTATGAGATCAACCGCGGCAAGGGCCATGCTCTGAAGCACGGCTTTGCATCCGTCAAGGAATTCTTTCCCGATGCGAAATATATCGTTACCGCCGATGCCGACGGTCAGCACAAGCTTGAGGACATTCTGGCAGTACGCGAGCATCTAATCAAGGGCGAGCGCTTTGTCATCGGAGCACGCCGCTTCACCGGTAAGGTGCCCTTCCGTTCGAAGTTCGGAAACAGCATCACCCAGTTCGTGTTCCGTTATCTTGCCAAGACCAAGGTCAGCGATACGCAGACGGGTCTTCGCGGCTTTTCTGCCGAGCTGATCGATGAGCTCTTGTCTATCCCCGGCGAGAGATACGAATACGAGACCTATATGCTGCTGCACTTCTCCGAGATCGGTCAGCATATCGCGGAATGCCCCATTGCTACCGTTTACGAAAACAACAATGAGTGTTCCCATTTCCATCCTCTGCGCGACTCCATCAAGATCTACAGAGCGATCTTCTCCTTCAGTAAGCCTGCAAAGTTCGTTATTTCTTCGTTCTTTGCCTTCCTCATCGACTTTTTCTTGCTCTTCGGTCTTTGGAAAGTGGCAGGCATCAATCAGTACGTCAGTATCGGTATTGCATGGTTCGTGTCCTCGCTTGTGAACTTCCTTGTAAACCGTTACCTCGTTTTCAAAGCGAAAAACCCCATTGTTCCCGCGTTCATCGAATACTATCTATTGGCGCTTGTCGTCATGCTGCTTAAGAGCTACGGTCTGTTTGTACTGCTGACCAAGTTCACACCCATTCCCGACAGTCTGTGCAAGATCATTTCGGAGATTTCCTTCTTCGTTTTGAACTATATTGCCCAGAAGAAACTGATCTTCCGCAAAAAAGGAGTTAACCGACCTTGAAAGGCACTCGAATTCCCGTATGGCTGATCATTCTTGCCGACGTTTTACTGTTAGCCATCGGTCTTTGCACCTTTGCCTACTTTCATCACATCCGAATACTGTGGGCGCCCTTCGAGATGATCGAGCCTACCCCGCACGCATCCTTTGAAAAGCCGGAGGACGTTGGCGATTTCAGCGAAACGGTGGGGGCATTTCTCTCCTCGACGGGTGCGGTCACCAAGCTGTCCGATGACGTGCAGATCCGTCATTTTCTCGAAAACAACGGCTTCCCCATGACTACCTATGAGAGAAGCAAGTATATCGGTCTTTACCAAAGCAAGAATATCTTTGTGACGGTGGAGAAAATCGCCGACACCGGCTATCAGATCAGCGCCGGCGAAACCGCCATGGAGATCATCTACATTTATGATATTTATATCCGTAACGTGGAAAATCTCTACACCTCCGCCTACAAAACCCGTACTTCGATCACAAATTTGATCAATAACGTGGGCTATCTGAAAAACGCCTCCGACGAAAGCTTTACTGCCGGAATTCCCATCGCTGCCATGAACGGCGACTATTGGGGCAACGCCTACCACACCCTGACTGCGTTGCGAAACGGCAAGCTGTATCTCGAGGCGGACGAGATCGAAAGCGATATTCTCGTCATGTACTACGATGGCACCATGGAAGTCTACACACAGCAGAATTACGACAAGGACGCCATTCAGGCAAAGAATCCCTATCAGATCTGGAACTTCGGCCCGGGACTGCTGGATGATGACGGCTTTGCGCTGACCGAATTCAACATCGATCACTACGACACGAACGTCATCACCACCGCCCATCCCAGAGCCGGTATCGGCTATTACGAGCCCGGGCATTACTGCTTTGTCACCGTGGCAGGCAGACAGGACCGCGCGCAGGGATTGCGCATGGTCAATTTTGCCCAGCTGTTTGAAAATCTGGGATGTACCGTTGCCTACAACATGGACGGCGGCGGAAGCAGCCAGTCCTACTACAACGGCAAGGTGCTCTACCCCGGCGACGGCAGAGATCTTTTTGACATCATCTGCATCGGTGAGATCAAGGATAAGAATAGCCGTATTCAGCAAGCTGCGGGAGGTGACTCGAAATGAAATCGGTTGCCAAACGTATCCTTCCCTATGCGTGGGGCGCACTTTCCCACGTCGGGATCGTGCTTTCTCTGATGTTCTTCGTATTCTTGGTGGTGGACCGCTACAACCGTGCCATGGCATTTGTAAACAACGACATCACCAAGGGCTTGCTTGTGCTGGCGGCACTAATCACCATCGCGCTCCACCGTATCCTTCTTCCGGCATCCGCAGGATGCTCCAAGCGGACGCGGATCCTCATTCGTGACCTTTCGACTCTTTGTCTGATGCTCTGCACTGCGGTCCTCTTTTCCATTTTTCTTGACAAGGAGATCATGATCATCAACACAAGTGCTGTAAAGCTGCTGGTTGCGTTGTACTCTGCCTGTCTGCTGCTGATATCCTTGGCATCCGCCATCACACATTACAGAAAATTTAATACCGAACATAAATAAAGAAACGACCTTGCGGTCGTTTCTTTATTTTTACTATTTCAATTCACGAATGGCTTTGTAGATCGCCTGCATCTTGCCGTCGATCAGTGCAATATCATCTGCACAGCGCAGCATTTCGGTGGCAATATTTTTTGGAATTACCACGTTTGATTTGTAACGCAGCTCGTGCTCCAGACTTGCCCAAAAATCCATTGCCACCGTGCGCAGCTGCACCTCGGCGGTGGCGTACATCTTTTTATCCGACAGATAGATCGGAATGCGGAAATCAAGATGCAACGAACGGTAGCCATTATAGCTTGGGGATTCGATATAGTCCTTTTTCTCCTTCAGCTCCAGATCCTGCTGAGCGCACAGCATATCCGCCACGTTGTAAACGTCGCTGATATAGCAGCAGACCACACGTACGCCTGCGGTATCGTTGATAAACTGCATGGCGTTTTCGATGGTGGGCTCCATGCCCTTTTTGACAAGCTTATTGGCGATGCTACGTCTGGATTTCAGTCTTGACTCCAGATGGTGGATGGGGTTGTGGTCGTATCTGGTCTTGAACTCATCATTCAAGATCTCCATCTTCAGTCGCAGCTGCTGGATCGCCGCGCGATTGAGCATCTCATATTCCAGTATCTTCTGCTCATCTCCCAGTAAGAGATTCTTCTTTTTCATGCCGTTATCCTGTTCTTGCACTTGGATCCCTCTCTTTCCTTACCATGATAGCATGGAAACGTGTACGTATGTTCCCGTTCTTCTAAAAAAGCGGTGAACATTTTGTGATTATTTTTCCTCTATAGGCAGTCTTCCCATGATCTTTTTATAGGTCAGCGAAAAGTACGACAGATTGGTAAAGCCGCACTGCTCCGCCACCGTTTTGACGCGGTACTTGCCGGTGCGAAGCATTTTAGCGGCGCTTTGGCAACGCACCATATTGACGTAGTTTACAACGGTGAATCCGGTGACCTGCTTGAAGATGCGGGAAAAATAGGCTCTGGACAGTCCCGCCGCCTGGCAAATATCATTGACTCCGATATTCTTTTGGAAATTTTCCTTAATGTAGCGTATGGCTTCCTTGACATTGTCCAGATGTGCCACGTCGTCCTCGTCCTGTTCGATCTCCACCGTGTAATGCTCCGCCAAGGTCAGAAGCAGCCCCAGCGTTTCGTGCTTGACCTTGGCTTCTTTATAGGCATCATTGCCCTCAAAGGCGCTCACCACACGCTGAAATACGGTTGCCATAGCGCGATCTTCGATCTTTTCGCGATAACAGACCTCTCCGACCGGAATACCATTCTGACGGCAAAACTCCGCATCCACGATCAGGCAGTAGTATTTCACCTCGGTATCGCTCTGCACCATGTGCAGCCGCTCGGAGTTTATTACGTAAATGTCCCCTGCCTTTACGTCGGTCACAGATGAGTCGCACAGCACCTTTCCCATCCCCTCGTAAAAGCACAATATTTCTAAATTCTCATGCCAGTGGGTATAGTCGCGGGTGTTCTTGTCCATCACGTCGCTGTGAAATATAAAGGGCAATTTGCGCCTATTCAGATCGTGCATTTCGTATTTCATAAATCCTTTTCGCCTCTGCACCCGTAAAAAATTCAAAAAAAGCACAATTGTGTTATAAATTCTTTGAAATATGGCTTGCTTTTTTTCTAACAATATTATACAATAGAAATAACAAAAAATCAATACGAGGTGCAAAATTATGTACAATTATCCGATTGGTGTCATTGTTGAATCCTTCCCCGGTCGTACCGAAGATAGCATCAAGAAGGCTGCCGCGATTGGCGCGCAGGGTATTCAGATGTATATGACTGCGTACGGTCTTTCCGAAAACCACGTTGACAACATGACTACAGAACGTCAGAAGATGCTGCTCGACATGGTTAAGAGCGAAGGCATGGTATTCTCTGCGATCTGCGGCGACCTTGGCGGCGACGCAGGCATGAGAGGTGGTTTCCAGTACAAGGAAAACAATGCCAAGAAGATCGAAAAGTCCAAGCGCATCATGGAATTCGCTAAGGAATTCGGCACTGACGTCGTAACCACTCACATCGGTCAGGTTCCCGTTGACAATACCTGCGAACAGTATAAGGTTATGCAGGAAGCTTGCTTCGAGCTGGCTGAATTTGCAGATTCTATGGGTTCTCATTTCGCAATCGAGACCGGTCCCGAACCTGCAGCACGTCTGGGTGATTTCCTTGATACCCTGAATTCCACCGGCGTAGCAGTAAACTTCGACCCTGCTAACCTGGTAATGTGCTCTGCTGACAACGATCTGGCTGTTGCCGTTCACCGTCTGTCCAAGTACATCGTTCACACCCATGCAAAAGACGGTATGATGCTCAAGAACGTTGACCCCGCTAAGCTGTATGCCGGCGACATCGTTGACTTCATCAAGGAAGGCGGCGACGCTAAGGCTGAAGAGTCCACCGGTAACCCCGTGCTTGACTCCATCATCGCTGCTACCAAGAAGGGCGCTCCCTTTATCGAACTGCCTCTGGGCTACGGTAACGTTAACTGGAACGGCTACCTCAGAGCTCTGCAGGACATCGGCTACAAGGGCTTCCTGACCATCGAGCGTGAATGCGGTGCGGATCCCGCAGCTGACATTGTAATGGCTGCTGACTTCCTGCGCGGCAAGATGAAGATGCTGTAATTCGGACAACCGTCTAAATTAAATTTATTTAAACAATAGGAGATTACGAACATGATGAAAGTTGCTGTTATTGGCGTTGGTTCTATTTCCGATTGCCATCTGGACTCTTACGTTAAGAATCCCGAAACCGAGCTGTACGCCATCTGCGACATCAACCCTAAGACTCTGAAGGCTCAGGGTGATCGCTACAACATTCCCGAAGAGCGTCGCTTCCTCGACTACAACGAACTGCTCAAGCTCGAAGAGATCGAAGCAGTTTCCGTTTGTACCTGGAACAGCGAGCACGCTCCCGTTACCATCGCTGCTCTGAAGGCAGGCAAGCACGTTATGTGCGAAAAGCCCATGGCTACCTGCGTGGAAGACGCTGAAGCTATGCTGGCTGCTGCTAAGGAAAGCGGCAAGCACCTGCAGATCGGCTTCGTTCGCCGCTTCGGCAACGATACCGAGGTTCTGAAAGACCTGTACCAGAGCGATTTCTTCGGCGAACTGTACTACGCAAAGGTTTCCTACCTGCGTCGTAACGGTAACCCCGAAGGCTGGTTCGGCGATAAGTCCCGTTCCGGCGGCGGTCCTCTGATCGACCTGGGCGTACACGTAATCGATATGGTTCGTTACCTGGCAGGCAACAAAAAGCCCGTTTCCGTATACGGCGCTACCTTCCAGAAGCTGCTCAACCGTCCCAACCTGAAGACCCCCAAGGGCTACTACTCTGCTTCCAGAAGCGAAAACGACATCTGCAACGTTGAAGACCTGGCTACCGCTATGATCCGTTTCGAAGACGGCTTCGTAATGAGCGTAGAAGCTTCCTTCTCTCTGAACATCAAGAAGGGCTCCGGCGCCATCGAGCTGTTCGGTACCAAGGGCGGCGCGAAGCTGGACGGTGCTACTCTGGATCTGACCACCGAAGCTCTGAACTACATGACCGACGTTACTCTGGCTGAGTGCAAGACCGCTATGGGTGCTGATGCTTACCAGAAGGAAGTTGACCACTTCATCGAATGCATCAAGGACCGTTCTCTGGTTTGCGAAGCTCCCGCTGAAGACGGCGTAACTCTGATGAAGATCCTCTGCGCTATCTACAAGTCCGCAGAAACCGGTCACGAAGTTACCATCGACTAATCTACTGATTAAAACAAGGACTGTCAATCGACAGTCCTTTGTTTTTGGTATAAAAAAAGCTGTTTCGTGCGAAACAGCTTTTTTCATATTCAATTATACGGTAGCCTTAACCTTCTTCAGGTGAACGAATCTGGGAAGGCTGTCTTCCTTGACCATCTGAGTCTCGCCCTGAATCAGAGGCAGAGCGTACTTCACGAAGTCTTCGGTAAGTCCATCCTTGGTCTCGTTGAACCATTCAGCGGGGATCTTCTTTTCGGTGTTGGCAACCACGGTCAACTCAAACAGCTCGTAGTTGCAAACGTAATTGCCGTTTTCATCGTAGCTGCGAACAAAGCCGACCATTCTGTCGGTCAGACCCTCAACAGCCTTTTCCACTGCGATCTTACCGGAATTGAAGGACTCTTCAATATCGGTCTGGGAAGCGCAGTGAGCGGCACATCTCTGCAGCAGAGACAGCTCAATACCTCTTACCTTCGCATCGGTCTCGGTCTTCAGCACGCCTGCCAGATAGGAAGCAAGACCGCCCAGCTGAGCGTGGCCGAAGCCGTCCTTTGCGTTGGACAGGTCATTGCCGTATTCGGAAATGTACTTGCCGTTTGCATCGTGGATACCCTCGGAAACAGCAACGATACACTTACCGCTCTTTGCATAGATCTCCTTCACCTTTGCAATGAAGGTGTCCATATCGAAATCGTTTTCGGGGCAGTAGATCAGGTCGGGACCTGCGCCCTTCGCGCAAGCCAGAGCGGCAGAAGCGGTCAGCCAGCCTGCGTTACGACCCATGATCTCCACAACGGTGATCATTCCGGTATCGTATACTCTTGCGTCGTGGTAGATCTCCATCAGAGAAGTAGCGATGTACTTCGCTGCGGAAGCATAACCGGGGCAGTGGTCGGTGCCGGCAAGGTCGTTGTCGATGGTCTTGGGAATACCCATGACGCGGCACTCGTAGCCGTTCTCCAGCATGAACTTGGAGATCTTGTTACAGGTATCCATGGAGTCGTTACCGCCGTTGTAGAAGAAGTAACGAACGTTGTACTTCTTGAAGATCTCAAGAATACGCTTGTAGTCGGTATCGTCTACCGAAGCATCCTTCAGCTTGTAGCGGCAGGATCCAAGAGCCGAAGAAGGAGTGTACTTCATCAGAGCCAGCTCTGCGGGATCTTCTTTACCCATATCGATGAGGTTATCATCCAGAACGCCCTTGATACCGTTGCACGCGCCGTAAACGGCGGTGATGTTTTCGTTTTCCAGAGCTGTTTTGATACAGCCGTATGCGGATGCGTTGATTACAGAGGTCGGTCCGCCGGACTGACCAATAATACATGCGCCTTTGAGTGCGGACATAATGTTCACCAATTCCTTTTCTATATTTTTAAATTATGATTTACAACATCTTTTATAGTGTATCACAAATTTCCCTCAAAATCAATATAAATATAATAAAAAATACAATTCTCTTGTATTTTTCCTTTGTAATAAGTGACAAATCAAGGAAAAACTATTGACAAACGCATAATTTATTGTTAGAATAAGGTGATGCGAATAATTCATTATTTATAAAAGGAGAATGATATTTATGGCACTCGTAACAACCAAAGAAATGTTCGAGAAGGCATATGCCGGCAAGTACGCCGTAGGTGCTTTCAACGTAAACAACATGGAGATCGTTCAGGCGATCACCGAAGCCTGCAAGGAAGAAAAGGCTCCCGTAATTCTGCAGGTATCCAAGGGTGCACGCGCTTACGCTAACCACACTTACCTGGTTAAGCTGGTAGAAGCAGCTGCTATTGAATGCCCCGAAATCCCGATCGCTCTGCACCTCGACCACGGTGACAGCTTCGAAACCTGTAAGTCCTGCATCGACGGCGGCTTTACCTCCGTTATGATCGACGCTTCCTCCAAGCCCTTCGAAGAAAACATCGAGATCACCAAGAAGGTAGTAGAATATGCTCACGCTCACGGCGTAGTAGTAGAGGCTGAGCTTGGCGCTCTGGCAGGCGTAGAAGACGAAGTAAACGTTTCCGCTGACCACGCTCACTACACCCGTCCCGAAGAAGTAGAAGAATTCGTAACCAGAACCGGATGCGACTCTCTGGCGATTGCTATCGGTACCAGCCACGGCGCATACAAGTTCAAGCCCGGCACCAACCCCCAGCTGAGATTCGACATTCTGGAAGAAGTTTGCCGCAAGCTTCCCAACTTCCCCATCGTTCTGCACGGTTCCTCTTCCGTTCCCCAGGAATACGTTAAGATGGTAAACGAAAACGGCGGTAAGATGCCCGGCGCTATCGGTGTTCCCGAAGAACAGCTGCGTCGTGCTGCTGAACTGTCTGTCTGCAAGATCAACATCGACTCCGACCTGCGTCTTGCTATGACCGGTACCATCCGTAAGTTCTTCAACGAACATCCCGACAAGTTCGACCCCAGAGAATACCTGAAGCCCGCTCGTGCCAACATCAAGGAACTGGTTCGCCACAAGCTGATCAACGTTCTGGGCTGCAACGGCAAGGCTTAATTCAAGTATATGAATACAAAAAGAAGTCGTCTTTGACGGCTTCTTCATGAAACACCCCGACGGATTTCAGGATCTGTCGGGGTTGTTTTATATACTATAATATGGAGCTTTTCATTTGTGTTTTTAAATGAGATTGTATTTATCTTACAAATAGTCTGCTCTTTACATTTTTTACGGTTTATGATAAAATATTTTTTACAAAACAGCGAATCAACCAAGGATTTCTGCGACTAAAGGGGCAAAACAAGAAAGGAGGTACTTCCCATGACCGTATCCAAAGATAACTTTGAAGAGCTCTTTTCGTATCTTTACGAAACCGCCATGCACAAATACGGCGATTGCCCCGAGATCGATACCATCGTGCAGGACAGCATGCTGGCTTATTTGGAAAACAGAAAAAAGGGTGTCAATACTGAACATCCCAAGGGATATCTTTCGGCTGTTTTACAAAGAAAGTACAACGACTATCTTAGAAGCAAATACAAAAACAGTGTGGTAACCTACGGCATTCCCGAAACGCTGACCGTAAACGAAACACCCGAAGATCCAAGCGATGAGTACGAAGCGGTGCGCCGCGAGATCGGCCGCCTTGTTAAGATCTACCGTGAAGTGACCGTCAGGCACTACGTGCACGGACACTCGGTGGATAAGATCGCAAAGGATCTGGGTATTCCCCGCGGCACGGTGCTCTCTAGGCTGTCTAAAGCAAGGGAACAGGTCAAGGAAGGACTAAACATGGAAAAATACGCCGGAATCAGTTATGAGCCGAAGCACGTAGGAATTGGCATTTGGGGGAGCAGTGGGCTTGGCGGCGAGCCGTTCACGCTTTTACACTCTCAAATTGAAGGAAATATTTTGATTCTTGCCTACGAAAATCCTATTTCCCTGCGCGGCATTGCCGACACCATGGGAATGCCATGCGCCTACGTAGAGCCCCTTGTGGATAAATTGGTAAAGGGTGAGCTGCTGGGCAAAACCGCCTCGGGGCTGGTCTACACCCGCGCCTTCATGCGCCACTACGAAAACGCATTCGGCAATATAAATGCGCAGGAAGAACTGGCAGACAAATATGCCGTAAACGTATGGAACACCGTATGGAAGCATACGGAAACACTTACAAGCAGCCCCTCCTTTTTATCCATGAGCGAAAAGCAAAAAGCAACTCTGTTCCTTTTTGTGCTAAATCAAGCCATAAGCGAA
Organism: Oscillospiraceae bacterium; assembly: GCA_015064925.1. Classification (GTDB taxonomy): domain Bacteria; phylum Bacillota; class Clostridia; order Oscillospirales; family CAG-272; genus SIG655. The sequence goes on along the minus strand of SVRH01000017.1, from coordinate 4,942 downwards.
GTGATTAGGAAAGTCAAAAGCAGCTTTCTTTCCAACGATCATAGTAAAATAGAGCCTCCCGAACGTCCAAATGCAGGACGATGGCTGGCAACGCTCACCATTATGGACGAACAAACCAAGAGCCGCTCCTCAAAATATGACGGCTCGGGTCCCGTACAGGTTGGTTATCAAGATGAAGAGGGCAAACAGAATTGTGTAATGTACGATTGCCAATCGGTTTTCGGGGATGCACACTGGGCATACAATCGCTTTAAGTATCAATTCAGTCTGTTGAGCATCCTTCGTTTTTATGCTTCCCTTCTGCCAAGCGGCATTAAAACTGACAATCCCTTTCTGCACGAACTCGTCCCCGAATTTGAAAAGCTGCACATTTTAAACCGTGATGAAAACGGAAATATCCGCCTTGATATTCCTGCCCTTACCTATAACGAATCCCACTACTGGAACACCGCCATAAAAGAAATTCAAAATGAACTTTTTTCACTTTTGAAAGAAGAGCTGTCCGCCATTGTGCGGTATTCGGTCAACCGCGTACCCAAACACGTGGATGGGCGGGAGCACTATTTCTATGAAGGTGCACTGAGTGCCTACACCATGGCACAAATGCTTTCCATCGTTGAAAAAGGACTAATGCCCTACCCGGTAAAGGTAGGACAAACACCCATCATTTTTCTTGTGTACAAGCCGCAGGAGGTATAAATGAAATTCATTATAATATTACTCGTTATAGCATTACTCATTTTGCTATATCCGTATTTTCGCATTCTGATCAAGCGCATCCTTCTCAGCTCGCGCATCCGAAAACAATGCCGCCAAAAGGGATACAAATTCAAAGCCTTACACGTTCTCCCGTTTTGGGGAAGAAATAACGGCAAAAGCTTTGATTTTTGCATTGAAACCAAATCCAAACTGGTATATGTCAAGCTGTTAGCCTCTAAGTACAAAAAGTCCGTTTTGAAATGCCCAACCTCAAGTAGCCGTCAATACTACTTCACAAATTCTCTGTGGCTTTTTTCAAAATGGAGTCAAGCCTCCATGTCATATGATACCAAGCTGCAGACGCTTCCCAATTACGACGTCCCTTCTGCCAAAAACAAACAACAGCTGAGCATTTTGCTTATCCATCCGATATGCTTTGAGATCGTGGGTATCTGCTCGGAAGGACAAAAACGCATCCTTGCCGCAGGTGATACAATATACGGTATGCGTCTGGAAAGCGGAAAAACGGTTATGGAATATATACATACAATTGATACCGTATCTTCAAAGTAAGAAAAACGGTCGCTACTATACTTATCCGGTACATTATAAACGGCGGGAGCAAGCCCCCGCCCTACGATGGTTATATTACGTTTGGGCAAAAAGATCGCTTTTTATTGACAAAAAGTTACAACGGGATTATAATAGAGATATCAAATAGCGAGGAGTACTGTCATGAACCTTACCGAATTTCTTCCCTGTGAAAATGAAAAGCCGCTGGATCGCATCGTTTCCGACGGCGGATACTGCGGTATTCTTCGCACCGTCGGCTGCATTGGGGACAGCCTTTCCTCGGGAGAATTCGTTTCTTTGGGTGAGGATAGAATCAATCATTACCACGATTTCTACGACTATTCCTGGGGACAGTACCTTTCTCGCATGGCGGGCAACAAGGTATATAATTTCTCCCGCGGTGGCATGACCGCCAAGCATTTTGCAGAGTGCTACGGCGAAGAATGCGGATGCTTTGACCCTTCTAAAGTCTGTCAGAGCTACATCCTTGCTCTTGGGGTCAACGATCTTGTGTATCAGGGCTTTGCAGTGGGTTCGGGCGAGGATATCCACCCCGAAGAACCGGAGAAAAATGCCGACACCTTTGCAGGCTATATGGGAAGGATCCTCAGCCGCGTACGGCAGATATCCCCCAAATCCCGTATCTTCCTTGTGACCATGCCCCAAAGTGACATTGAGCATGAGCAAAAGGCGGCAGAAAAGCAGGCGGCACTGATGCATGAGATCGCCACCCTCTTCCCTTTCACCTACGTCATCGATCTCTTCAGGTATGCCCCCGTCTATGACGCAGAGTTTCGCCGCAATTTCTATATGACGGGACACCTTAACGCCTGCGGCTATCTGCTCACCGCCAAGATGATCGCGTCCTATATCGACTATATCATCCGACATAACATGGATGACTTCACACAGATCGGCTTTGTGGGAACGCCCTATCACAATATGGATTATAAATGGTAAAAAGGCCGCCTTTGGCGACCTTTTTCCATTTTATACGATTCCCATACCGATCTCAACGAGAAGCGCCACGATGACCACAAGGGCAGAAATGATAAAGCCGTGCAGCATGGGGCGCACACCCGATTTCTTCATGCCCGAGAAGGAGGTGTTCAGACCGATGGCCGCAAGCGCCGAGACCATCAAAAACTTGCTGAGCTTTTTGGAGTGGGTGACCACCACGGTGGGCACAGAGAAAACGCTGGCAACGATCGCCATGGCAAGAAAGCCGAGGATGAACCAAGGAAAGACCTTTGCAAAGCTGAAATTTGCCTTCACTTCCCCGCTGTCTTGGCTGTTTGCCAGCGCTTCCTTTCTTTTCAGACGCAGCTGCACCAGCGCAAAGGTAATGACTGTGGGAATAATGGCAAGGGTTCTCGTGAGCTTCACCATGGTGGCGAAGTCCCCTGCCCCCTCGGAAAAGGCGTATCCCGTGGCGACCACCGAAGAGGTGTCATTGACGGCGGTTCCTGCCCAGATGCCGAATGCTTCGTCGGTCATTCCCATGGCTTTTCCCATAATAGGAAAGAGCACGATCATCGCCATATCAAACAGAAAGGTTGCCGACATCGCGTATGCCACGTCGTTATCATCCGCATCGATGGTGGGCGCAATGGCAGCAATGGCAGACCCGCCGCAAATACCGGTGCCGGCGGAGATCAGATTGGAAAGCTTCCAGTTCAGTCCCAGCGCCCGTCCGATAAAGTAACCGCAGCCAAAGCAGGTCAGAAGCGTAAAGATCATCACGGTCAGCGACATTCTGCCCACGTTCAGTATAGTGGTGACGTTCAGCGAAAGTCCCAGCAGAATGATCGCAAACTTCAGAAGCTTTTTAGAGGTAAACTTCAGGCACGATTTCAGTATATCCGTATTCTTTAAAAAATGGTTGAGCACCATGCCAATGAACATGGCGATCACCGCAGAGCCGATCAGATGAATGGGCAACAGGCTTTCAATGATGCAAGCAACCAGTGCTATGGCAACCGAAAGCAGGATCCCGGGAAACAGTTTTACAATTTTCATGACTTTTCTCCTTCTTTTTTGACAACTGACTTGATTATAGCACCGATGTGTGATAAAATCAAATTATCATTTGTTATACCTTCATAATTTTAGTTTATTAGGAGACATTATGCTGGACCATAGGATTTACACCTTTCTGACGCTATACGATGAAATGAACTACCGTAGGACCGCTGAAAAGCTGAACATGACGCAGCCCGGCGTCACCCAGCACATTCACTATCTGGAAAACCATTACGGCACAAAGCTCTTTGTTTACAACGGCCGTACGCTGACCAAAACAAAGGATGCGGATCTTCTGAAGCGTCATTTTGACAGTATGCGAGCAGAGGAGCTGGCGCTCCTGCAAAGCTTTGCCCCCAATGATTCGGTGCATCTGAAGATCGGTGCCACCAAGACCATCGGTGAATTTGTGATCGGCGAGCACATCAAACACTTTCTGTCCTGCCCAAACAATTCATTGGAGCTCACGGTGGACAACACCGAAACACTGCTGCACATGCTTGAGATGGCACAGATCGATTTTGCCATCATTGAAGGGGTGTTTGACAAAAGCAAATACGGATATCATCTTTACAAGGAGGAGGAGTTTGTGGGCATCTGCGCCAAGACGCATCCCTTTGCCGGAAGAACCGTTTCGACGGAGGAAGTCTTTCACGAAAGCATCCTTGTCAGAGAACAGGGCTCCGGCACGCGTAAGCTGCTGGAGCAGGCCATCAATGACCGCGGCTTTTCACTGCGATCCTTTCGCCGCTGCTCTTGTATCAGCAATTTTTCGGTCATTTGTGATCTGGTGGCAAGCACAGATGCGATCACCTTTGCCTACACGCCCATTGCCGAAAGCCGAAAAGATCTTGCCTGCTTCACCCTTAGAGATATTCGGATCAAGGGTGAATTCAACTACGTCTACTGTAACGAGCACATTGCACGGGAAAAGATCGCACAATTCCTCATCTAACACAAAAAGCAGAAGCATCCGCCATGGATTCCTCTGCTTTTTTCTTATGCGTCATATATGTTGCCGCTTCCCATGTTGCGCTGCCAGGTTCCTGCAAGCCAAGTGGCTTCTCCCTTATTAAGCGACGCCTTCACGTCAAGGATACGCTGATTGGAGGAGCCGCGGAAAAGCAGCGACAGATCCTTTCGTTCCTCCACGAATTTGCCGTCCACCAGAACGTCAATGTGGGAAAGCAGTTCGTTTGCCACCGTGGGATCGCCCACCTTACCCTCACGGATGCTTTCGAACAGAAATCCCGTGTAGCACCAGACCGTTTTCTCGGGCATTTCTGCCTTTACCCTTTTCACAAGGGAAAGCACATCCGCTTGATTTTCGGGCTCAAAGGGCTCACCGCCCAGCAGCGACAGTCCCGACACGAAGCGGGGCTTCAGCGCGGCGAGTATCTCGCTTTCGATTTCTTCGGTATAGGGTGCCCCATAAGCAAAATCCCACGCCTCTTTGTTGAAGCAGTTTTTGCAGTGGTGGCGGCATCCCGACACGAACAGCGAAACGCGCACGCCCTCACCGTTGGCTACGTCATTCTTTTTGATCGTTGCGTAATTCATATAGCTCCTCACGAAAGGTTTTTCACACTCTGCAGAGTGCGACTAGGGCTCCGCGCCCTTGACTGCGCAAGCTTTTGAAAAAGCTTGA
>SVRH01000016.1 GCA_015064925.1 Oscillospiraceae bacterium | reverse complement strand
GGCAGGAGCTGTCGGGTCAGTGGATTGATAACAGTAGAGGCATTCGGATTGCGCCAAAGCTGTTTTTAGAATGGGGAGAGCGTTTTACCTGGCCGGATCTACGCTTGCCCGTACTGCGCGAAAACGGTACCTGCTACGGACTGCGCGATCAAGTGGGAATATTGGCAGACGGCACAGTAGTACCGTGTTGTCTTGATAAAAACGGGGATATTGCTCTTGGTAACGTCTTTGAAACGCCCCTTGCGAGTATTCTTGCGTGCGAGAAAGCAATCAGCCTCCGAGAAGGATTTTGCAGTCACCGATATATTGAGCCTTTATGTAAAACTTGCGGGTATGCGGGTCGATTTTCCACATAAAATATGCAGGTTGGGGCGCATCGAGGTGGATTATTTGAATAATATTCATATTATGGTCACAATTATGTGATACACTGTGCGCAATATTAAATTATGAGGAATAGTACATGCTTAGATTAACTCAAATCAAGAAAGATTACCCAACCGTCAGCGAGCCGGTGCATGCTCTGAAGGGCATCGATATCACCTTCAGACAAAATGAATTTGTTTCTGTTCTCGGCCCCTCGGGATGTGGTAAAACAACACTGCTGAACATCATTGGTGGACTTGACAGATATACCTCCGGAGATCTGTGCATCAACGGAAAATCGACAACACAGTTTAAGGACAAGGACTGGGACAGTTATAGAAACCATTCGGTTGGTTTTGTATTTCAGAGCTATAATCTGATCCCTCACCAAACGGTGCTTTCCAACGTGGAATTGGCACTGACCCTTTCGGGTGTAAAGAAAAAGGAACGACGTCGCCGTGCGATCGATGTCCTTAAGAAGGTTGGTCTTGGCGATCAACTGGACAAGAAGCCCAGTCAGATGTCGGGCGGTCAGATGCAGAGAGTTGCCATTGCAAGAGCGCTTGTCAACGATCCCGATATTCTTCTTGCAGATGAACCCACAGGCGCGCTCGATACCTCCACCAGCGTTCAGGTTATGGACCTGCTCAAGGAGATCGCAAAGGACCGTCTTGTCATCATGGTCACGCACAATCCCGATCTTGCCGAAGCGTATTCCACACGAATCATCAAGCTTTTGGACGGCGAGCTGATCTCGGATAGTGATCCCGTATCAAAAGAAGAGGCGGCAGCGATGCTTCCCAAGACCGGGGACGAAAAGGGAAAGGTGTCTATGTCAGCATTGACTGCACTCACTCTTTCGTTGCAAAATCTGCTGACCAAAAAGGGAAGAACCATTCTGACCAGCTTTGCAGGCAGTATCGGTATTATCGGTATCGCTTTGATTTTGGCACTATCAAACGGTATTCACGGTTATATCAATTCGATCCAGCAGGAAACGTTGACCTCCTATCCGATCTCGATCATGGCAGAACGAACCGACCTTTCTGCTATGATGGAATCGCTTATGGGCTCCAGCGAAAAGGGCGGTGATCATGAAATGGACGCTGTATATTCCAATACTACCATGACCGAGTTGATCAACTCTATGTTTGCTCCCGAGACAAAGACAAATAATCTCAGCGACTTCCGCGAGTATTTGTTGTCGGCAAACAATCCGATCAAGGACTACACCTCTGCGATCCATTATTCCTATAAGATCCCCATGTTTGTTTATACAGAGGAAAACGGACAATATTCAAAGGTAGATCTGACAGCTATCTTTGAAAAGGGACTTGGCAGCACCTTTGTGGATTCCATGAGCTCCTTCAGCGGCTCCTCCGATATGCAGATGAATATGAGTGTTTTCTCAGAGATCCTGCCCGGCGCTGACGCGAAAAAAGAGCCTGTTCACTCCATGATAAAGGATCAGTATAAGCTGCTTGCCGGCGACTATCCCATGGCAAAGGACGAGATCCTGTTGGTGCTTGACAAAAACAACGAGGTAAGCGACCTGGCTCTGTATGCACTGGGGCTTAAGTCGGGTGATGAGCTGGCGGAGACCATCTTTAATGCCTTTAACGGTAAGCCTACCGAGCAGAAGGAGCAGCTGCGTATCGAATATAAGGACATCCTCGGACGCAAGATGAAGTTGATCCTGCCCACCGATGTTTACAACAAAGAGGGAAGTGTCTACGTAGATTACAGCAAGAACGAGCATTTTATGAATGCCAAGGCAGCTGATGGCCTTGATATCAAGATCGTAGGTATTGTAAAGCCCAACGAGGATGCCTTTGCAGCTTCGATTGCTACCTCCTTTGCCTACACCTCTTTGCTGACCGAATATATGATTGAGGGGATTGTCGAAAGCGACATTGTGAAGGATCAGATGAGTGATCCGGATCGAGATGTATTTACCGGTCTTTCCTATGCCGGCAGTGCAGATCTTCCCACTACGATCGAGGACAAAATCAAAGAATACACCGAAAAGTATCAAAGTGTTCTTTCTGCTGATGAAAAGGCAAAGTATTTTGTCAATTATCTGATCGCACCCACAGACGAAGAGATCTCTGCCATGGTAGAAAGCTATATGCAGCAGATCAAGGAGCTGGATGAAGATGAGCTGAAGCAGATGGCAGCCATGATCTCTCAGCGTTTTGGCGTAACACTTGATGAGGAGTTTCTCTCCAGAATGGCAGAGGCGGACCCCGAGGTGCTGCGAAACATGCTGACCACCTTTGCTATCACTATGCTGACCGATACAAACAAATATACAAAGCTGGTTCCTGCAGCAGTGGCAGCCATGACCCCCGAGGATATGGTTCGCTTCTTGACCGAGTACTATAAGAACCCTACGTTCATTGATTTTGCAAAGCTGGACGCACAGATGCTGGCTGCAGAGGTTGTGAAGGTGTTGGGTGGATTTGATCCCGCAACACAGCAGATGACGGGGGATCCCGATGCACTTTTGAACACCGTATCGGGTCGCACGGTTCTGCAGAAGCTGTATGATAAATCGATCGAGGATGACGAAACGCTGAAGGCGGTATATTACGATATGATGCCCTCTACCTCCCAGACTACCCTTGCGGACAATTTGAAGAAGATCGGTTATACAACTCTTGAAACCCCCACTTCGATCAATCTGTACGCCAAGACCTTTGGCGATAAGGAAAAGATTGAGGATGCGATCAATACCTACAATGCGGACAAGAAGGAAGAGGATCAGATCACCTATACCGATTTCGTGGCAATGCTGATGTCCTCTGTATCCTCCATTGTAGATTTTGTAACCTATGGTCTGATCGCATTCGTATCTATTTCTTTGGTGGTATCCTCTATCATGATCGGAATCATCACGTATATCTCTGTCATTGAAAGAACCAAAGAGATTGGTATTCTGCGCTCCATTGGTGCATCCAAGCGAGACATCAAGCGCGTATTCAATGCAGAAACGCTGATCGTCGGCTTTACCGCAGGATTGATCGGTATATTGACAACGGTACTGCTTTGCATACCCGTATCTGCGATTATCAAAGCACTTAGCGGCGTTCCCAATATCGCTTCGCTTCCCGTAATGGGCGGTATCATATTGGTTGGAATCAGCATGCTGCTTACCTTTATTGCAGGTCTGATTCCTGCGATGTTCGCGGCTAAGCGTGATCCCGTGCAGGCGCTTCGTTCCGAATAATGAGAACAAAATTTGTACAAATAGTCATTGGCTCTTGACAAAACTTAAAAGATGATGTATTCTTAAGTCAAATAAATAACAACAAGGAGTATCACACATGAAAAAGTTAATTGCAATGTTGCTTTTGCTGGCTATGCTCGTGCCTTGCTTTGTTGCATGCGGCGGCGGAGAAAAGGTCGATAATAGCACCGACGATGACACCACCGGCAATGATAAGGGTGAAGGCAATACCCCCGGAAACGATGAAGGTGAAGGGGAAGGCAGTAAGACCGAAGGCAGCACCACTGAGGGCAGCGAGGTTGATGAAAACGTTGAGCCTACACTGACTGTTGCCGAAAAGACCGCACTTGGCTTTGAGCAGACTACCGCTTTGGAAGTTGAGTTCAAGTCCACCAAGGACGACACCTTGACCTATACCTCCTCCGACGCTGAGGTTGTAACCATCGATCCCGCTACCGGCGTGATGGTTGGTGTCAAGGAAGGCACTGCTACCGTTACCGTTAAGAATGCTGATGGCACTCTGAGCGCAACCACCGAGGTAACCGTTACCGACCCCCTGAAGGGTGCCGGCGCTGCCTTCTGCGGCGACTCCATCTGCATGGCTTCCACTTGGGATAAGGATCACCAGTGGTGGGGCTGGGCAGGCAGACTGAACCGTGATTATGAATTCTCCGTATATGCCAACAAGGGCTGTGACGGAGCTTCTGTTTCTAACTGCAGAAAGCAGAATACAATTGTTAATCAGGTTCTTGGTCTTAGCAGAAGCCTGAAGCTTGATTTCCTTGTTCTGCACGGCGGCGTTAACGATGGATGGGATAAGATTGAGGTTGGTACCATTGCAAAGGACTATGAAGTGTCCAGCTTTGACGTATCCACCTTTGCAGGCGGCCTTGAGCATCTGTTCCACACTGCAAAAAGACAGTTCCCCAATGCAAAGATCTGCTATATCATCAACTTCAGAATGAATACCAGCGTCGGTAATCTGAAGAACATGACCCCCTACTATCAGGTCGCAAAGGTTATCTGCAAGAAGTGGAATGTTCCTTATCTGGATCTGTATGATGATGCTGAGTTCAATAGCGTATTTGACTGGAAGACCAATAAATATCTTCCCGACCAGATTCACCCTAACAGTGCAGGCTATGACGTGATCTATCCCTTCATCGCTCGCTTCATGCGTCAGGTGAAGTACGGTATTAAGGTCAACGATCTGAAGTGATCTTGCCATGAATAATGTACTGACCGGAAAGACAGCCGCATTTCTCGGTGATTCTATCTGCATGGCCTCCACCTTTGATAAAGAGCATCAGTGGTGGGGCTGGGCAGGAAGAATCAACCGTGATTTCGGGCTTGCCAGTTATGTGAATAAGGGCTGCGACGGCGCATCTGTTTCTGATTGCCGCAAGGAGAATCGTGTGATCTTCCAGCTTGAGCGTATCAAAGATCAGAATTTCGACTACCTGATGCTGCACGGTGGCGTCAATGACGCTTGGGATAGCAGAGAAGTCGGTCAAATTTCCGAGTCTTTTGATCTTTCTGACTTTGACGTGTCGACTTATGCCGGCGGGTTGGAGGAGCTGTTTTGCACGGCAAAGAAGTATTTTCCCGATGCCAAAATCGGCTTTATTGTAAATTTTCGTTCTGTTTCCACGATCGGACGCCTAAGTGACATGACGGAATATTTTACAGTTGCCAAGCAGATCTGCGAGAAGTGGGAAATTCCGTATCTCGACCTGTTTTTTGACGATGATTTCAACGAAAATGTGTTGGAATATAAGACGAAGAACAAATTGGCGGATTTTATCCATCCAAACAGTGCAGGATATGATGTTCTGTATCCTCGCGTTGCCGAGTTTATGTGTCAATTATAACTGTAAAGAGCCGCTGCTAATTCTTAGCAGTGGCTCTTTGTTGATAGTGCATAAAATTTTACAGTATATTTCTACGTTTTGCCTAAATCTATTGTGCCGCTGTAGGTCTTGACATTTGTGACGATATACGATATAATACTCTTGATAGAGAATATTAATTTCTAAAGGAGAGTTATTATGAAGAAACTGATAGCAATGTTGCTTTTGTTGGCACTGCTTATTCCCACCTTCGTTGCCTGTGGCGGCGGAGATAAGACGAATGACAGTGATGACAACACTCAGGGTGAAAACTCCGGTGAGGGCGAAGGAAACGGCGATGAGGAAGGCTCCGGTGAGGGCGCAGACACCGAAAAGGAAGAGGGCGCTAACATTAAGTACGGCGCGTACACCCTTTCCAATGTCGGCGTTAAGGATGCCACTCTTTGTGCAGTTGACGAGTTTACCTACGGCCTTGACAAGACAAAAGGAGACCCCATCCTTACCATCTATCCTGTAACCGACGGTGCATACCTTGGCAAAGAAACCTATTTTATTGGCTTTGGCGACGACGCTGAGATCCGTATGTGTATCACACATCCTATTCCCGGTAAGGAGCCTGTTGTACAGAGACGTGCCAACAAGAACGGCGAGCAGTTTATTTTTGATAAGCAGGCTGACGGCACATACGTAATTAGCGTATGCCAGACCACTGAAGTGGTTTTGGGTATTGTTGATGGCAAGATTCAGAACGTAAAGCGCGATGTGAACGATAAAACTCAGTACTGGAACCTGACCCCCACTGAATATAAGCAGGAGACTTATTCTCAGTGGATCAGCCAGAAGGGCGATATCTATCTGCGTCTGCCCGTAGACATTCTGAAGACTGCTAAGACCACAAATGAAAGAATGCAGGCATTTGCCGATGACATTCAGAAGACCTATGACGCATACATTGAACTGACCAAGTTCGTTCCTTATCCTGCCATCATCGTTCAAGGTTCTGAAAAGCAGGGCGTTATGGCAGGTGTTGTAGGCAACTGTAACACTATTTTCATTAACGTAGAATGGTACGTTGATGATATTGCTAAAATCCAGAAGCGTTGGGATGACGGTAAGCGTGACTTTAACTTCTGCATCCTGCATGAAATGGGACATATGTTCGATTCCGGCAGAGGCTGGAACTTCGAATCTGAGATGGAAGCCGACCTGAAGGCTGTATACGTTCTTTATAAGTATCAGAAGGACGATAAGTATGGTGCATGGGCAGCTCCCGCTGAATTTGCTGCAAACAGATGCTTCAATTACGAAACCATCACCGTTGCTTACGATGAGCTGGGTGACGATATGAACGTAAAGTATTCCTTCTACGGTGCAGCAAAGCTTTTCACAGAGCTTGTATATGAGACTGGTTGGGAACCCTTGATGAAGACCTTCCACCGTTTCCAGGATGAGCATATCGTTCAGAACGATCTGAAGGCGCAGGACCGTATGCTTAAATTCCTTGAGTTCTGGAATTCCTTTACCGATGTAGACGTTTATAAGTTCATTGGTCCTAAGGCAATGAAGGTTTTGAACGAAAAGTTCGCTGAATAAGCAATCTGCTTGATGATAACAGGGCAGCCAAACGGCTGCCCTGTTTTTTATTCATCAACTTCATATAATGTACCGGTCAGTTGCCAAAGAGCTGGAAAAGGACGCATGATATTCCATACTGACATTCCGGCAAGATCGTATTCGGAAATCAAATTTAACTTTGTAAGCACCGAACGGGCATCCTCAAACCATACTACGTGCTGTACGCCGTTTTCATCTACGTAATAAAAGTATGGTGTCATTGCCGTATTATCAAAGAGTATCTGCTGGTTATATTTTTGTGCAAGTTCGATTGCCTGTGTATTCCCCAAAGAGCTTGCCGCATCACCCATAGTGAAGGGAAGTTTCCAATTATAGCCGTAATTTGGCATTCCCAAAAGAATTTTGTTATGGTCAATTACGCTAACAGCATAGCTTACAACCTGACGCACCTTGTCGATCGGCGCCACAGCTTGCGGCGGTCCGTAGGTGTATCCCCATTCATAGGTCATCAATAGGACGTAATCGGCGTTTTGACCGAGTTTATCATAAAGATGACCTTCATATAGAAGACCGGGCTGCGCGTTGCTTGTCTTAGGTGCCAAAGCGACGATGACAGAAATTCCGTTCTTATTTGCTTCATTGCGGAGTGCACCAATAAAAGCTGCGTAATTATCTGCCTCTTCCTTTGGTAAAAATTCAAAATCCACGTCGATGTAACGATAGTTGCCCGACACCGCTGTACGAATTATGTTATCAATGAGCGCTTCCGTGGCAGAAGCATCGGCAAATACTTTTCCGGGTAGAAAACTGTTAAATAGACCATTGTCTTCAAGTGTCGAAATCAGAAGCACTGAATACGTTCCAATCTCGGCAGCTCTTTTTGCGATTTGCTCAGTATCCAATTCGATAAGCGTTCCATCTTCGCGAAAGCCGTATGTGAAAGGCGTCACCAGAGATAAGAAAGGGAGGGTACTGTCCAGTTGTTCGGTACTAATAAATGGATAGGTATACCCGTTGGAAAGAATAGCCCCTCTTTTGTCTGTTTTATATGATATAATAACTGTTTGTTCGGGATATAGTGGCTGATCATAGCGAATAGCAGGGTTGTTACGAAGCAGTGCGCGTACAGACGTTTGATACTTTTTGGCGATCGAATATACTGTTTCTCCCGATTTTACGGTATGCTGTATTTCCGGAACGAGAATGATAAGAGCCTGCCCGATCAGTAGAGGAGCATTTGGATTTAAGCCGTTTTGTGATGCGATTAAATTCAAAGAAACACCGTATCTTTGTGCAATACCGTAAAGCGTATCACCGCTTGTTACAACGTAAATATACATACCATACCACCTTAAATTCTATTACTGACAGTGTATGTTTGGGACAGAATTCCGATCACGTAATTTTTAAAAATTGCTTGCTTTTTCATAGTAGGTATGGTATACTAAAATGTAATAAAATGATTGGGAGGTGAAGGTATGTTTGGATTTGGAAACAAGAATAAGAAGAGCACTTCTGCAAATACTAATTCAAAAAACGCGTTAGGCAAAGTGCAGACAGCATCCAAAAAGCAATCCGCGCCCAGTGGTGCACCCCCACGTCAATCAAGTCGTCCTTCCGTGCCTTTGTCAGCGGCGAATTCTCAGTCAAAGCGCCCTGTACGCACCCCAAATGTGCCGCGATCGACTAATGCTGTAAGCGGAAATCGATCGGTCAGTCAGCAGCATCCCGCTTCGCAGGGTAATATGCAAAGGATGCGGCAGGGAACTGCGCAGTCTGTAAAGAAGCCTACGCAGAATACTGAGAGAAAGAAAAAGGCTCCGAGCGGACCTGTTATCACAGTTGAGGGCTTAAAGCAGCTTGGATTTGTCTTGATCGCCGCTATTCTGCTTTCATTTTTACTGCTCAGCATGCTTAACGGCATTCTGTATGCCATTAATCATTTATCTTTTGAATTTGGATATGACGTGACGGTTAAGCTGGAAAATGGAAACGATAAGCCCCAAAAATATATTTGTGACAACGATAGCGTGTTCCGAGATCGAAGCGGTGAGGCATATATCAGCTTAACACGCCTTTCCAATTCGCTCTCGCTTTCTACGGTGGGAAACGGTGAGCGTGTTAAGTTTTATAAAACCAATGCACTGAATAATTATGTTTCGTTGGAGCATGGTTCTCGTCATGTGATCATTAACGGAGAGAGCATTTGTCTTTCCTCACCGATATATATTTCCGGCTCCCAGGTGTATGTACCGATTAGCTTTTTTGAAAGATATACCAGCAGCATTATCGTAAATTATAATAGCAAAAACCACGTTATGACCGTTGAGTATGAGATCAATGAAGCATTGTCAACACCTAAGAGAAAGGTTTTGGAGGAATTTCGTTTCGTTGTTTGCGCACCCGTTGGCGTTGTGGAAATGACAGAGGAGGAGAGAAATGAATATGCAGGTCTTAGCAAAGGGTAAAGCGTTAATATTTATTTTTTTGACAGTTTTGCTGGTCTTGACTGCGTGCGGTTCCGGAGAACATGAGTTTGAAAGTACGACGGATCCCGATGCGGAAAGCGGTGGCAGTGAACAAGATATCGAAGATGGAAGTCAAAGTGACAGTGGCTTACAAACGCGCCCCGGAGAAGGCAGCATTTTGCCGGAAGGCAGTGGAAGTGGTGCTGCGGAGGGAAGCGACGGCAGCACACCCATTGACGGCAGTGAGCCCGGTGAGGAGGGGTCGGATGCGGTCGATGATAAACCCGTTATTTTGCCAAATCCCGAAGCCTGCCTCCATTTTGACCGTACTGAAATCACGCTTCAGCCCGATGCCACAGATCGTCTGAAGGTCACATATATTCCTCGCTATGAAACAGACGATCCTATGCTTTCTTGGAAGAGTGATCGAGAGGATATTGTTAAGGTTGATAATGATGGAAAGCTAACGGCAATCACAACCGGCACAGCAATCATCACGTGTATCGATAGCAGTGGACTACTGACGGATACCTGCACAGTAACGGTCAAGCTTACTTGGGTAAATTATTCCTATGATTTCAAAGCGGATCTTTCGGAGTATGAGTGGGCAATGAATCCTGAGAGCGATGCATACGTCTTTCTTGTGAATCGTGACAATCCGCTTGGAAAGAACTATGCTCCCACGGATCTCGTGGACGTGAGAGATACCAGAACTGATCGCGCAAAGCAAAAAATGCGCAAGATCGCAGAAGCTGCCCTGCATGCACTGTATCTGGAAGCGAAGAAAAATGACATTCTGTACGTGCATAAGCAGCTATATTCCGATGGATACTACTATAATAACGTACTAAGCGTGACCAGTGCCTATCGAACTTATGCACAGCAGGAGTACAATTATAACAATAAAGTTAACTCGCTTTTAAGCGCCAATCCCGGTATGACAAAAGCGGAGGCGCAGGCGATCGCTGCTACTACGATCAATCCTCCCGGCACCAGTGAACATCAGAGCGGACTTTGTGCCGATATGCACAATTATCGCTACGCCGAAAAGGAGATCACTGCAGAGTTTGGTGAAAGCAAAGCGGGCACATGGTTGGCAGAGAACTGCTACAAATTCGGCTTTATTTTGCGCTATGAGGCTGATAAGACGGATATCACGGGCATTGCCTATGAATCGTGGCACTTCCGCTACGTGGGCAGATATCACGCCACCAGAATGCACGAGCTGGACATGTGCCTGGAGGAATACACGGAATACCTTGACCGAATGGGCTATGAATTTGACCTTTCGGAATGATTGGTGAAAATATACAAAAAAATTGTATAATTTTTGGTGAAAATATCAATTGCCAGTTTCGATCGCTTGTGCTATAATAGTCAAGCGTTCGAAAGACGGCCCGTTGGTCAAGCGGCTAAGACATCGCCCTCTCACGGCGAAAACATGGGTTCGATTCCCGTACGGGTCACCAAATAACAAAGGCTCCACAAAGTGGAGCCTTTGTTATTTGATAAAGCAATACGAATCGAGCCCCGAGAATTTTGCGCAGCAAAATTACTCTTGCAGTTCGAAATAAAGTCGAACGGACAAGTAATAGCATAGTCGAACTGCGGGTTCAGATTCCCGTACAACACACGCAAGGTCGAAGATCTTGGCGGATAGGTTCGCATCCTCGGCGCAGAGCACTTCAAACTCGCTTGTAAGTGGCAAGCCGAAGCAAATTACCGTATTATACTATGTTTACTCCACTATGTGGAGCTTGTCTTTTTGGCATTTTCCTGTTTCATCTTTAATTTTTCATTCAGCTTTGCTGTATTTCTTCTTGTGATGGAATAGATAATCGCCCAAATAGCCGGATAACCCACAGTAAAAACGCCTGTAAACACTAATATGGGAGTTGCGCCATCGGCTAACCAACCGTTGAGTATATACGTACCTAAATAGAAAACATATAAAACAAAGCCATGGATAAAAATTGCCGCCGTCAGAGGAAGTCTCTCTATTTGATAGATCACGTTTATACCGCCCGCAATAAAAGAAAGGACGGATAAAGACACAATTCCAATACAAGCTTCATTGACGCTTACCGTGTGCATATCGCATTGACTTTGCAAAATCAGATACAAAACTACCAGAACGAGCGGTCCGAAGCCGCAAGCAATCAAGCCGCGGCGGATAAATTCTAAAATAGTCTTTTTCATATTCCCTCATACCTCCTTTTGATTTCGCTGAAACAGCGTCTGGAAACATATTCCCGATAACCGCATTTGAATACCGCATCCACACCGCCGCTGAAAGCCGTATTAAACTTCAGAATACGATGTTCATTGGCAAGGGTAGATTTGTTAATGCGTATGAAATAAGAGGGAAGAACAGCCTCTAAATCACGAAGACGATCCGGAATACGATATTGATTGCCGTTTGTATCAATGGCAATCACTTTTCTTTTGATAATGGTTACACATTCGATTTCTTCAAAAGTCAGTTTTTGCATCTCATCGTCTTGATAACCAATTATGTAGTCCATACCATCAAAACTACATACCAAATTCTCGATTTGTTCTGTCAGAGAAGAAGGAGCATGAACGATGGCGATGATTTCTTCTTTGGCATTTTTGTCAATAATAAGTGTGTATTTCATTTTAAAAATCCTTAAAGTTTTTTCATTTGCCGAAGAAAGCAAATTACGGCAAACACGGTAATACATACACTGTATAAAAGAATCGGTAAAGCGTGCGGCGCAGCCGCTTCGAAATTGCCGTTAAACAGTGCTTTCTCCATTTCTGCAGCATGTACAAAAGGAATAATATTTGCTATTCTTTTGAATGTGCCTCCCACAAGATTCAAATCGAACCATACACCCGAAAACCAAGCGGTAAGATTGGTCAGCAGAGCACCGCAAATGCCACCAACCTGCTTCACCCCAAACACACTGCCGCACAGGAGTCCAAGAGAAATATTGAAAATAGCCATGGGTATGATTCCGAGAATTGCGTAAATTACATTCACATTTAAATCCAACCCCAGTGGAATGGCAAATAAATAGCAGATAATCGTTTGACAGAGCGCAATGGGTAAAATAGGTAACATATATCCCACTATAAAATCAAATCCCGTCAGGGGCGTTGTATACAGCCTCTGTAAAAATGAACTCTCTCTGTCTTTGGCGACCAGGGTTGCTGAAAAAAGGGTCATAAAGGATAGACCGAATACGGTAATTCCGGGAGTCAGCAGATTGATTTCAAATAATCTCTCCGGAATGTTGGCTTGAATTGCGGAAAGAAGCAACAATAGTACCAAGGGAAATCCAAGTCCAAAGGCAAGACTCAGAGGATCACACAGAATTTCTTTTGCGCATCTTTTGGAAAATGTCAGCATTCTCATATCAAACCTCCTTTACTATCGAAACGAAAGCCGATTCGAAGTCGTTGCTTCCTGTCATTTGAATCAGTTCTTCTACTGTTCCTGCGGCAAGGAGTCTGCCGCTTTTCATAATACCGATTCGGTCGGAAAGTGCACATGCTTCTTCCAAGTAATGTGTTGTCAGGATCATTGTCGCTTTGCCTTTTAGCGATCGAATCAAATCCCAAAGATCGTGTCTTGCTATCACATCCAGCCCGAGAGTCGGTTCGTCCAAAAACAGAATCTTAGGTTCGCTGATCAATGCCATGGAAATGCTGACACGCCGTTTGAAGCCACCCGACAATATACCTGCTTTTTTATGTAAAACAGTATCCAGTACAAATCTGCTTGAAAGCTCCTTGACCTTTTGTTTTGTTTTCTCTTTTGAAAAGCCATAAATGCCGCAGATCAGTTCCAGATTTTCTTTGACTGACAGATTGGGGGCAACTGCCGTTTCTTGCGGCGAAACTCCGATCAGCCGTTTCACTTGTTTGGGTTCCTTGTGAATGCAGTAGCCACCTACCATAGCATCTCCGCTCGTGGGTTTTGTCAGACAGGTCAGCATTTTTATGGTTGTGGTCTTACCCGCGCCATTGACACCAAGCAGTGAGAACAATTCACCCTCTTGGATTTCTAAGTTCAAAGCATCCACAGCAGTATGTTCTTTGTATCGTTTGACGAGCATGGTTGTTTTAATTGCCGGCAACTTCATCATCCTCCGTTTCGCATTTTTTATCATTATAGCACCAAATACTAAGAAATGCCGATTATTTGACTCATCGGCTGTTTTCAGTGCCTTATCGGTTACGTAACATAATACGGAGATTTGTCGAAATTCACAAAATGATCAATCAGACATATACTCTTTGGTAATGATGACGAAAAAAATGCGCAATGTTCAGTGATTAATACGAAAAAATCTTTGATTTTACTATATATTTTTCATTTTTCTATTGACAATATATAGAGAGAGGTGTACAATATACACAATATATTTTAAAAAACGGGTGTCAAAACTGACAAAAGAACTGTATTCCCGTATACACAAGTAAATTACCTTAAGGAGGTTATATATATGTCAAGAGTTTACAATTTCAGTGCAGGTCCTTCCATGCTCCCCGAGGAGGTTTTGCAGATCGCGGCTAGCGAGCTTTTAGAATACGGAAGTACGGGGCAGTCGGTGATGGAAATGTCTCACCGCTCCAAGGAATATGATGCCATTATCAAAGAGACCGAAAAAGACCTGCGGGAGATCATGAACATTCCCGATAACTATGAAGTTCTGTTCCTGCAGGGCGGAGCGTCCACACAGTTTGCTATGATTCCTCTGAATCTGATGAATAAGAATAAAAAGGCTGATTTTGTGATCACCGGTCAGTGGGCGAATAAAGCATACAAGGAAGCGGCAAGATACGGTACCGCAAGAGCGGTGGCATCCTCTGCCGACAATACCTATTCCTATATTCCCAAAACCACTGCCGCCGATTTCGATCCCGAGGCGGATTACGTGCATATTTGCATGAACAATACCATTTACGGCACTTTGTACAAAGATCTTCCCGAGACGGGAAACGTGCCGCTGATCGCCGATATTTCCAGCTGCATTCTGTCCGAACCCATTGACGTTTCTAAATTCGGTATGCTGTATGCGGGTGCACAGAAGAATTTGGCTCCCGCGGGTGTAACCATTGTGATCGTGCGCAAGGATCTTCTGGGCAATGCTATGGATATTACTCCCACGATGCTCAATTACGTGACCCACAGTGAAAACGGCTCTATGTTCAATACGCCTCCTACCTACGTGATCTACGTGGCAGGACTTGTGTTAAAATGGATCAAGCGCATGGGTGGACTTACCGCTATGAAGGAGCTGAACGAAAAGAAAGCCGCCATTCTGTATAATTTCCTTGATAACAGCAAGATGTTTAGGGGTACCGTTGTGCCCGAGGACCGTTCTCTGATGAACGTTCCGTTCATTACAGGTAATGAAGAGCTGGATAAAAAATTCGTAGCAGAGGCAAAGGCGGCAGGCTTTATCAATCTGAAGGGACACCGCTCGGTTGGCGGTATGCGCGCATCCATTTACAATGCGATGCCCATTGAGGGTGTGGAAAAACTGGTTGCCTTCATGGCAAAATTTGAAGAGGAGAACAGTTAAACATGTACAGAATTAAGACATACAATAAGATCTCTAAGGTTGGACTACAGGTATTTGACGATAAATATACCGTGGGCAACGAAGTAGAGAATGCCGACGGTGCCATTGTGCGCTCCGCGGCACTGCACGATGAAGTCTTCCCGAAAACGCTGCTTGGGATTGCCAGAGCAGGGGCAGGCACCAATAACATTCCGATCGATCGGTGCTCCGAGGAAGGTATCGTTGTATTCAACACGCCCGGTGCCAATGCAAATGCGGTAAAGGAACTGGTCATCGCAGGCCTGTTTCTAGCCTCCCGTAAGATCGTTTCTGGTATTGCCTGGGCAAATACCTTAAAGGGTACCGAAGGCGTTGAGAAAGCCGTAGAAAAGGGCAAGGGAGCCTTTGCAGGGCCCGAAATCAAGGGTAAAACGCTTGGCGTGATCGGTCTTGGTGCCATTGGTGCCATGGTTGCCAATACCGCAAGCGATCTTGGCATGAAGGTATACGGATACGATCCCTATCTGTCGGTCAAATCTGCACTTAATCTGAATCACAGCATTAACTATATTCCCGATTTGAAGGATATTTTCCGAAACTGCGATTATATCACCGTGCACGTACCGCTGCTTGACTCCACCAAAAATTTGATTGGTGCAGAATCCATTGCGCTGATGAAGGATGGCGTGCGCATTCTGAACTTTTCCAGAGGCGGACTTGTGAACAGCGAAGCAATGCTAAGTGCTCTTGCTTCGGGTAAGGTGGCGTCCTATGTCACCGACTTCCCGAGCGAAGAAATGCTGGGAGTTGACGGTGTTGTTGCCATTCCACACCTTGGTGCATCTACCCCCGAATCGGAGGACAACTGTGCGCTGATGGCAGCCAAGGAACTGATCGATTATATCGAAAACGGCAATATCGAAAACTCGGTCAACCTGCCTGCCATTTCCATGCCCAGAAGCTCTGACAAACGCATTTGTGTCATCCATAAGAATATTCCGAATATGCTGACAACCATCACCGGTATCATTGCCGCAGACGGCGTGAATATTGAAAATATGCTCAACCGTTCCAAGGGCGATTATGCCTATACTATGCTGGACGTGGCTCCCACCGATTATGATAAGGTATGCGAACAGATCAAGGGTATTAGCGGTGTCATTCGTGTCAGAGTGATTTGATTCTTACTATTGACAAAATCAAAAACGTATGCTATACTAATAAAAAGTAATTAAGTTTGGAGGCGATTTTATGAAAAACGCAATTGAATACATTGTCGGATGCCATGAATCGCCGAAGACAGCGCAGTAGTGTTTTTGGTGCGTCTACTATGATGATTTTGAAACGGCATATCTGACGGTATGCCGTTTTTCTATTGCCTTCGGAAAATGGTTGACAATGTGTTCAATTTTAGTCCACATTTTAAATCATTTTTCGGAGGTGTTTTTATGCAAAATTTAACAACAATCATTCAAGATTTGGATGGACTTGCCGTTTCCAACTATTCCAGATTGTGTGGCTTTTACGCAAAAAACGGCATTCAATATCACATTCAAAATATTCATGGCGGACAATTGAAAAGTGCCGACATTGAGCTGACCTTTGATATTCAACGAATATACCCGTATGAATATGAAAAATGGGATGAAATTCCTATTTTAGCACACATTTTACGAGAATTTTCGGTGGCGATACACCTTGCCAACGATTCGATGCAACAATCAGAAGACAAGGTTCAAAAAGGGTTATTTATCGGATACGGCTGTAGTAATCGCGTTCTTTCGCATTCATCTGTGCACTTACAAGATAGTATTTTAAGGATTTCTTTTGTACTTCGTCTCCCGTACAACCAAAGTGCCTATAACGGTAGTAATTTAGCAATGGGAATAAAGGCAAAGCAAAAAGCATTGGCTAATGTAAAGAAAGGGATTATATCCGGCAAAGCGCTGGAATTATTTTTGTTAAAGAATCTGCCGGAACTGGCAGAGAAATTTGTAAATGAGTTCGATACCGCTTCACTTGAAAAGTCGATTGTATTATATCGAAATCAAGAGTACATTCGCAGTTTTTTAAAGACGAATGGGTATGTCACCTTTATAGCAAACGGTTCTGTTCTTCCCAGAAAGGGTAAAACGGATTACAAGGATTCCAAATATGCAGTACCGTTTGTATCGCCAAAATCAATGGAGATTACGATTGAATTACCAAACGCAGAAAGGGTCTGTGGGATGGGGATCAAAGAGGGAATTACGCTTATTACAGGTGATGCTTATCACGGCAAGAGCACGATTTTGGAAGCCATCTCACAAGGCGTATACAATCACGCTCTTGGGGACGGAAGGGAATATGTTATTACAAACGAAAGTGCACTGCAAATCGAGGCAGAAGATGGTAGGAGTATTCGGAATACCGACATTTCCTTCTTTCTTCGTAAATTACCGGTTAAAGGCATTGTCGCTGACAGCTTTTGTACCGATAATGCCAGCGGTTCTACTTCGCAAGCTGCAGCTGTATCAGAAGCTATTGAGATCGGTTCATCCTTGATGCTTTTTGATGAAGACAGAAGCGCCAATAACTTTATGTATAAGGATGAAAAATTACGCAGAATCATTCAAAATGCATCTACTACACCGTATCTTGACTGTGCAAAGATGTTTTATGAGAAGTACGGCGTTTCTTCTATTATCGTAGTGGGGGCATCGGGTGAGTATTTTAAGATAGCAAACAAGGTAATTGTAGTAGAGAATTTCAAGATAAGAGAATACGAAAATGAAATAAAGCAAACAATCGGTACGATGGGGAATTTTGGCTTAAAAAAACGACTGGCAGATCTTTCACATCTTCGTCGACTGTCTCTGGAACGCAGAATAGAAATCAAGGACGATGTGACAATTAAGGTGGGAAGTGAATCAATGGATATATCAGAGATCATTCCCTGTCCCACCCGCGGGCAACTTAGTTTCATTTGTTCATTTTTCTATTACTTAACAGTATTTGGAAAGGGTGGCAAAGTAAATCTTATTTATACAGTGCAAGAACTGTACGCCAAAATTGCGAATGAAGGTATATATTTTCTACATCAAAAAGGATTTAAAGACACAGAGCACATTGAATTTGTGCGTTATCAGGATATGCTTTGTATTCTGTACCGCTTACGTTGTGTAAATTTTTATACGGCATAATAAAAATGACAGGCTCAAGGGCGAGTCTGTCATTTTTTATATTCGGCTTTAGCGAAAATCAACCCAATGTGAAGTGGAACATTCGATTAATACAATTGTTCCAAAATGGCTTTAAATTCATCTGTGTCTCTGATAGTGTCAAATTCCTTATCGGCAAGCCAACTATCTCGAAGAATTACACGCAGCGGACGGGAATCAGCAGTTTCAAAGTCTGTTCTTTTGCGAACTCCCTCTCCCAATAAAAAGGAGTTTGTCTTTATTACTTCGGGTCGGTTATCAAAGGCAATCGCAGATTTTACGGAAAGCTTGAGTTGCTGGATCGCCTCATCATAACGGTTTAATTTAACCAAGCATTTTGCGTAAAAGCAAGAGTATCTGGTACTACACCACGTATAATTAGGCAAATCGTTTTCATAGATCCAATCATCTAAAATAAATATTTTTTCAAACACTTTAGCGGCATCTTCGGGAGAAACCAAAACCGTCAATTCCCAAAGGCTGTTCGATAAAATGTTATAAGTTTTCGAAATAAGATCTCTTGTGTGCGGCAATTTTTCTTCCTCGGACAGAGCCCACCAAATGGCACTTTCTCTGCAATTCCAAATAGAAGGGAGTGTTTCATATATGGAGCGCCCGATCTTTTTTCTTCCCATTTCACAGTGATGGAACGCAAGGCGTTCGGTTGCTTCAAATTTGATTTGTGCGTCGGGGCAATATTTCATGATACGCTCGCCGAGAGCTACGATCTCTGCATCGTATTTTTCTTTATTTTCCTTCCAATTAGGAATATTGCCGCTATCATCGTATGCAACGAAAAGAGCATACATCAGCTTGTTCAAAATAGCGTAGTTATTTGGAAATTCTGCAACTCCCGCCCGTGCAATGCGAATACATTCATCAATATTACCAACGCTGATGGCCAATTGGAAATCATTTAAATACCGATCTACGGCTTTCTTTTCAGTTGCCTCATCAACACCCATGAGCTTGTCGGTGGATATATCAAAGAATGCTGCAATTGTCGGAATCAGCTCAATATCCGGATAGCAAGTATTATTTTCCCAACGCGAAACGGATTGACACGATACACCAAGTATTTCTGCAAAATCTTCTTGTGTGATCTCTCTTTCTTTTCGCAGTTTTTTGATTGTTTCTCCAATATTTAATTTCATAACGAATACCTCTTATGAATAAATTGAAAGTAGCGCTTCTTTCTGACTATATTGTATCATAGAGTACAAACAAATTCAATATCACGTTTAGAGAGAATTATTCACCAATCTGTTAATTTATATAAAATTAAAATACCGTAAACAAAAACGGCGGGAGCAATTTCTCACCCTACGTGTGCAAATGCATTTTGTAGAGCAGGGGCTTGCTCCTGCCGTTTAATTTACAGCATAAATGATAGATTATTCATTTTGGGAAGAGATCAGCCCATCCACGAACTGTCTGGCAAGTCTTGCAGATCTGCCGCCACGGGAAAGGGCAAAGCGCTCTGCCAGCAGCTCTAGCTCCTTATCATCCATCGAAATGCCCGCCTCTGTTGCCAGATGCTTGACGATGTTCAGATAGGTCTGCTTTGTGGGTTTTCCAAAGGTGATGTGGATACCGAAACGTTCGGACAGGGAGATCAGCTCCTGCAGGGTTTCATTGCGGTGAACGTCGTCACCCTCTCTGTCGCTGAATTTTTCCTTGATGATGTGACGGCGGTTGCTGGTGGCATAGATGACTACGTTCCTTGACTTTGCCGACACAGAGCCCTCTAAAACGGCTTTCAGGGCATTGAAATTATCATCGTCCTTCAGGAAGGAAAGATCGTCAATGAACAGAATGAATTTCAGCGGATTGTTTGCAAGCTCGTCAAGAATCCTCGGGATGGCACATAGCTGATCCTTGCGCACCTCAATGATGCGAAGCCCTTCGCCGTGCAGTTCATTGACCACCGCCTTGACGGTGGAGGACTTGCCCGTGCCCGCATCCCCCGTTAAAAGGATATTGGCGGCGGGCTTTCCTGCAAGCAGCGCCTTTGTATTGTCGATCACGATCTGCCGCTCCGCCTCATAATCCACAAGGGAAGAAAGGGTAGTGGCGTCGGGATGCTTGACAGGTACGATGGCGCTCTGTTCATCAATATAGAACATACGGTTCTTGGCATACAAACCGTAGCCGTATTTTCCGATATTTTCGGTTCTGTGGGCAAAGCTTGCCGCAACGTCCACCTCGCCCGAAGGGAAGGAGGGAAGATACGACCTGCATTCCATAGAGCCGCATAGATCTCCCTTTGTCAGCTCAGCCACCATCTGCAGGGTTTGTAGCTCGGTTTTGGTAGCGGAAATGATATGACGGTTTGGTGTATGTCCGCTGCCAATCTGCTTAACATATACGTTTTCACAGTCGCAGCAGATGCTTTCGATGTACCTGCCAAGATGTCCGCTTTCCGATTTGAAAATGGCTGACACAAAGGAGGAATAGAATTCGATCTGTTCTGCTTGACTGTCACTTTCTCCGATCCAAAACAGAAAAGCGCAAAGAGAATCGATCACGGGGTCATTTCTTAAATCTTCAAATACGGTCAGTGAACGCAAGCGGTATTTCAGTTCTTCTAAATTTACCATATTACTTCAAAATCGCTCCCGATGCACCGCTTGACACCATATTGGCATAGCGCTTCAGATAACCCGAAAGCTCCTTTGTTTTGGGAGTGAAGTTCTGCATTCTTTCTTCGAATTCAGAAGGATCGATTTTCAGCTCAATGCGGTTTTCGGGAATATTGATGGAGATGATGTCGCCGTCCTTCACAATACCAATAGGGCCTCTGCTTGCGGCTTCGGGGGAAACGTGACCGATGCACGCGCCTCTGGTGGCACCGCTGAAGCGACCGTCTGTGATGAGCGCGACGCTGCCGCCAAGACCCATGCCCATGATGGCAGAAGTGGGGTTCAGCATTTCACGCATACCGGGACCGCCCTTGGGTCCTTCGTAGCGGATGACCACCACATCCCCAGCTACGATCTTGCCGGCATTGATGGCAGCCTGCGCATCCTCTTCGCAGTCAAATACCTTGGCGGGGCCTTCGTGCACGAGCATTTCGGGTGCAACGGCAGACCGCTTAACAACGCTGCCTTCGGGCGCAAGATTGCCGCGCAGAACGGCAATACCGCCGGTTTGGGAGTAGGGATCTTCCACGGGGCGAATGACCGAAGGATCACGATTGAAGGAATGGGCAATGTTTTCACCCATCGTTCTGCCCGTGCAGGTCAGAACCGAGGTGTCCAGCAGATCAAGCTTTGTCAGCTCCTTCATCACGGCATATACGCCGCCTGCTTCATTGAGATCCTCCATGTAGGTAGGGCCCGCGGGAGCAAGATGACAGAGATTGGGTGTCTTGGTGCTAACCTTGTTTGCCATGTCTAAGCTAAATTCAACGTCGCATTCGTTGGCAATGGCGGGCAGGTGAAGCATGGAGTTCGTGGAGCAACCCAGTGCCATATCCACAGTCAGCGCATTCTTAAATGCTTTTTCGGTCATAATGTCACGGGGACAAATATTTTGTCTTACCAGCTCCATTACCTGCATACCCGCGTGCTTGGCAAGCTCGATTCTCTTGGAATACACAGCGGGAATGGTGCCGTTGCCGGCAAGACCCATGCCGAGCGCCTCGGTCAGGCAGTTCATGGAGTTCGCGGTATACATACCCGAGCAGGAACCACAGGTGGGGCAGGTGTTTTCTTCGCAGACAGTCAGCTGTTCTTCGTCGATCTTACCCGCATTGTAGGCACCTACCGCCTCAAACATGCTGGAAAGACTGGTCTTTTTGCCATTGACTCTGCCTGCCAGCATGGGACCGCCACTGACAAACACGGTGGGAATATTCACTCTTGCCGCCGCCATCAAAAGTCCGGGGACGTTTTTGTCGCAGTTGGGAACCATAACAAGTCCGTCAAAGCCGTGGGCGCGTACCATGGCCTCGGTGGAGTCGGCGATGAGATCTCTTGTAACGAGAGAATACTTCATGCCCGTGTGCCCCATGGCAATTCCGTCACAAACGGCAATGGCAGGGAACACGATGGGGGTACCGCCCGCCATGGCAACACCCATACGTACCGCTTCCACGATCTTGTCAATGTTGATGTGACCGGGAACGATCTCGTTGTAGGAGCTGACGATACCAATGAGAGGTCTTTGCTGTTCCTCCTTGGTCATACCAAGGGCATGGTACAAACTGCGGTGTGCGGCATTCTGTGGGCCGTTAACGATTGTATCTTTGATCATAATTATGGAACCTGATTTCTTTATAAATGAGTATGTCATTGCGAATCGGCTGAACGGTTCGCAATGACAATTTTCTTAGTTGTTGATGAGCTTGTCTTCGTCGCTCCAGCTGTACAGCTTGCGGATGTCCTCGCCCACAACCTCTGCGGGATGCTCGGAAGCCAGTTTTCTCATGGCGTTGAAGTGCACCTGAGAGCCTGCATCGGACATATCGAGTAAGAAGTCCTTTGCAAAGGTACCGTCCTGAATGTCCTTGAGGACCTTCTTCATAGCCTTCTTGGTGTCTTCGGTGATGATCTTGGGACCGGTGATATAGTCGCCGTATTCTGCGGTGTTGGAAATGGAATAACGCATGCCCGCAAAGCCGCTCTGGTAAATCAGATCAACGATCAGCTTCATTTCATGGATACATTCAAAGTATGCGTTTCTGGGGTCATAGCCTGCTTCCACAAGGGTTTCAAAGCCAGCCTGCATCAGTGCACAAACACCGCCGCACAGCACTGCCTGCTCACCGAACAGGTCGGTTTCGGTCTCGGTGCGGAAATTGGTTTCAAGGACACCTGCTCTTGCGCCGCCGATACCGAGAGCGTAAGCCAGACCGATATCCCATGCGTCGCCGGTGGCGTCCTGCTCAACCGCGATCAGACAGGGAACACCCTTGCCTGCCTGGTATTCGGAACGAACGGTATGACCGGGACCCTTAGGGGCGATCATGATCACGTTTACGTTCTTAGGAGGCTTGATGCATCCGAAATGGATATTGAAGCCGTGTGCGAATGCCAGCGTCTTGCCCTCGGTCAAATTGGGCTCGATGCTTTCCTTATAGAGCTTTGCCTGCTTTTCATCGTTGATCAGGATCATGATTACGTCAGCCGCCTTGGTAGCCTCTGCGGAGGTCATAACAGTCAGCCCCTGTGCCTCTGCCTTTGCCCAGCTCTTGGAGCCCTCATACAGACCGACGATGACGTTCACGCCGCTGTCCTTCAGGTTCAGCGCGTGAGCATGACCCTGAGAGCCGTATCCGATGATCGCAACGGTCTTGCCGTTTAATTTCTGCAGGTCACAGTCCTGCTGATAAAAGATTCTTGCCATGATGTATATACCTCTTTTTTTAAATTATAAATTAGTAACTTTGCGAATGGTGGTGCTGCCGCGTTCCAGCGAAACGATACCGGTACGGCAGATCTCAAGAATGGTGTAGTCGCGCATGAGATTGATGAAATCATCGATCTTGCGGCTGTCTCCCGTGAGCTGGAATACGATGGAATCCTTGGAATACTCCATGATGGTCGCACCGAATGCCTGCGCTGCGGCGCGGATATCCTCTCTTGTGGAAGGATTGTTTTCCATCTTGATGAGCATGAGCTCAGAGCAGAGCGAGTTTTCGACAGTTAATTCCTTAATGGAGCAGATGTCGGGCAGCTTATACAGCTGATTGATCAACTGCTGCTTGTAGTTTTCCTCCCCGTCAAACACAACGGTAATACGGGAATACTCATTGGTTTCGGTCTCACTTACAGTAAGGGTACTGATGTTGAACTGACGGCGTCTGAACATGCTGGTGACACGGTTCAGCACACCGAACTGGTTGCGCACCAGTACGGCAACGGTATATCGGTTCATCTCACTCACCCACCTTTGTGATAATATCGTCCATGCTTCCGCCGGGAGGGAGCATGGGAAGCACGAATTCGTCCTTGTCGATTGTACAATCGATCAGATAAGGACCGTTTGCGGCAAACGCATTTACCAGTGCCTTTTCGAGCTCCTCTACTGTGGTAGCTTTTTCGCCCTCGGCACCGAATGCACGGGCAAGGGAAACAAAATCGGTCTTTCGATCGAGCACTGTGTTTGAATAGTGCTTATCAAAGAACAGAGTCTGCCACTGACGCACCATGCCGAGCACACCGTTATTCATAAGCAGGATCACCACGGGTACGTTATAAGTCACCGCGGTTGCCAACTCATTTAAGCACATGCCAAAGCTTCCGTCGCCTGTGATGAGCACAGAACGCTCACCTGTGCCGTATGCCGCACCGATGGCAGCACCAAGTCCAAAGCCCATGGTACCAAGTCCGCCGCTGGAAATAAACCTACGGGGAGCTTTGCAGTTCACGTACTGCGCCGCCCACATCTGATGCTGACCGACGTCAGTGCAGACAGGAGTGCTTGGACAAAGCTTGCGGTTGAGTGCCATAATGGCATTCTTTGGAGTAAGTCCCTCACGTCTATCGGAGTTGGCAAGCTCCACTGCTTTGAAGCCTTCGATTTTTGTCTGCCACTCGGGGTGTTTACTTTCTTTGATGAGAGGCAGCAGTTTTAAAAGTGTTTGCTTCAGATCTCCCCTGAGACCGTGTGCATCGGAAAGATTTTTGGAAAGCTCGGATCCGTCCACGTCAATATGAACGATCTTTGCCTTTGGAGCAAATTTGGTGCGATTGCCGGTTACGCGGTCGTTAAAGCGCGCACCAAGAGCGATAATGCAGTCGGCATTGTGCATGGCAGTCGAGCAGGCATAATGCCCGTGCATACCTTGCATACCGAGGAATCTCGGATGATCGGTGGGAACGCCCGAAAGACCCATCATAGAGCATCCAAGCGGCGCATCGATCCTATCGGCCAGCTGGAGCATTTCATCCTTTGCACCCGAGGTGATCAGACCGCCACCGAAATAGATGAAAGGACGCTCGCATTCGTTGATGCACTCGGCTGCCTGGCTGATGCGGATCTCTTTTGCAGCAAAGGGCTCGTCCGGAGTGACTGCTTCTTCGGGCTCATATTCACATTTTGCGATCTGTACGTCTTTGGGGATATCCACAAGGACGGGACCGGGTCTGCCGGATATGGCAAGACGGAAGGCTTCGCGGATGGTATCAGCCAAATCCTCTACAGAGCCTACAAAGTAGTTGTGCTTGGTGATGGGCAGGGTAATACCCGTGATATCGATCTCCTGGAAGCTATCGGTACCGATCTGATGATTGGGAACGTTACCCGTAATAGCGATCAGCGGTACGGAATCCAGAAATGCGGTGGCAATGCCGGTAACAAGATTGGTTGCACCGGGGCCGGAGGTGGCAAATACCACACCGGGTTTTCCCGTGCTTCTGGCATAGCCATCCGCTGCGTGCACCGCACCCTGCTCGTGAGCAGTCAGTACGTGCTGCAGCTCGTCGCTGTATTTGTAAAGTGAATCGTAAACATGGATGATCTGTCCTCCCGGATAACCGAAGACCACATCACAGCCCTGTTCAATGAGGGTTTTGACGATAATGTCTGCACCGGATAATAACATAAGGTCAATCCTTTCTTTCGGCAATTGCCTCGATTTCTACCAAAACGTTCTTGGGAAGGGTCTTGACAGCCACACAGGACCTGGCAGGGCAGCTAACAAAATATTTAGCGTAAACAGCATTGAACGCAGCAAAATCTGCCATATCGGCAAGGAAGCAGGTGGTCTTGACAACGCTTTCATAGCTTGCACCCGCCGCCAGCAGAATCTGCTCCATGTTCATGCAAACACGTTCGGTCTGTTCCTCAATGGTCGCACCGAAGATCGCACCGCTTTCGGGATCGATCGGGATCTGCCCCGAGGTATATACAAGATCTCCCACGATCATTGCCTGACTGTAGGGACCGATCGCCTGCGGGGCTTTGTCTGTATGTACTTTTTTCATTGTGTACTCCTTTGAAAACGGAAAATGAAAGCGCCTCAAAAAACATTTTTGAGACGCAATTGATGTTGTATTCAGTAACCGTCTTCGCAATATTATTTAAATGTAATTATAACACTATATAATCCTGTTGTCAATAAGTTTGTGTAATTTTTCGTACCATTTGAACAAATATCGATGAAAATAACTGAAAACTTGTGTAAATAATTTGCCCAAAAGGGGTTGACAAATGCATCTTAGCGTGATATAATCGTGAAGCTGTGTATGGGGGCATAGCTCAGCTGGTTAGAGTGCATGCTTGACATGCATGAGGTCACTGGTTCGATTCCAGTTGTCCCCACCAACAAAAAACGCACTTTTGTCTAACGACAAAGGTGCGTTTTTTGAACTAAGTGTTCCGCTTGCGCGGAACGTGAAGTATGCTTCGCAAGTGAAGCGCACTTCGTGCGTGAAGTGTGCCTTCGGCACGATATGCGGAACACTTAACTTCACTGCTCCGAAGGAGCAACTTCA
>SVRH01000103.1 GCA_015064925.1 Oscillospiraceae bacterium | reverse complement strand
TCATAGGCGATGGCGTTGATCGTAAAATCGCGTCTGGCCAGATCTTCCCTTAGAGAAACGCCAAACCGTACGATCCCCGGATGTCGATGATCGGTATACTCTGCCTCAGCGCGATAGGTGGTGATCTCGTAGGCAGTGCCGTCGATCAAAACGGTAACCGTACCGTGCTTGATACCAATGTCCAGCGTTTTGTACGCAAAAAACACGCTGTGTATTTCATCCGGCAATGCATTTGTGGTAATATCGGTATCCGAAACGGTTCTGCCCATAAGCATATCTCTGACACAGCCGCCCACAAGAAAGGCTTCGTATCCCGCCTTCTTTAAAATTTCGATCGGTTTACAGCTTACGGCGTCCATTCTATCACCTCCTATACGGGTATTATAGCACCAAATGAATACAGTGTCAACATTTTCCGTCCCGTTACTTACATAGACCGGATATGGGTATAAAATATATAATAGATAAATATGAAGAGTTTTTTCGAAAAAATCAGTTGCTTTTTTTCGAAACATATGATATAATGATTTTTGAAGTGATTTTTTGAGGAGGCTAAAATGTACAAAAAGTTCTTTAACTTTGCGTATGTGATGACCTTCCTATCTCAGGTCTTGTTCTCATTTGCCATGCCGTTCGGTTTTTTATGGCTGATCGGTTATCTGCTTCACGATAAAGCAAAGCTTGGCAAATGGTCGCTCGTTCTGTGCATTGTCATCGGTGCCCTGATCGGTGTTTACAGTATGTTCCACTATATCATCACCATGGTGGATTGGGCAAGCAAGGAAGAGCGCAATGCGCCGTCACAATCAAAAAAGGATACGAAATAATGAAGGAAAAGAATCCCGTATTACAAGAATCTCTGCGTGTTTCAACCGCCACCCTTATCATGCTCGGCATTATGTACGGCATTTTTGCTTTGCTTGGTCATTTTTCCATCAAAGTACTGTACAGCGGCTTTGTCGGTTGGTTTTTGAACGTGGCAAACTTCTTTTTTATGTGTGTTGCCATTGTCAACCATACCGATGAAACGGAAAACTCCGCCCAGCAGGCAGCTATGCGCATCCGTAGCTCCTACATGATCAGATCGTTGGTACTTCTGGTGCTGCTGTTCGTGCTTTTGAAAAGCGGACATTTCCATCCCGTGGCAACCCTTGTTCCGCTACTGTTCATTCGCCCCGCCATCATGCTTGATACTTTCTTTACAAAAATGAGGAAATCATAATGAATCTATCCATTAACGGACCTAAAATACTCTGGAAGATTCCCGTTGGGAATTTGTTCACCATAACCATTACCGAAACGGTGGTTGCTTCTTGCGTCGTTACTTGGCTGCTGATCCTGGCCTGCTACCTGCTCGGCAGGAACTTGAAAAAGCGCCCCGACGGCCGTCAGGTCATTGTAGAAAAATTGGTGACCATGCTTTATAACATGGTTGAAGATACCATGGGCAGTCATAATATGCATTACGCTCCCTACATCGGAGCACTGTTCCTGTCCTCTCTGTTCGGCTCGGTTATCAGCACACTCGGCGTATTCCGTTCCTCCACGGCTGACCTTTCCACCACCGCCACGTGGGCGATCATGACCATCGTCATCGTATGGGCATCCAATATCCGCGAAGTCGGTCTGCTCAGCTGGCTGAAGGGATTTACGGAGCCTATCTTCATCATGACCCCCATGAACATCGTCAGTGAATTTGCCACCCCCGTTTCCATGGCATTCCGTCATTTCGGTAATGTTGTCGGCGGTTCCGTACTCATGACGCTGATCTATTCCGCGTTGGCGCTGGCAAGCAGTGTCGTCTTCGGTTGGCTGCCGGGACTGCTTGGTGAGATCCCCTTCCTGCAGTTCGGTGTTCCCGCCGTTTTCTCCGCTTATTTCGACTTCTTCTCGGGCGCCATCCAAGCACTGGTATTCTGTATGCTGAGTATGGTCTACATCGGAATGGCAAATCCCCCCAGAGATGAACTGGGAAGAACTTCTTATCAAGCGCAAAAAGCCGCTAAAAAGGCTGCTAAGCTGGCTGCCAAGGCATCCAAATAATTTCGTTAATAATTTTTATTATTATTTTATAAACAATACTTAGGAGGTATTCAAAATGAATGTAGAAGCTGCAAAGGCAATTGGTGCCGGTTTGTGTATGGGTCTGGGAGCACTTGGTCCTGCTCTGGGTGAAGGTAACGCTGTTGCACACGCACTGGACGGCATGGCACGTCAGCCTGAGGCTGCCGGTATCCTGCGTACCAATATGATCATGGGTTGTGCCATCACCGAATCTACCGGTATCTACTCTCTGGTAGTTGCTCTTTTGATTCTGTTCCTGTAATCAAAAAAATCAGAAATAGGTATTAACATGACGGAAGAAATGATAGTCCTTTCCGCCGAAAGCGAAGTTTCCGAAACGTTAAGCGAGGTCGGCGGAGCCGATCCTGCCCCCACCGAAGAATACGAAGGGGTCATCAGTCTTGACGTTTGGACCATGCTGTTCACCTTCTGTAACCTGCTTTTATTATTCTATTTCGCACGCAAATTCCTTTTTAAGCCCATCAAGAACATGATCGACAGTCGCCAAAAGGAGATCGACGATCTGTACGACGATGCAGGCAAAGCAAAGAGCGAGGCGGAGCAGTATAAAGCGGAATACGAAGTGAAGCTGGAAAACGCAACGGCTGAAAGCGAAGAGATCATGCGTCGTGCCGTACGTAATGCACAACTGAAGGAAGAAGAGATCCTAAAGGAAGCCAGGGACGAGGCCGCAAAGACCCTGCAGCGCGCCGAAGAGCAGATCGAGAGCGAGCGCAAGCAGGCTATGGAGGATATCAAGAACGACGTTTCGGATATCGCCATTGACATCGCTTCCGCGGTACTGAGCCGTGAGATCAGCGAGGACGAGCATCGAACAATGATCGACGGCTTTATCGACGGTCTGGGTGAAGAATAATGAATCCCGCTGAATACGGAAGAGCGCTCTACCTCTTGGCAAAAGAGGAAGGCGTTTCTAAGGAGATTTTGGAGCAGTCGCAAGAGGTTTCGACACTTCTTGCGCAGAATCCAAAGTATATTACCCTGCTGGATACCCCCGCCGTTACAAGCGGCGAAAAGCTCCAATTGCTGGACGAGGCGTTTGGTGATCTTCACGTGCATCTGCTCAGCTTTCTGAAGATCCTTGCGTCCAAACGGGCAATATATCTTTTTTCTAAGTCGTACACTGCGTATAAAGACGCATACGAAGAAGACAACAATATACTGCACGCATATGCAGTCACTGCAGTGTCTTTGGACGAAAAGCAGTCCGAAGCACTGACAAGCAAACTGTGTCGGATCACAAAAAAGAACGTGGTCCTGCACAACAGCGTAGATCCTTCTCTTGTGGGCGGTATTCGCCTGCAATTCAACGGAAAACAGCTGGATGCTTCCATTGAGGCACAGCTGGCTACGCTACGAAAGTCATTGAAACAATCCACTCTATGAAGGTGTAACCATGCAGCTGAAAATAGACGATATTGCAAAGGTCATCAAGGACCAAATCAAAAATTATGCTGCCAAGACCGAACAGGACGAGATCGGCTACGTTTTGCAGGTGGGTGACGGTATCGCTAAGGTACACGGCCTTGAAAAATGCAAATCCAACGAGCTGCTGTCCTTTGTAAACGGTTCTTACGGCATGGCTCTGAACCTGGAAGAAAACTGCGTCAGCGTGGTTATGCTCGGTTCGGACGTGGGCATCTCCGAGGGAAGCCTTGTTAAGCGTACGGGTGAGGTTGTATCCGTTCCCGTGGGCGAAGGGCTCATCGGTCGCGTTGTCAATGCGCTGGGTCAGCCCATTGACGGCAAGGGTCCCATTGAAACCAAGGAGCTGCGTCCCATTGAACGCAAGGCTCCCGGTATTATCCGCAGAAAATCGGTATCCGTTCCTCTGCAGACCGGTATCAAGGCGATAGACTCCATGATCCCGATCGGACGAGGTCAGCGTGAGCTGATCATCGGCGACAGACAGACCGGTAAGACCGTTATCGCCACCGATACCATCATCAACCAAAAAGGCAAGGATGTCATCTGCATCTACGTTGCCATCGGTCAGAAGCAATCCACCGTATCCGCCCTTGTGGATACCCTTTCCAAGAACGGTGCGATGGACTATACGTTTGTGGTTTCCGCAACCGCTTCCGACCATTCTCCCCTGCAGTACATCGCCCCCTACTCGGGCTGTGCCATGGGTGAATATTTCATGGATCAGGGTAAGGACGTTCTGATCATTTACGACGACCTGTCCAAGCACGCGGTGGCTTACCGTGCCCTGTCGCTCTTGA
Source organism: Oscillospiraceae bacterium (assembly GCA_015064925.1). Classification (GTDB taxonomy): domain Bacteria; phylum Bacillota; class Clostridia; order Oscillospirales; family CAG-272; genus SIG655. The sequence continues at coordinate 167 of SVRH01000103.1, read as the reverse complement.
TCCGCCGTCCTCCGGGCCGCGAAGCTTATCCCGGTGACGTATTCTATCTGCACTCGAGACTACTTGAACGTGCAGCAAGAGTTGCGCCCGAATACGGTGGTGGCTCTCTGACCGCCCTTCCCATTATCGAGACGCAGGCGGGTGACGTTTCGGCGTACATCCCCACC
>SVRH01000102.1 GCA_015064925.1 Oscillospiraceae bacterium | reverse complement strand
CGGTCACGGTACCGTCTGCATCTACGGTTATAGAGGTGTAGGTAGATGCCTTGCCGCGTATGGCGGTTTCACCGATATAGGCAACAGGCGTGATGGAGACAGCGTAGGTTCCTACGGGAATGCCGGTGATGCCGTAGCCGAACAGATACGCAGCGTTCACGGTTTCCTCTGCTTCAACGCCGGAGCCCTTGACGGTTACTGCGTTGAAGGTTTTACCTGCATCGTTCGTGCCGCACAGCGTTGTATAAACGTTATGGGTGGTCTGAGTAAAGCTGCGGACGACGGTCTCGTCTGCAGAGAAGGTGATCTCCAGGTCCACTTTGTCATAAGCGGCAACTGCCACAGCGGAAACGCCGCCGATAAAGCGGAGGGAAGCCTTTCCGGTCTGCAGACCTGCGTAGAAGACCGAGTAGTAGTGATCGGAAAGCTCGACCTCGTAGGTGGAAACGTTTTTGTAAAGACCGTCGCAGAATACGAGATCGCCGTTTCCGTCGTAGATGTTAAGCTCAACGGTGTAGTACTGACCTGCCGCGGGGCAGAAACCGTAGTCCACGCCCGACTTTACAAGCTCGATGTCGAGGTAGTTGCCGTTGCTGGAGGACTTGATGGCAACGTCGGTAAGGGAAGCGATCTCCACGAGCTCGGTGCTGCCGTTGCCGCCGACCTGATAGAAGATGTCAAGGGAAGCGGTGTAGGTTGCGGCATTCTTTTTTACAGCGTCAGTAGCTGAAGTGGAGCCGTCCTTGTCAAGGGTGGAATTCAGATAGGGGCAGAAGAGAATGTTTCCGGAGGAATTCTTTCTGAAGCCGCGGTAGGTAGCGGTGTCAACGATGGTGATGGGGTAGGTGATTTCGGGAATGTCGGGGTCTTCTTCACCGTTGAATTCAGCATCGGTGGGAGTGTAGCCTGAGAGCAGTTCAAAATCGGGAGTGGCAATTCTGTCGGAGTAAGTGCCAACAAATGCCACAGTGTCACCGTTGTAGATTTCAAGGGTGATATTGTAGTATGCACCGGGAGTGGGATAGAAGTTCTTTACCAGAATATCATAGTAGTGATTGCTGCGGGTCAGTTTGCCGCAATCGATGGGTCCATAGGTTGCCAGTTCCTCGCCACCTTTTTCAGAAAGACGGGTGATTGTCAGCACTGCATTGTAGTCGGCAATGTTTGCGCCGGCATCAACAGCTGCCTTCAATTCGGGGAGGTGGGGAGAGAATGTAACAGCGCCGCTACTCTTCTTGCGGAAGCCCTTGTCTTCGGTTACTGAGTTGTCGTATACCTGAAGATCTTCAATTGTAGTGGTTTCGGCAAATGCACCGAAGGGAACCACGCTCAGGAGTGTGGAAAGCGTCAGTGCAAGCACTAACAGCAGTGTTGTGAATTTTTTCATAAAAATCCATCCTTTCATATAAACATATGTACAGTATACCATAACCGAGAATGTAATAGTGAACAAAATATGAATAAATTGTTAACAATGTAATCTTGCGTTCACATTTTTTACAAATTTACGCGTGTGTTGGAGGTTTGCTTTAGATTGTGTTGCAAAATAAGTAAAAATGCCACAAAAACAGTGAGCTTTGTGGCATTTTATGATTGTCGCGCCTCCACGAACCACCGCCCGTTTTCTTCAAAAAGATGGCGTTCTCTGCCGCCGATGACGACGGTATAGCGGATGCCTCTGCCCCCCACCTTCAAGGAGGCGGCGGGGGTAATATGCAGAACGCGGTCGATGGGATAGGAGGTTCCGTCCTCCCAGATCATATATTGCGGACGTACGGAGCCATCGGTGCGCACCAGCAGCTCCACGGCGACGTAAACTTTTTTATATTGCATACCCACCTCACCGTATCGCAGGAGGCAGGCAGACGGGAGGATGCTCGCCCGGCATTTTCGGGTTGTGCAAAAGGCATGCATTGCGCAGGATGCGCTCTCCGAAGCGCTCCCGTAGTGCCTCGATGGCTCCTTCCAGCCTTTCTCTGCGCAGCGTATCGTCTCCCTGCGAAAAAATGTCGAGCTGATCGGGGGCGTTTTTCGGGAGCAGTTGGATGGCCGTGACCGCCACTGCGCGAATGGGCTTCTTTCGGTCGTAGCCGCTTTGGTATAGGGAAAAGGCCTTTTGAGCGATGAGATAGGGGCTGCCGACGGAAGGGCAGAGCGGGCCCTGCCACTGCTTGGTGTGCAGATCCTTGTCCTTGACGGTAACGGAAACACCGCCCGCCTTTTGTCCCAAACTGTACAGCCGATGCCCGATCTCCTGACAAAGCTCCAGCATCACCCGCCAGACCTCTTCGTCCTCGGTCAGATCCGCAAGGGTGGTGATGCCGTGACCCACCGACTTGGCGGGCGGAAAGTCAGACTCGGCAAGCACAGGGGAGCGATCCTCGCCATTGGCAAAGCGACGCAGCATCGCACCGTTTTTGCCGAGGATGCGCACGAGTGAGTCCTCGGAGTGGCGCGCCAGATCTCCGATGGTGCGTATGCCCCAGCTTTCCAGCTTTTTGGCGGTCTTTTGTCCCACGCCCAGTAGCTCAGAGGCGGGCAAATGCCATATTTTTTCGCGAAAGCTCTCTTGGGGAATGAAGGTCACAGCGTCGGGCTTTTTCATGTCCGAGCCCAGCTTGGCAAAAACCTTGTTGAAGGAAACGCCCACCGAAATGGTCAGCCCCAGCTCCTCGCGCATGGTTTGCCGTAGCTCGTTTGCGATGTGATCACCTGTTCCGATGAAGCGCAGCCCCGCTGTCAGATCCAGCCAGCATTCGTCCAGCCCAAAGGGCTCCACCAGCTCGGTATAGCGGCCGTAGATCTGTCTTGCCAGACGCGACATTCTGACGTATTCGTCGTAGTGTGGGGGGACGGCCACCAGTCCGGGGCATTTCTGCTTCGCCTGCCAGAGCGCCTCTCCGGTCTTGACACCGCATTTTTTGGCGGATTCGTTTTTGGCAAGCACGATGCCGTGCCGCTCCTCCACGTTGCCGCAAACGGCAATGGGGTGCTTTTTGAGGGAAGGATCCATCATGCATTCCACGCTTGCGAAAAAATTATTCATATCACAGTGCAAAATCGTGCGATCCATATTTTGACACCTCTTGACAAATTGAGTGGGTTGTGCTATACTGTAAGCGCAACATTGGGTGGCTATAGTATAGCACCCAGTCTTGCACTTTGTCAATAGCAAAAAACGCAACTTTGGGTGTTTTTTTGAGAGGGGAATTTTTGGATATGAGCTTTGGAACGAGATTGAAGGAAGCAAGAAGCCGCGCGGTACAGAAGGCGGCGGAGCTGGTGCAAAAGTACAAAACACGAGATCCCTTTGCCATGGCGGATGCCCTGGGAGTGGCGGTGCGATACCGAGACGATTTTAAAACGCTGAAGGGCATGTACACTGTCATTGCCCGCAATCGCTTTATTTTTATCAACGCCAACAACGAAGAATGGCTGAACCGCGTGGTGTGTGCGCACGAGCTGGGGCACGATCAGCTGCACCGTGATTTTGCCAAAAACGCTCCCATGGAGGAGGTTGCGCTGTACGATCCTTCGTCTGTGCGGGAATACGAGGCAAATCTCTTTGCCGCAGAGCTGCTGCTGCCCGACGACGAAATGCTTGCGTATATCGCAAAAGGCATGAGCGGCGAGCAGATTGCCGCCCTCACCGAAACCGACCCGAATCTGGTGGCGCTCAAGGTGAAGTGCCTCATGGCGGCGGGCTATACGCTGAACGCCCAAGTATATGAAAACAGGTTTTTAAAATGAAAAGCACGGGCTTGTGGCGTTGAGCACGTGCTTTTTTGTTTATATGAAGGAAGGCGCAGCCATTTGGCTGCGCCTTCTTTGTGTTTTGGAATTTACCAAGAAATTTCGGGGATGTTACCGTCTTCACCGGGGCTGAGGGTCAGAATGTCTTCTGCCTCAAACAGGGTGACGGTTGCCTCGGGGAGTTCAAAAATTTTCTTTTCCATGATTTAACTCCTTTATTACTCGATGGTTACGGTGATGGTTGCGGTCTCGCCCTTGATCACGGTTCCGTCGAAGGTGGTTGCCACGGGAACGATCTCAAAGGTGTAGGTGCCTGCGTCGATGCCTGTGATGGCGTAGCCGAACAGGTAATCCGCATTGATCACGGAAACGCCTTCTCCGGTCACACCGGATTTGGAGGTGGCTGCAATTGCCTGATTGATACCGGCAATGCTGCCTCTCAGAACCTGGAATACCTTGGCGGTGGGATTACTGAAGGTTCTTTCGGCATCCCCTGTAACGGTGATCTGCAGATCAACGGTTTCATAGTCAAGACCGGAGATGGAGCCGATGAAGCGGATGGAATCGCCGTCGGTTCCCATCTGGTGTCCTTCAAATTTCACAACAGCGTCTTCTTCGGCAGGAGGCTCGGTGGATTCTGCTTTTGCGAGAATTTCGATCTCGTATGCACTGAAGTTATCATTAACGGTATCGGTGGGAACGATCTTAATGTAGCGGCAGGTGCCTTCGCCAAACAGCGTATAGCTGCCGCCCACTTTCATTTCACCGAATGCGGAATAGGTGGTTCCGTCTGTGGAAACGAAGACCTTAGCGCCGTAAGCATCCGAAACGGGGTACAGAACGATCTTATTGACTTCCTTTTCTTCGCCAAGATCAATAATCACATCATTTTTGATCTT
>SVRH01000015.1 GCA_015064925.1 Oscillospiraceae bacterium | reverse complement strand
GGAATGGGATCCGCCTCGACGGGCATTTTCTCCCTCGGGGTGGCAGGGGTGGGACGCTTGGCAGGCGCAGGGGGCTCGGGGGCAGCTGTCACGGGAGCAGGCGTCACGGAGGCAACCCTCGGCTGCGAAAAATCACCGAGCGTGTCGATGTCGGCTGCCGTGCCTCCCTTCAGTCTTGACTGACGGGAATCCTCCCTTGCTGCAGCCTCCGCCATGCCGTAAGCATGGATCTTTGGCGCTGCAATGGCGTTTTCATCCAGCACCTCACCCGTTTCGATGTCAATGCCCAGCTCCTGAAGGTCCGCTCTTTTGGCACTGCCTTCGTTCAGCACGTCATTGTTGTCGGCACGGGAGGCAGCGGGCTGCTTTCCACCGCCATGCCTTGCACTGACGGTCGCAGCACCCGCAGGGGCAGTCCTTCCCTGCTGCTCTTGCTTGATTCGTTTGCTTTCTTCTCTGCGCAGCTTGTACGCACCGTAAAGCGAAAGCAGCTTGCCCTTGCAGTAGAGGTACGCCTGTCTGGGTGTCCATCCGAAGAGGAACACCAAAAGCACCGCAAACAGAGGGAACAGCACGATGGGAGTGCCCACCTTGCCGAACACGCGAAAGATCGCATATCCAAGATAGCTTCCCACAAGTCCCGAGCCGCGGAAGCTCTGACCGTCACGCCAAATGGAAACAGGGGAAAGGGAGAACTCCGCGCCCGCAAGTCCCACCGAGAAATAGAAATAGATGCAAAGGAAGGTCAAAAATGCCGCCACCGTCATGGCAACGCGTACAAACAGCGTGCCGTTTACGCTCTCCTTGCGGTAGACCGCCGCAAAGTAGAACAGCAGCATGGGAATCATCCAGGCAGGCAGCGAGAACAGACCGTACAGCAGATCGCCGAAGATGCGTCCGAAAAATCCGCTTTCGTTCACGCCCTTGAAAATAAAGGACACAATGAACAGCAGCGCCACAATGCCCAGCACGATGGAAACGATCTGCGCTACCTTCTCCTGTCTTACGGGATCGTTCTTGGCGCGGGCTCTTGCCTCTGCCCGTGCGCGCTGTGCGTCGCTCGGCTCCGTGCCCTGTCTTTTTTGCTTTCTGGTATCGTTTTGTTTAGACTTCATGGATCGATCCTTTCTGTAATTCATCGTACGATATCGTACACGATGGCAAATACGCCAATGGCAAAGCAGTAGAAGGAAAAGCTGCTGAAATTGGCTTTACGGGAAATATACTGCAAAAGCTTCATGGCAAGCACGCCGACGATGGCAGCCACCGCAGCCCCCGCGATATAAACGCCCCACTCGCCGGACGAGACGGCAGCTTCCCCCGAAAACAGCTCGGGCAGCTCCAGCACCGCGGCTCCGAGGATGGCGGGAATGGAAAGTAAAAACGAAAATTTAACAGCGTCCTCACGCTTCAGTCCCATGAACAATCCGCCCGTGATGGTGGAGCCGCTGCGCGAAAGTCCGGGCAGCAGCGCGCACATCTGGCAAAGACCGACGCAGAGCGCCCGAAGGGGCTTCAGCGCACCAACGCTTGTATCCTGTTTTCCGATCCTGTCCGAAAGGATCAGCACGAAGCCGTTGAACACAAGGATGGCACCGATCGCCCAAAGGCAACCGTTGATCGCCTCCAGATAGTCGTCCAGCCCGAGAGCTGCCACAACGATCAGCGGCAGGGTGGCGATCACCATGAGGATCAGCAGCCGTTCGCTTTCGGTGTAATACCGAAACCCGAATTTCTTTGCAAAAAGCTTTTTGCAAAGGGTGAAGAACGCGGGGATGAGCGAAAAGACGTCCCGCCAGTACACGATGAGCACCGCAAGCAGGGTCCCCACGTGCAACAGCACGTTAAAGGCAGTGATGGCACTGCCATCCGACATACCGAATATATTTTGAAAGATCGCCAGATGCCCCGAAGAGGAAATGGGCAGAAACTCCGCAAGTCCTTGGATCACACCCGACAGTATCGAAAAAGAAAGCGTCATACGTACCTCTCGAAATCAAAAATGGGTATACACAATATATATTATCAAAAACCGATCGAAAATACAAGGGGTATGGGAAAATTTTACGCACTTGCAACAAAAAAGACGGACCGCAAAAGCAGTCCGTCGCAAGTGGTTATTTTAAGGTCGTCGGGTATTGATGTAAACGTGAGAGGTCTGCACTCCCGCCTTTGCCAATTCCGCATTGGCATCGGTTTCCACGATATAGCAGATCCAATTGAGATCATCGGTTCCCGTCAGCTGCACGTCGTATTTCACAGTCATTCGAAAGGCTTTATTTCCGTCCTCGTCCGTTATACCATAAAAATCCGTGACGGCAGTAAAGGGAATCTGCGTAGACGAAACAGGACGGGCAAACACCAAAACCAAGGCTTTTGTTTCAAAAAAGGCTTCGTCATACTCGCCAAGATCTACATTTTGGCGTTCAAAATTCGCAAGCGCCTCGGCACTGTCAAGCACCAACGCCTCATCAACGGAGCAGGTATATCCCTTAACGTCTTCCGCCCTCACCCCAATACTCTTGGCAACGGTAAAGTCAAGCGCTTCGCCCATCGGCATGGGACCCCTTTTGTACAGGTCGCAAGCCGCATTGTATTCCGTTTCATCCGCGGTACTGCGCGAAGTAAAATCAACCGTCAGATCTTCGATGGCAGCATCCTTGTCCAGAGAAAGAAGGATCATGACCCCATGCTTTCCATTGACTTGATATCCTTGCTCACATACCGTGGCAACCGTCAAGTGCAGCTTTTGGTCTTTTTTTGCGCAACCGTCCACCACAGGGTAAGCCCCGAGCATCTCGCTGAAATACAAAGCAACCAACACGTGCTCGTCAAAGAAATCGCTGTGATAGGGATCAAAGAATACACTGTAATCACCTGTCGCAACCTTAGTCTGCGTCATAAAATCCACAACCGCTTGACGGTCTTTGATGACGCTTTGGAAAGAAAAGGGATCTCTTCCGAATTTGGTGTTATAAATCGCAAAATAGGTCGCGTCATAAGACAGCTCTGTCACGGGGGGCTCGGTATCGGGCGTTTGGTCGGGATCTTTATTCTCTGTTCCGGTTTGAGCGTTTCCGTTTTCATCCGGTAAAGATATCGGATCATCGCCATTTTTCTCCTTCTCTGCAGCACCGCCGCAGGCAACGAGGGAAAGCGCCATCAAAAGGGCAAGTAAAATAGCAAGATGTTTTTTCATTTGTGATACCTCCACTGTTGATTATTACTCCACGTACACAAGCGAAACGTTTTCATTCGTCATGTCTCCCGAGCAATCCTCAATCAGCAGCACCCAACGCATATCATCCATATTCATACCGTTCACAGGCAAATTGTCATACCAAGTAATTGCATACGAAACGTCACCGTTCTTCGATGTGATCCGTTCCACTTTTTGGATGGTAGGAACGATGGTACTGCTACCCCGTTCCATAACAAATAAACACCACGAAAAATTGTCAAAATAGCCGCCGGGTAATTTTTCATACTTGGTTTTTATCTCATCAGTCAGCGACAGTCCTTTGGTCGCAGCCTCAAAATCTTCTTTAGAAGAAATTACACGCAAATGAGAAGACGGTTCGTCCGATGCAAAATTTGTACTGTATATCCGCAAAGACTGCTGAAACGCCACACGTTCTTTCGTTGTGGTGTCATCGAGGGGCAACTTTGAATCATCACAATTGGGTAAGTTATCACCAACTGCATCCGCAGATCCGTCAACTTCGGGAGGGGTTGCGAGCGCACCGTTCTTTTCGCCATTTTCTCCGCCGCAGGCAACGAGGGAAAGCGCCATCAAAAGAGCAAGTAAAAAAGCAAGATGTTTTTTCATGTTGTTTTCCTCCTATGTTTTGCGCTTTTAAGTGTTATTCTTCTTACTATCAATAATCTATTTTGGTTACCAAGATAATATCATCGGTGCTCTCAATGCCAAGCGACTTATCCACACACAAAGCGATTATGACCGGCATGCGCAAATCGGGGAAGCCCAATTCTTTATAAACGATATCCACCTGCAATTGTTTTTTTCCTTCGCCCTCTATCACTTGACAGGTCATATCCGCCTTATCATAGCCAAAATTCGGATTGCAGGTGTGAATAAGAATTAAATCGTAATTCTCGAAATACGCCTCGTCGCAATGTCCAAGTGCAATCACACTTCTCTTATAATGTTCCAACTGCTGTGCCAGTATACCATCTTCACGCCACTCTCTATCAAGAAAAACTTTAAAAGTCCCAAAAGCTTCTGCGGTTCTTTCCTTCATCATGTCCAGATACGTTTGAACCGTTTCCGTATCCCGCACAATCTCTATTTTCAAGCATTCTTTTCCATCGCACTCTTCAACGTTTGGATGGTCGTGCAAGAATGGGAAAAACCATTCAAGCGGTACAGATACAGGCTCTTCGGGGGAATTAATATCATTCTCCAAAGCCGTATCATCCTCAAGATTTTCTGTTTGAGAGCCGACAATCAAATTCTCGGAGCCGTCAACTTCGGGAGGGGTTGCGAGCGCACCGTTCTTTTCGCCATTTCTTCCGCCGCAGGAGAAAAGAAATATGATCATCAAAAGAGATGTCAATACTATCATTTTTTTCATATCAATCACCTACCATGAAATACTCAATCCGCAAGTTATCGTTTGCGATACATTTTCATTCGCTACTATTTTCAGTTTATACGTTCCGGAAACTGACGCTACATATCGTAGCAATTCCACATTGCCATCCGAATACAGCGATTGTGCAACAACTAAGCCGGATGGATTATATAAATAAATATTATAATCCGGCACATAACAGTCCCCACCCGACTGATTGTACGGAACAGGCGTTGCCTTTACAAGCCAAGTTACCGGTGTCTGATGATAGCTTTTCGAATAAGCATTTTGTCTGCTCTTGGCATTTTCGCGGGCTGCCTTCGGCTCCAAATACGTTTCATCCTCCAAATAGTCGCTTGCAAACTGAACGGTAATATATACGTTATCGGATTCCGATGCCTCGGGCGCGGGAGAAACAACGCTGTCATCGGTCAGGGTGTCCGGCGCCGTTACCGAAAATCCATTCAAACAAGGAAGAATCGTACAAGCGGTCAACAATAAAATAAATACTGTTTTTTCATGATAAGCATCCTTTCATAAATATTCAGTATTATATTCATCTGTCAACACTCAAAAGTCATTTTAACAAAAAGTTTCCTCGTTCATGGGCGTTTTCCTCCCCGTATTTTTCTTCACCTTCATTATAGCAAAAAATCGGGGGGGAAGTAAATATGGCAATCTGACCATATTTCCCTTCCCCGATTTGTGCATATAAAACAAAAACGAGATACCAAGGTATCTCGTGCTTGTTATCGATATTCGATTATGCCATAGCGTTGAGCATAACAGTGAAACGGCTCTTCTTTCTGGCAGCGTTGTTTGCGTGCAGGATTCCCTTGGCAACAGCCTTGTCGGTCACCTTCACAACCTCACGGTACAGAGCGATGGCAGCTTCCTTGTCGCCTGCTGCTACTGCTGCTTCGTACTTCTTTACAATCGTCTTGAAAGCCGATTTGAACATTTTGTTCTGCAGAGTCTTCTTCTCGATTACGAGCACGCGCTTCTTGGCAGACTTGATATTCGGCATTCTTTTCACCTCCTTACGAAAGGGTACAATTTCAATCGCACACTATCCTATCACGAACAAACGAAAATTTCAAGGGTTTTTTGCATTTTTTTTGAAATTTTTTTATTGAGAACAAAAATGAGGACGAAAAACGCTTCGATTTGGGCATTTTTTCATGTGCCGTCTTGCCAAACGCGCGTTTGTGTGCTAAAATGAGGGGAAAAATCAAGGAAGGGAGAGAGGGTTTTGTATTTTAAGATCGCGCTGTCGGTCACTCTTCTGGCACTGTTTTATATGCTGCCCGGCTTTACCGTTTGCAAAATGGGCAAGGCAAAGCCCGAGCATCTGTCCACCCTTTCGGGGCTGCTGCTCTACGTGGGCACCCCCTTCATGGTGATCTCCTCCTTCCTTTCCCTGCCCTTTGACAAAACCGGGCTTTTGCACATGGGGCTGTTCTTCCTGCTGACCTTCTTTTTGCAGGCGGTCTTCTTCTTGGCGATCTTTTTCAGTACCGGTGCCAGCCGCCATGCCGCAAGGCGCATGCTCGCCATGGGCGCCACCTGCGGAAACGTGGGCTTCTTCGGCATCCCCGTGGTCAAGGCGCTGCTGCCGGGCAATCCCGAGGTCGCCTGCTACGCCATCTGCTTCACCGTTTCCATGAACGTGCTGGTCTTTACACTGGGCGTCTTTTGCCTGACGGGAGATAAGAAATACGTTTCGCTGCGTTCGGCACTGCTCAATCCCAGCACCTTCGGTCTTGCCGTCGGGCTGCCGATCTACCTCTTCGGCATCGGCGAAAGACTTCCCGATTTCGTGCAAAACGGCGCACACGTGCTGGGCGGACTGACCACTCCGCTTTGTATGTTCATTCTGGGCATCCGCCTTGCGTCCATGCCTCTGCGTCGGGTGTTCCTTTGCAAAAAGGCATACCTCATAAGCGTCTTCAAGCTGGTGCTCTTTCCGCTGCTTTGTTACGCTGTCAGCCTGACGCTGCCCCTGCCCTTTTCCTTCCGTGCCTGCCTCGTGATGCTCTCCGCCACCCCCTGTGCTGCCGTGATCTTAAGTCTTGCGGAGATCCACCACAGCGAGGAAGAGGTATCCGCCTGCGCCATCATCATAAGCGTCCTCTGCTGTGTACTGACCATCCCTTTGTTCGCCGCTTTGGTGTTTTAATGTGACAAAAATAATTCTTAACGATCGCCGATCATGCTTGACATCGGCGATCGCTTTGATTATAATGTATACATGGATATTTTCCCATGATACGATATCCGAAAAAGGAGAAGAACTATGGTTACCTCAAAACGCTTTTATCAGCTCATCTGTCTTCTGCTGTGCGCCTCCTTCCTGCTGACTGCCCTTGTGGGCTGCGGCGGAAAGAAGAGCTCCGGAGCGAGCCCCGATCAGGGCGGCACCACCCCCGACGAGCAGCCTGAGGGTAGCGACCCCGGCACACCTCCCTCCCAAGAGGACGTGGAGGGCATCAACGCCGACAAGGTGGATCCTCCCGTGACCGCGCTCACGATGGACGAAGCCTTTAAAAACATGACCGACATCGAGCTTTCGCGTTACGCGGGCGCCGAGGGTATGGTGCTGCTGGAAAACAGCAAGGGCACCCTTCCTCTTACCAAGGACGACACCGTGGCGCTCTTCGGCTCTGCCCAGATCAATTTCATCAAGGGCGGTACCGGCAGCGGCGACGTGAACGCGCTTTACATCATCAATGCCCTGCAGGGCATTAAAAACAAGGTAGAGGAAGGAAAGGTCAAGCTGTACGACAAGCTTTCCGAAGCCTACGAAAAGAGCACCAACTACACACCCACTGCGCCGGATGCCATGACTGCCGCCAAGCAAGCAAACAAGGCGATCGTTTTTATCTCGCGCAATTCGGGCGAAAACGTGGACGTAACAAAGGACAAGTACTATCTGTCCACCGCCGAAAAGAATCTGCTCAAGAACGTTTGCAGCGCTGGCTTCAAGGGCGTCACCGTGGTACTGAACATCGGTACCGTAATGGATTCCTCCTTCCTTGCGGACTACCCCGAGATCGACTCGGTGCTGATCGCATGGCAGCCCGGACTTGAGGGCGGAAACGCCCTGGCAGACGTGCTGGTGGGCGACGTGAACCCCTCGGGCAAGCTCGCCGACACCATGGCGTCCTCCTACGACGACTATCCCTCCTCCAAGAACTTCAATTCTTCGTCGGTATACGCCACCTACAGCGAGGATATCTACGTGGGTTACCGCTATTTCGAAACCTTTGACCCGAATTACGAAAAGGTAAACTACCCCTTCGGCTACGGTCTTTCCTACACCTCCTTTGAGATCGGCGCCCCCACCGTCAAGTGCGACGGCACCTACATCGAAGCCACCGTTTCCGTCAAGAACACCGGAAGTTTAGCGGGCATGGAGGTGGTACAGCTGTACTACTCCGCTCCCAAGGGACTGCTCGGCGCTCCCGGCAAATGCCTGGCAGCCTTCGCCAAGACCGATCTTCTGCAGCCCGGCGAAAGCCAGACGCTGAAGCTCACCTTCGCCGTGACCGACATGGCGCGCTTTGACGACACCGGCAAGGTGCAGAAATACGCCTACGTCATGGAAACGGGCGACTACAACCTCTATCTGGGCAATTCCATCAAGAATGCGGGCGAGCGCGGTGTGATCCACACCTACCGCTTGAACAAGGACACCGTCACCAAGCAGCTGACCGACCTGCTTTCAAACGTCACCCTCGGTCAGCGACTGACTGCGGACGGAACCTACGAAAACATCTACACCGGCTCCGCCTCCATTGAGCTTTCTAAGGGTAAGACCATCGTTCCCGCCAGCGACTATCTGGTGCAGTACAGCCAGACTCAGCTGGACGCAAACACCGACGGATCCGTCTACGGCATGAATATGTCGGGCGGCAACTCCCTGATCTTCACCTTCACTCCCCCCGCTGAGGGCAAGTATACCCTGACCCTTGGCTTTGGACATGGCGGCAGCGCCACCGTACCGAACGCCTTTGTCGTCACGGTCAACGGTGCCAAGCAGCCCATGACTCCTCCTCTGACCCCCACCGGCAACAAGTTTACGATCAAGCAGACCGCCGGCATCGCCATCACCCTGAAGGAGGGTGTCAACAAGGTTGAGATCAGCCTTGCCAAGGCGGTCACCGATACCATTCTGCTTTCCACCCTGACCCTCGACGACGGCTCGGGCGCGGGCGAAAAGAGCCTGCTGGGCAAGCCTCAGAAGGTCTTTACCCCCTCCAAGAAGATGGACTTCAAGCAGGTATACGAAAATCCCGAGCTGCTGGAATCCTTCCTCAAGACCCTTTCTCCCTCCGACATGATCTACCTGCTCTGCGGTCACGGCGCCAACGTCAGCCGCGGCGACGGCTCGCTGGCAGGTCTTACGAACAAGGGCGTCCCCTTCGTGGATACCTCCGACGGTCCCGCAGGTCTTGATCTGGCGGTAGCACAGGTGGCATGGCCCATCGAGACCGCACTTGCCTGCTCCTGGAACACCGAGCTGATCTACGCTGTGGGTCAGAAGGTGGGCGAGGAATGCTTCGCTGCCGGCGTGGACGTATGGCTGGCACCCGGTATCAACATCCACCGCGACCCGCTGGGCGGCCGTAACTTCGAATACTACTCCGAGGATCCTCTGCTCACCGGTAAGATGGCGTCCGCCATCACTCAGGGCGTTCAGTCGGTCAAGGGCGCGGGCGTTATGATCAAGCATCTGTACGCAAACAGCCGCGAATCCTACCGCGTGGACGGCGATAGCCACATCAGCCTGCGCGCTGCCAGAGAGATCTATCTGAAGGCATTTGAGATCTGTATCAAGGAAGCCGACCCCTGGTCGGTGATGACCACCTACAACACCGCTAACGGAATGTTCAACTCCGAAAACAGAGAGCTGCTGACCGGCATTCTGCGTGAGGAATGGGGCTTCAAGGGCTTTGTCTGCACCGACTGGGGCGCACACTCCCAGCAGTTCCGCGAGATCGCAGCAGGCAACGATGCCAAGATGAGCTGGGGCTACCCCGAATCCACTCTGGCAGCCTACCGCTGCGGCGAGCTGACCTACATCGATCTGTACAACAGCGCCAAGCGCATGCTGGAGATCGCCCTCAAGAGCGGCTCCATGGAGCGCATGATCAATCCGCCTCCCGTGGTGGTTCCCGTGCACACCGTGAACGGCGAGACCAAGATCAAGGCATCGGAGCTTGCCGAGAAATCGGACGGCATCGGCTTTGAAAGCTGCTCCGATACCGACGGCGGCATCGTCCCCAACTACTGCCAGGACGGCAGACACATCATCTACAATCTGGACGTGAAGAAGGAGGGCACCTACGGCTTCACCTTCCGCGCCACCGCCGACAACACCAACGCCTCCTTCAAGGTATACGTGGACGACACTCTGATCGGTACCTTCCTGTGGGCAGAGGGCAGCGGCAGCTGGAGCAACTGGCACACGCTGGAAAGCGACCTTGAAGCCAAGCTCACCAAGGGCGAGCACACCATCAAGCTGGTGTTTGCTACCGCCATGAACCTGAACTGGTTCACTCTGACACCCCAATAAACGTCAAAAAGGCTTTCCCAAACGGGAAAGCCTTTTTCTTATGCTCCGTACACTTCTCCCACGTCCTTCAAAACAAAGGTGGGTTTCACTCCTGTCTTTTCGATGTCGTCAAGAGTTCCCTCGCCCGAAAGAACGAAGGCTGTGTCGATGCCCGCGGCGTTTCCGCAGGCAATGTCGGTATACAGACGGTCACCAATGAGCAGTGCGTCCTTGGGCTCGCAGTCCATCTTGCTTAGTGCCATGTACACCATGTCGGGCTGGGGCTTGCCGATGACCCTCGGGCGTCTACCCGTGGCACGGAAGAGCATCTCGCACACCGAGCCGCAATCGGGCACCGAGCCGTACTCGGTGGGACACACCCAGTCAGGATTGGTGGCAACGAAGGCAACGCCGCGGTTCAGCAGAATGCAGGCGTGCTCCAATTTTTCAAAGGTCAGCTCGGTATCAAAACCGATGACCAGCACCGAAACGTCATCCTCCGGCTTTGTGACGATCTGCAGACCGTTTTCCTGCAGCTCCCGTCTGAACGAGGCAGTGCCGAAGGCATAGATCTTATCGTTTTTGTGGTTGGTAAGCAGGTACCGGGTGGTGGCATTGACCGAGGTGACGAATTCATCCGCGCCCGCCTCAATGCCCAGCCGTTTCAGCTTTTCCACGTAGGAAAGAGCGCTTTTGCTGGAATTGTTGGTCAAAAACAGGTATTTTCCACCGTTCTCCTTGACCTTTTGCAAAAACGGCAGCGTACAGTCAAACAGCTCGTTTCCCAGATACAGTGTGCCGTCCATGTCCAGCAGAAACAGCTTTTTGTCTCTTGGCATCATATCTGCACAAATCCGATCTTGCGGTAGACCTTAGACATGGTCTTGCGGGCGGTGCGGTAAGCACGCTCTGCGCCGCTCTTCATGACGCCCTCAAGGAACGCCTTGTCCGCCATCAGACGCTTGAATTCGGTCTGAATGGGCGTCAGGGTGTCGGCGGTCACTTCGCCCACAGCCAGCTTGAAGTCGCCGTAGCCCTTGCCTTCAAATTCCTTTTCCACCTCTTCCACGGTCTTTCCCGTGAAGGATGCGTAGATGTTGATGAGGTTGTTGACACCCTCCTTGCCTTCGCCGAAGCGCACCTCGCTTCCCGAGTCGGTCACAGCACGCTTGAACTTGCGGATAATGACGTCCTTTTCGTCAAGCAGCGAAACGAAGCCGTTGGGGTTCTCGTCCGACTTGCTCATCTTGCGGGTGGGATCGGACAGCGACATGATGCGCGCACCGGTCTTGGGAATGAATCCCTCGGGCACGCGGAAGGTATCGCTGTACAGACCGTTGAAGCGGTTGGCAATATCGCGCGCCAGCTCCAGATGCTGCATCTGGTCCTGACCCACCGGCACAAGGTCGGTCTGATACAAAAGAATATCGGCAGCCATCAGGGAGGGATAGGTGAACAGTCCCGCGTTGATGTTGTCGGCATGACGGGCAGACTTGTCCTTGAACTGGGTCATACGGGACAGCTCGCCGAACATGGTGTAGCAGTCCAGCACCCAGCCAAGCTCCGCGTGGCAGGGCACGTGGCTTTGCACGAACAGTGTGTTCTTTTCGGGATCCAGTCCGCAGGCGATGTAGATGGCAAGGGTCTCGTAGATGCGGCGACGCAGCTCTGCGGGCACCTGACGCACGGTGATGGCGTGCAGGTCCACCACGCAGTAGTGGCAGTTATATTCTTCTTGCAGCATACCCCAGTTGCGAATGGCACCCAGATAGTTTCCGATGGTCAGCACGCCGCTGGGCTGCACGCCGGAAAATATGGTCTTCTTCGGGGTTGCGGGGATCTGATTTTCCATAATTATTTCCTCATTACGTATAAACTTCCACCTGTGGGAAAGGATATTCCCATCGGCTTTTTTCATTGTAGCACAAACTGCCACTCTTTTTCAAGAGTATTCTTCTTTTTTGCTTGCCATTTTCAAAAAAATGTGTTATACTGAGTACCAGTGATCCAAACAGGAGGCCGACATGGACGAAAGCATCTACTATGACAATTACATGGACGACAACGACTCCGGAAATTATGACCCGTTCGAGGACGATCCTCGCTACAAACGCTACTATAAGATCAAGAAGATCGTGAAGATCGTGTTGAAAACGGTGGTAACGGCGAGCATCTTCGCCGTGCTTGCCACGCTTTTCTTCCGTATATACACCATCCAGGAGCCCGACATGGCTTCCAAATGCCTATGGAACGAAAAGGGCATCGACGCATACAATAAAAGCGAAGATTTCAAGCTCTACGGACAGAAGATGTCAAGCTATATGTGGACCGATCCCGAGACCGATGCGCACAAGCAGATCGAGCGCGACAGCTTCAACAAGGCAGAGACCATGCGGGTGACCAACATCTATTACAGCCCCGACTCCGGCCAGCTGCAGGTGACCCTGCGCTGGAACCAGAACGCCGAGGAGGATCTGCTGGAGCTCTACAATCAGAAGGCTCTGCCCCACGGGGAGATCTTCTATTTCTTCCTGACCGACGACAAGGGCAATACCTACGGCGACGTCTGCTTTACAAAGGGCAGCCGCTACGTCTACACCTTCCGCCGCCTTCTGTTTGACGGCATCAAATTCTCCGATCCCACCGATCCCAACGATCTTTCGGGGGTCAACGAGCTGTACCTGAACATCTACTACGCAGGCAAGCCCAGCACCCAGCCCTTTGAGCAAATGATCGTTTACGACAGATACATCGAGTCCTTTGATGTCAACGTTTCCAAGCCGAAATCGGTCACCAAGGGGCTGACAGAGCAGCCCGGAAACAACGGAAAATGAGGTTCCCATATGATTCTTGATCAAAAGAAAACCACCATCGCCTACCGCTGCCCCCACTGTACCCAGTCGGTGTACAGCATCATCGGCGTGTTCTCCCTTTCGGGGGATCTGATCCGTCTGCACTGCCCCTGCGAGGAAAGCAGTCTCACCATCGAGTACACCTCCGATCAGAAGATCCGCCTTTCCGTGCCCTGTCTTGTCTGCCCCAAGCCCCACACCTTCACCATCAGCCGCGGCGCCTTCTTCGACCGTGAGCTGCTGACCCTGCCCTGCCCCTATACGGGTCTTGATCTTGCCTTCATCGGCAGCAAGGAAAAGGTGGACGGCGCCATCGAGGAAACCGGCAATCAGCTGCTGAAAATGCTGCAGGATGCGGGCTACGAAAGCCTTGCCGCCCTGCGCCGCCAAAACGAGGACGAGGAGGAGGCCTTCCTTTCCGATCCGCAGGTGGAGGACATCGTGCGCTTCATGCTCTGCGAATTGGACGAGGAGGAAAAGATCCACTGCTACTGCAAGGAAGAGGGCGAGATCCCCTACTACAATTTCCAGATCCTCTCTGAGCGCGTGCGCGTCTACTGCGAATGCTGCAACGCCGAAGCCACCCTGCCCCTTGCCGGCCCCGCCGACGCCTCGGGCTTCCTGAACTTAGATGAGATCCACTTGAAATAAAGATTCACCGATCCCGCCCTTTCGCATATTCTGGTACAGAAGGGCGGGATCATTCTTTCCCGTCCCATCAAAGGAAGGAGGCAATATAATGAATTGTCTGTGTAATTTGTTCGACGACTGCACCATCTGGATCATCATCATCGCGCTGATCATTCTGTTCTGCTGCTGCGGAAACGGTTCTCATAACAAGGGTCTGCTCGGCGGCTGTGGCTGCGGCTGCTGATCTCAAAATATAAGGACGTACACCCCGACCGCACGGTCGGGGTGCTTTTATATCTCTAATGCCGAAAGATTCAGGATCTTCAGGCCGCGGCGTTTGGCAAGACGGACAAATTTGTACGCACCGCCCCACCTGTGGGTAACGTAGCACAGACAAATCTCTGCCCTTTCTATCATCCATTGATTTCTTCTCTCAATGGCAAATCTCCCGGGTACCATCTCCATGCCCTCCGGATAGACGCTGTGTCCCTCATAGGGGTCATATTCGATGTTGGGGGGCGGAAGATAGGCAAGCACCGCCGAAAACGCAATATGCGGATACCGCTTGCCAAGCTCTCTCAGGCAGGCAAGCGCCATGCGGTCAAACGCCCCCTGCGTCCCAACGTAAAACGTATCGACCCCTTTTTGGATCAATTCCTCCATAGCGTTCTGCAAAACAGTCCTGTCCAAACCGGGACAATTGCTGTGACCGAATAATGTACAAACAGACATATGAGCCTCCTTAGTGATATATCGCTATTATAGCACATTTTTTGATGTTAGTGAACAATCACTAATATCTATTTTTCATTTCGGCTATCATATTAGTGATAAATCAACTGGAGGTGGGGGCATGAATACAGCAGAAACCATTGCATACCGTATTCGCGAGTTGTGCAAACAACGAGGTATCACGCCCAATGGGCTTGCCAATTTATCCGCTGTGCCTCAATCTACGATCAAAAGCATTTTAAACGGCGAAAGCCAAAACCCCGGAAGCGTCACCATCAAAAAGCTTTGCGACGCCTTTGAAATCACCCTCGGTGAATTTTACAGCACCCCCGAATTTGATGCATTGGAACAGGAAATCAAATAAATGAAGTAAGCCCCGACCGCATGGTCGGGGTGTTTTTTTGCACAAATAATCCCCTTGTCTTTTGTGCATTGTGCCGAAACAACCTGCAATTATCCCAAAAACACGTTAGTTGTCCCAAAGCGTTGACAAACAGTATAAAATATGCTAAACTGAACATAGAGATAAAGGCAAGTGCCCTTGTACCCGTCATGGGCACAAAGGGCGCTTTTTGCTTTTTCAAAATTTTTAATTTAGGAGGAAGAATCTATGAAGATCAGACGACAGCTTTTACCAAAATTTACCCCTCGTATCACCGCATTTCTCTTGTTTTTCTCGATGCTCTTGCCGATCTTCACGCTCTTTCCTTCTTATGCCGTAGGTGAAATCTCAGAGCAGGTCACAACTGAGCTTGCCCCCATCGAAACCGAGGAGCAGGTATTTGCAAGATTGACTGCCAATTCTCAGATCTTGAATTACGTGGACGAAGCTGCCTTCCGCGCGGCTGGTCACGCAAACCGTCTGCCCGCAGAGGAAGACCTGAATTCCTACGTATTTGAAAACGAAGACGGCACCCGTACCGCCTATATCCTGGCAGAGCCCGTAAAGTATATTGACAATACAGGTACCGCAATCGAAAAGAATCTTTCGCTGTCAAGCAGCAGTATCGTAGCAAACGCTGCCCTTGCGCGGGCAGTGAATACTTCTGCATATACTGTTACTGCCACCGACACGCCCATGACCTTTCCTGCCGATCTTTCGCAGGGTGTGCGCTTTACCTACAAGAACTATACCGTCACCCTTCGCCCCGAAATTATAAGGGAAAACACGCTGTTTTTGCAGGCTGACGGCAAAGCGATGTATCACAATGCCTTTGGCAGTACCGCCCATCTGGTGTATACCCCCACCAACACCGGCATGAAGGAAGATATCCTGCTGGTGCGCAAGAGCAACGTCAATACCTTTTCGTTCATTTTGAATACCGACGGATTGATCCCCGCAGAGGATGCGGGCGGATGGTATCTTTGGGACGGCATCAGCAACACCCGTCAGCTTCGTTTAGGTCAGGTCATCAGCTATGACGCAAACGGTGACTTCTCCATTGGAGAAATGACCGTCACCCCAAACGGCGGCACCACCTACCGCATTACCCTTGCCGTTGATCCGACCTTCCTTGAGGACGCAACCTATCCCGTTACCGTGGATCCGACACTTACTGTAAATGATCACACTACCGGAATTATAGATGCGCCTGTATTTGAGGGAATCCCTAATTATAACTTTGGCACTTTTCAGTATAACAACGTGGGCAATGCCGGCGGTTCCTACGGAAAAGCAATGACGGCTATCAAGATTCCCGGGCTTTATAACAGCGTAACCTTTAACACAATGCACGATTTCCAACTGTATTCTGCAAAATTGCGCATTAAAGAAGCCAGCGGAACTTCTTCTCAAACGGTAAATCTGTATCCCATTATCGCAACTACGGCATGGACTGAGACAAGTGTAAAATGGAATACGTTAGCAAATGGATACGACACAAATTATAACTGTAGTTCTACACTTGCAAGCAACTCTACAACAAATTTTGATATAACCGATTTAGTATCCAAATGGAAATCGAATACGTATGATGCCGAAGCGGGATTCGTGCTGACCGTTAACAACGCAACCGTCAACAAACAATTCCATTCATGCGAAAGCACAAACGTTTCTGCAAGGCCATGTGTGGAAGTAATCTATGGATACGGAATAGCTTCACCCAATGTTTTTTCCGTAGCTATTAATGAAACCAAAGAAATTCCTATTACCTTAAATCCTGAATCCTATTCGATTAACTTTACTTCTTCTGATACTAGCATTGCAAGAATTGATACTGAAGGAAATGTAGTGGGAGTATCTCTAGGAGAAACAACAATTAATGCAAGTATTACATTCACTGATGATCAGTCTACAACTACTGCATCTATTCGAGTTGTTGTTATTCCGATTAAAGAAGATATGTATTTTTTGCAAAATAAAAGTACAGTATATATTGAACCTACAGATACGGAATCTCCTTTCTATAATAGAATTACAGAAAAATTCTTGGAAATAGAAAATACAACTGAAAATGCGCCGGTTGTCCAAAAATACTGGGGCGGTGATATATCGCAACGGTGGAATTTCCATTATTCCATTTCGGGTGGCTATTATACCATCGAATCGGTAGCCGTGCCGGGGCATTATCTTGGCGTTTCTTCAAATACCGGAACCGCGCAGATCCTGTCAACGCATCCAGAAAATGCTCAGTGGTTTATTGAAATGACCGAAAGCGGCGCATACAAATTGCAACCTGTGTCAAAAGAGGGTACAGCTTTTGTGTTGACGGTTGGTGAATCACTAAATACAAACGAGTTCACAGATGAAGTAAAACAAGGATTGTATGTGAATGATACTGATTTTATAGATGAGTGGATTATGCAGCCGGTATATGTGGAATTGCCTGTTAGAGAGAATAATTCGAACAGTTGTAATAATTGTAATGAATGCAACAACTGTATGTTGAAGTATAATCCGAACATTTGGAATAATGCCATATACCCTGTAAGTGCAATTACTCATGACTATATTTTGGATTATTATCACAATTCAGTTTCGATTTGCGAGTCTACCAATTGCTATGCATATGTTTTAAATAATCAAACTTGTTATATCATAGAAAAAGAAAACAGCATTTATATAATGCTGTTGCAACCCGGGATGTTGGATATTAACTCTAATAAAACACTCAGTATTGATTTTGACGGCGGCAATGTAATCGAATTAGTAATGCAAGATGCAACAGTTGCCGGATTTTCTATTAGAAAGGTCGATCGGAATTATATATGTCAAGAAGGCGCATATAAGGTGGCGTTGGTGATAGACAATACTCCGTTTGAGAATGAACTGGAAAAAGGAAAAGACTATCACTGGTACCGTCAAAACCCGGATGGAACATGGTCACATAAACCAGGAAAGACAAGTGTGATATGCACCGATGCTCTGGGAGAAGTTATAACCGATCCTTTGATTGCAGCGCGTAATTATTCATTGAATAATGCAACAGGTGCAGAGTATAGTTCATTTATCGGCTATTTTGAAGTTTTCCCAATGAATATTTTATATTTCGATGCGGAGGAATAATAAATGAAATCAGTATTCAAATTTTGTTTAATCACTGTTTTTATAGGTATACTTTGCGCAGCAATGGTCGTTATATTTTGTATTCACCTAGACAAAAAGAATAACGAGTTACCACATGACCAGATCCCGCCTGTCCGGGAGGATTATAGTGACTCGGAAAATCCGAATGTTCCCGAAACACCGGAGCCCCCCGACGGCTCTACTGTGCCCAATACACCGGACACACCAACCCCACCCGATAGTTCCGATACAACAGACGGCACTGACAGTATCGATGGCTCTGAAATGGATACGTCAACCAAGCCTAATATGAATCCCGATCAAACCCGACTTGAATTGGAAGCATTTCTAATGGGACAAGAGGAAAGCAGACCTTCACATATGACAGATCGAATAGATTATTTGGATGCAGAACAATTTCAGGAAGTTCCGATATATATATCCGAAGAGGAAGTCGATGCATTGGGAAAAAGTCATGCTTTTTATGCAATTACGCTTGATCTCATGGGCGCAGAACCTTGGTGTTATTATAGCATCCAATGTGAGCGAACATATTATTTCATCCTCTCGGACGGAAGCATTTTAGTCGTATATACAAACCCGGCATATGCTGCCAAAAGATATAATACTGTAGCAGAACTTCCAACTCCCCATATTTATGGAATTCCGGTTTGGACTTATGTTTCTTTGGAAAATGCCGAAAAAGTAGTCCAAGGAATGACGTATTCTGAAATAGTGGATCTGTTAGGTGTTCCCGGATACCCGATATTGATGCACAGAGAATGCGCAATGGCGTGGTGGGGTAAAACACGTTCACTTGTGGTTTTCTTTGGTTTGGATGAGGATGAATTACCAAATGATATGAGTGTTGCTACAGAAATAAGGCTAAAGTATTAAAGTATTGTGGCATGAAGGAAGATATCCTTCTTGTGCGTGAGGGCAACGTCAATGCCTTTTCGTTCATTTTGAATACCGACGGATTGATCCCCGCAGAGGATGCGGGCGGATGGTATCTTTGGGACGGCATTGACGTTTCACAGCAAATCCGTTTAGGTCAGGTCATCAGCTATGACGCAAACGGTGACTTCTCCATTGGAGAAATGACCGTCACCCCAAACGGCGGCACCACCTACCGCATTACCCTTGCCGTTGATCCTACGTTCCTTGAAGATGCAACCTATCCCGTTACCGTGGATCCGACCTTTACGGTTTCGGATAACGAAAACGGAGCCAATGCCATTGAAGATATCGTTCTGTTTGAAGGTGCGCCCGATGCCTGCTACCGTTCCATGCAGTACAACACCGTCGGTGCCTCTTCGCTGGGAACCGGAAAGACCGCATTTCGTTTAAAGGGCTTCCAAAACAGCGCTGCCTATGCCTCTGCCTTTGAGTTTACAAACGTAAAATTCCGCGTATACGATTACAGCAGCGTGGCGCAAGAGGTCGGTCTGTACCCGTTGGCAAACGCAAACTGGCAGGAAAATACTGCCACATGGAATAATATCGGTATGTATTACGATCCGTATCAATGCTTTGCTACTATTCCCGTAGGTGGTTGGGGTGAATTTAATATTACGGAGCTTGCAAATCAGTGGTTGGAAGGCGACCATAATATAAACGCCGGCTTCATTCTGATCAGCAAAAACAACACGGTGGCAAAGAAGATCTATTCCTCCGAAAATACCGCCAATACCGCCCGCCGTCCCTACGTGGAAGCGACCTATATCTATGATCCTCTCGTCATTTATGATGATACTATGTACAAAAATGAAAGTCAAACGATCAATTTGTATATAACATCGCACGTCAACGCGGTTACATGGTCCGTTTCTGACAGTTCGGTAATTTCGATTACTTCTTCGGGCACGATGACTACCTTGGCAACAGCCGCCGTACATGCTAACAAACTCGGCTCCAGTGAAATCACTGCCACCTTGACCTTGTCAGACGGCACCACCGCGTCCATTACCAAAACAATTTACGTTGTCTTGGAAAATGGGGTTTATGCCATATTCAATCAATATTTAGTGGATAATTTCAATACAAACTATTATTTAAGCCCAGACGCAGTGACATCTACGGATATTACTGCAAGAACGGCCAAGGATACACTTCCCGAAACCCTCAAAGAAAACTGGTGGATTGAGCATTTGCAAGATGGTGAATATGTATTTCGCAACATGGAAAATGTATCGAATGTATTATCGATACAAGGTGCGCAAAATGATACGTTTTCGGCAGTACTAACCACAATCGAGGGAGAAGTACCGGACAATGCAAAGTGGTATATTCGAGGTGGTCATTTGATATCGAAGGTTGTACCGGAAAAAGCGTTAATTTTGGAATACGGTCTGGAAAAGCCTGGAATTGGATGTTACTATTACGATCTGGAGTTTTCTGTGCCACAAAACATAACATTTGAATTTTGGAAATTCACTAAATTAAACAAAGCCGGAATTGCATTCAGAAAAGTATCTACCGGAAAACTCACAAAAGCCCCTACGGTTACTACCAAGATCGGTCCTCCGATCACAATAGCGGAACTTGGATTCACTGCAGTAGCATACGGAGAAGAACCGGCGTTGACCGACGTTCAATGGAGTTCAAGCGACACATCCGTTGCAACTGTTCATTCGTCTACAGGCGAAATTACAATGTTGGCGCCGGGAAAAGTAAAAATTTTTGCTGAAACCACCATAAACGGAACGGAATATACTGACTTTATACTAATTACGATCCAAGGTTTACCAAGCGGTAATTATTATATGCGTAACGTGGGTGCCGAAAATTTCATACAAATCGATAATTCCGTGATGAAATACGAAAGCCTGACAGACATGGAATCTGCTATATGGACGATCACGTATTCTCCCATCGGCTATTACACGATTCGAATCGGCAATAAGTATCTTTCCGTGGTAAATGAAACGGTAAAAGTTGTAACTGTTACAAGCACTTCTGTAACAAATGATCAATTGTTTAGAATTGAAATTGTTTCTAATGGTCAAAACAACTACTTTACGAATTGCATTTTGCTTCCAAAATCAACGGAAGAACAGAATTTGGCATTATTATCATTGGCCCAATCTTCGGGCAATACCATAACACTGGGAAATCATCAAACGCATAGTGCCTACCGTCAATGGTCGATGATAGCGGATAATATGAATCAAGATGTTTTAGAAGAAGACAACAAATTGCACGTTATTCAAGTAAATGCATTGTATGATACTAAATACAATGACATGGTTGATACTGCTTTTGATAGAATAACTGATCATCTAAAAAATGCCACGGCTTACTATTTATCCAATTTCGGTTTGTATTTCAAATTTTCATTAAACGAAAACCCGATTGATCTGTTCGGAGATGATATAAGTTGCATCGGAAATACATGTAATCATGAAGGTGTCACTACTGAAGGGAATATAATTGAAAATGTAACTTGTCATTGCAGGGATCGTTATATAGCAGATACTCTTAATCGCGATTATAATACAACTGCCGGTTTGGTAATGTTATTTACCGGACACGATTTATGTAGCATAAACGATGATAATGAACATTATACAATCGGAGGATTACAACGCGAAACAGCACTTTTGGTCAAAAAAGCCAGTTTTGATTATGAGTGTTCTACAGTTATACACGAACTGGGTCATTTATATGGAACACCTGATCATTATGAGGTAAATGGACACTACACGACTGATGAAGTGAACACAGAGGGCAATGATTACTACATAAGTGAGGGAATGTACAATGAATATTGTATTTATGGCGAAAATAAAACAAGCGCAGAGGAAAACGGTGACGTGATGTGTGCAGGATGTCAGTATTGGCTTACCGTAAACCGTGCGAAATTTGATGATTGAAAGGAGTTTTACGTATGAAGAAAAGTTTTCAATTTGCGACTATGATACTGGCAGCTGCACTATTGTTTAGCGGATGTGCCGGCAAAACTGTCGAGAATGGAAATAATGAAAATGAAATAAAGGAAGAAGTAAATAAATTTATTAACAGCGAACCGGGAAGACTACAAACGGGAGAATGTCTGGACGAAGATGCGGTACGCATCAATTGCACCGATTATGCGGAATACCGCCGTCAAATTGCGCAAGAAGATACTTCTGCAGGCTGGTTATCTTGGGAACAGTTTTCTGCGCTTGGTGAGTTTTATTCTGCCGGTTGGTGGCAAGGAGACCCTCAAGGCTGTCAATATAAATATTTGCACACAGATCCTGCAACCGGCAAAACATGGCTATATAGTGTATACTTCGAAATAATGCCTTCAACAGTAACGAATATCAAAGAATACTGGCAATGGTATTTTGGGAGTGAATGGGACTCGACGGAAGAATATGTTGGGGGATGGAACAGAAGAATGCGAGTCAACATGCCCTCTATATCACCGGATGCATTTCCTGATTCCGATTTAACAAATATTGATCCGAATGATTCAATTTTTGCAAATTGCAAAAATAAGTATGGGGATTTTAGCTATTATGTGGATGACATTTTGGACTTAAGCTATTATGTAAGTTTAAATGGCGGCAAAGATCTAGATTTTGTTTATGACGGATGGCGAATTACCATTTATAAAAAGACCTCCGACGGTACTAAATCCGGTATATTGGACAACACCGACCCCGAAATCCTTCAAAAATTGGTAAACGCCAACACCTACAAAGAAGCCATTGCAGAGCTGATGGATCCTGCCAATGGAAATTATGACAAATAACGAAAACGGAACCAGCGTAACACTGGGTAATCATTCGGACAAATTCGCTTTCCGTCAAAAAGCTTTAACAGCTGTATTGGGTTGTTTGGTTGTATTACTTGCTTTTTGTGGTTGTGATTCCGAGCGAGAATATTATGATGATATTTATATCCCCTTACAAGATGCGTCTGAGCAACTCATCATCAAGGAATGGCGTTTTTTACTGGGAAGCGGCATCGAGGTGTATTATCAAAAAAATGATGACAATCCGATTCTATTAGGGAAGGCAACCGGTGGTGACGACGGGTTTTGTCCGTTCAAGGAAAGCTTGTATGAGTTTACACAAGACGGTGACTCCGTGACAATCAAATGGTGTTTCAATCCATCCGAAAGCAAGGATAAGACCACTTGGAAAAGCAAGACCTTTAAATTACCTCAATAATCATATACCAAAAAATCGGAGCACCGTCGGTGCTCCGATTTTTCTTATCATTTCAACATCTCCACCACGAGGCGGTACAGTCTGCGCACCGAGTCAAGGTTCAGACGCTCGTCGGGCGTGTGGATGTCCCGCATATCGGGACCGATGGCAATGGCGTCGCCACCACCCATCTTTTCCAAGATAATGCCGCATTCAAGGCCTGCGTGGATGGCTTCCACCTTGCCCTCCTTGCCGTAAAGCGCCTTGCAGCAGTCCACAAACTGCTTCTGCAGCTCGGAACTGGGGTTGAACGCCCAGCCGGGGGCGCGGTCCTCAAAGGTCATGGCAAGTCCCGTGACCTTCTCCACTCTTTCCATTCTGCAAAGAACGTAGTCCATAGAGGGCTCCACCGAGGAGCGGGCGTAGACCGAGAACTCGATCTTATCCCCTTCGGTACGCACAACCCCGAGGTTGGAGGAGGTCTCCACAAGACCCTGTTTGCTGTTTGACATGGCGATCACGCCGTTTGGCACAAGGGAAAGGAAGCTGAGCACACGGCTTGTATCTTTATAAGTAAACATGGTCTCGGGCTTGGGCGCCTTGCCGGTCTTCAGGCGCAGTCCCGCATCCGAGGCGGACATTTCCGCGCGGATTTCACCCACCAGCGCTCTTGCGCGCTCGATGACCTTATCCGCATCGAAGGTGGCGATCACCGCCTCGCATTCGCGGGGAATGGCGTTGCGCTTGTTGCCGCCCGTCAAAGAAATCAGATTGAAGGGCTCCTCGCGGTAGAGCATACCGAGAATTCTGCCCATGAGCATAATGGAATTGGCTCTGCCCTTGTCGATATCGGTGCCCGAATGACCGCCCGCCAGCCCCAGAAGGGAAAGCTTGACGATACTGCCCGCAAAAGGGATCTGCTCCTCCTTGAGGGTGAAGGACAGATTCATGCTACCCGCACAGGATGCTACGGCAGTGCCCTCGTCCTCGGTGTCCAGATTGATGATCTTTTTGGCAGACAGCACCGAATAGTCAAATTCGGAAGCGCCGCCAAGGCCGGTTTCCTCCTGCACGGTGAACAGACATTCAAGGGCGGGATGGGAAAGGCTGTCGTCCGACAAAATCGCAAGCATGGTCGCCACCGCAAAGCCGTCATCCCCGCCAAGGGTGGTGCCGTCAGCCCGCAGCCAGCCGTCCTCGCCGAGGATCAGCTTGATACCGTCCTTTTCAAAATCGTGTACGGTGTCGCCGTTTTTTTCGCACACCATGTCGGTATGTCCCTGCAGCATCACCGCAGGCTCATTTTCTCTGCCCGCAGAGGCGCCCTTGAAGATCGCCACGTTGTGCAGATCGTCACGGACAAAGCGCAGACCCTTTTCGTTTGCGAAAGCGCAAAGGTAGTCGGCAATGCCCTTTTCGTTGCCCGAGCCGCGGGGAATGGCGGAAATTTCTTCAAAATAACGGAAAACCTCTTCGGGATAACGGTCCTTTAAAACGTAGTTCATGGTATCTCTCCTGTTCTTATTATATTTGGGACTTTGTCCCAAGCCCTACCAAGCTTTTTGAAAAAAGCTTGGATCAAAAACTTTACTAAATGGTTTTTATGTAACCCAAAATGCTAAATCAGCCCGATCTCCTCATCCACCATTTTTGTCCCTTCAGGGACAAAAATAGTCCCCCTTCCCCGCTGGGGAAGGCTTCACAGCGTGCAACGAATTCTATAGACAATCCGTTCGCCCTTAAGAAGTGTTATCGTTTGTTTTATCTTTACTGACGGTACGGCCAAACCTAGCCTTCCCCAGCGGGGAAGGGGGACCGAAACAAGCGTCAGCGCAGTTTGGGTGGATGAGGAGATCGCTTGCAGATTAGCCAAACGGGCAAGCCGCGGCAAACATCGGCAATTTTCAGCTTTGTTTAATGTATTCTTTATAATCGGGATAATCGGGCAATAACAAAACCCAATCGTAAAACCGCTTGTTTATTTCCAGCGCCTTTGCCATGAAGTCATAGGCATCGGTAATCTCGGCAGGATAATCGTATCGAATAGCAAGCGTGTCCCCAAATGTGGTGGTATAAAATCCATCCGGCAAGGATGGAAGCGTGGTTACCCCTTCGGTAAACGCAACATACAGCTGACGAGAAAAGAATTCCTTGCATTTATATACGCCATCGCAATAGGCGGTATACGGATGCCCCGCACAGCACCACGCGGTGGTATATCCCTTGCGGTTCAAAAGCTGAATGGACGGGGCAATCATATCATCCACGAAAAACCATTCGTTCGGTGTCTTTTTGTCCTGCACATCCATATAAACCTCTAAAGTGTTACGATGCATGTATGCCATGTTTTCCTCCAATTGATATTGATCATTATATGCTCTCCTCATCCACCATTTTTGTCCCTGACGGAACAAAAATGGTGGATGAGGAGATCGCTTGCAAGCAAGCTATCCGTTTCATGGCAAATCCAAATGCTTCAATATATCCCTGCATACGCCGTCAAAGCTTTCATTGACCGCCGTATTAGAATACCTTAACACGGTAATGCCAAGACTGCGCAATTCGCAATCTCGCTTTTCGTCCGCTTCTTTATTATGAGGCAATCTATGCTGTGAACCGTCAATTTCTATCACGATCCGCCCGCTTGCAATAAAGAAATCCACAATATAATTCCCAATGTTCTTTTGGCGGTTTACGGTAACCGGCAGTTCCTTCAGAAAATCATACCACAAATGCTTTTCTTCATCCGTCATATTCTTTCGCAAGGTACGCGCATTGGGAACAAGTCTTTTATTATAACTGTATATCATGTCTATATTTTACCACCTTGCCAGATCCGAAAGCCGCTTTTTCGCTTCGTCCAGATTCAGTCGGTCGGTGGCGTAGGCCTTGCGCAGCAGCGAAGGGGGAATATAGGGATCGTATTTATCGTAGGCGGGGGCGTCGCTTTCCTTTACCAGATCGTAAACGGTCAGCCCGTCGCGTTCCATCAGGGAAAGCAGCTTTGCGGGTAGCGCCTCGGCACCCGGCTTTTCCATCTTGAAGGTAAGATGGTAGCAGCCCTCGAATTCAATGCCCGAAATACCAAGCTCGCCCGCGTAGTGGTGCAGTAATTTCCGCACGGTGCGGAAGGAACGGGTACCAAGCCAGGGAAAGAAGCAGTAG
The DNA here is from genome assembly GCA_015064925.1 of Oscillospiraceae bacterium. Classification (GTDB taxonomy): domain Bacteria; phylum Bacillota; class Clostridia; order Oscillospirales; family CAG-272; genus SIG655. The sequence goes on along the minus strand of SVRH01000015.1, from coordinate 2,114 downwards.
GTAAAGCCCCCCAGGCGCAGCACGGCGTTTTTCGTAATACCCGTCCTGCGGGCAGCCTCTCTTGCCGCCTGCAGACGCTCCCTTGCCCCCTGCTTGAGGTAGGGATAGACGGTATCCTCTCGGAGCACCTGCAGCATCCGCTCCAGAATACGGGTGTGGATCTCGCCGTAGTCTCCCGGCCAGGAGACCTCCATTTTGCCTTTTACGGCTTTGACGTAAATGAGGCGCCGCGGTACGTCCAGCTCCTCCACCTCCCACACTCTGCCCGCCAGCGCAAAGCGGTCACCAACGGGTGGAGTAGAGGTAATGGTGCCGATCTCGTCCGAGCCACACCGCACGGTATAGTCCTCCGAATCCTTGAAGGATGCGTAAAATTTAAAGCTGTTTGTCAGCCGCTCGCCCGCAAGGCCCACGATGAGCCCCTTTTCCTCGGTGATCTGAATGAATTCACCTGCGATCATGCTGCGCAGCAGCTCCTTGTAATCCTCCTTGGCAACGGCAAAAAAGGGCGGAAAATTCAGTACCTTTCCTGCCAAAGCGGCGGGTGACAGCTCGCCCGAGGAGGCAAGCACCGAAAGGGTCTGCTGGAAGAGAAGGCTCATGGGCAGGCGCTTGTTGGCGGCGGGCTCGATGAAACGCTCCTCTAAATACAGCTGAATGACCGCAATGGCACGCAAAAGATTCCAGGGAATGATCTGCGGCAGCGGTGCGTTGGGCAGGGGCAGTTCCTCGCGGATGACCATCATCATCTCGGGCGGTGTGCCGCGTCTGCCCGATCTGCCAAGGCGCTGTAAAAAGCCCGACACGGTGTTGGGCGCGTCGATGTGAACGATGCGCTCAAGGCTTCCGATGTCCACCCCCAATTCCAGCGTCACGGTGGCGCAGGCGGTGTACTTTTTTTCCGAAAGCTTCAGCCTTGTTTCGGTCTCCTCCCGCAGCGCCGCCGAAAGATTGCCGTGGTGGATGAGAAAATTGTCCTCGTCTCCCTTTTCGGCTGCCATCTGACGAAGGGTGGCGGTGGTATATTCGGTCTCTTCCCTTGAATTGGAGAACACAAGGGTGCTTTTTCCCTTGCAGCAGCGGTACACGTATTCGTAGCCCGCGTCAAAGCGCGGATTTTCGGTGGGTGCATCCACCAAAACGGGCAAAACTCTGCCCTGCACATTCTGCTCAATTTCCAAGGGACGTGCATTTTCCGATTCGGGCTCGATGAAAAAATGCTCTACACCAAGGCGCATTTTGGGGTGATCCTCGGCGGAACGGGTCAAAAGGGTCTGTCTGCCCGAGCCCTGCCCCAAAAACAGAGCCGCACCCTCGGGATCGCCGATGGTGGCGGAAAGCCCGATGCGTCTTGGATGATAGCCGATGATGTGCCCCAGCCGCTGTAATTGACAAAGGATCTGTCTGCCTCTGTCGGCGCCCATGACGGCATGCAGCTCGTCCAAAATGATAAATCTCAGATCGCCAAACAGCCTCGGTATGTCCGAACTTCGGTTCATGAGCATGCTTTCCAGCGATTCGGGAGTGATCTGTAAAATGCCGCTCGGGTTCTTCAGCGCCTTTGCCTTGTGGCTTGTCGCCACGTCCCCGTGCCAGTGGCAAAGGGGAATATCGCTCATGTCAAGAAGCTCGGTCATGCGCTCAAACTGATCGTTGATCAGGCTTTTTAAGGGGGCGATATACAGTACTGCAAAGCTGCGAGGGGTATCCTCCAGCAGCTTTGTGATGATGGGAAAGAAAACCGCCTCTGTCTTGCCGGAGGCAGTGGAGGAGCAAACCAACAGATTATCCTCTGTGTCAAACAGAATTTCCGCCGCCTGTGCCTGCACCTGCCGCAGGGCTGTCCAGCCCTTTTTATAGATAAATTCCTGCACCAGCGGTGCGTAGCGATCAAAAATGTCCATGCTGCGCTCCTTTCCCGTTTTTGATACCTTTATTATACGCCGATTGTGCACACCTGTCAAGAAAAATCTATTGACAATCGGCACAGAGTGTGTTATAATACCCATAATGTAGAATAAGCATACAAATGTTGAATAAGTAAACAAACGAGGATTATCATTATGTCAAATTCGGAGCTTCGCAGCAGTGCCCCCGTCGATCGCCGCATTTTG
>SVRH01000014.1 GCA_015064925.1 Oscillospiraceae bacterium | reverse complement strand
CCTCGATCTCTTTGAATTCCAGTGTGGCATACAGCTGCAGCGGATCGATGCAGTCGTACTCGATGGCGTACGCGGGGCGCATCATCACCGCATTTTCAAAGCCGCGCAGCGAATGCAGCATGGCAAGCTGCACGTCCTGCGGCAGCGACGAGCTGAAGCCTTGAATGTAAAGCTCGCCCGCGTCCTTTCCCACCGGCTCTACGAAGAGCTGATGGCGTTCCTTGTCGGCAAAGCGCACGATCTTGTCCTCGATGCTGGGACAGTAGCGCGGTCCGATTCCGTGGATCACCCCGCCGTACAGCGGCGAGCGATGCAGATTGTCCTTGATGATCTGATGGGTCTTTTCGTTGGTGTACACCACGTAGCAGGGCATTTGCTCCCCGCTGTTCAGCGCCTCTTCATCGGTTTGGTCGGAGAAGGGCGTGATCCACGCCTCCCCCTCTTGGATCTCCAGCACGGAATAATCCACGCTGCGTCGGTCCACGCGGCAGGGCGTTCCCGTTTTGAATCGCCTTAGAGAAATCCCCTCTCTTTGCAGCGCCGCCGAAAGCCCCCTTGCGGGCAGCATTCCGTCGGGCCCCGCCCGCGTGATGCTTTCGCCCACGATGATATCGCTTTCCAAATAGGTGCCTGCGCAGAGGATCACCGCTTCTGCCCGGTACACCGCTCCCAGAGAGGTCACCACCCCCGTCACCCTTCTCTTGCCATTTTCATCGGCTTCAATGATCAGATCCACGATCTCGGCCTGACAAAGGGTAAGGTTTTCGGTGTTCTCCGCCGTTTGCTTCATTTGTTTTTTATAGGCGTCTCTATCCGCTTGAATGCGCTTGGAATACACCGCAGGACCCTTCCCCATGTTCAGTGTGCGGCTCTGCAGGGTGATGCGGTCTGCCGCCACCCCCATCTCGCCGCCCAGCGCGTCAATCTCGAACACCAAATGTCCCTTTCCCGTGCCTCCGATAGAGGGATTGCAGGGCATATTGGCAAGCGAATCCAGATTCATGGTGAAGAGCGTGGTCTGCATGCCCATGCGAGCCGCCGCAAGGGCAGCCTCCATGCCGGCGTGACCCGCGCCGATCACCGCAATTTTCGTTTTTCCCAGTTGAAATCGGTTCATGAAAGTGTAGTGTCTTCCTTTGTCTCTTCGGTTTGCCCGCCGTTTTCCTCTTCCTCGGGCAGCGCTTCCCTCTCGTACAGTGCCAGCAGCATCCAGCCCTCGCCCTCCTTGTAGCAGAGCATCTTTCCCATGGAAAGGGGGCTGACGTAATCGAACACCCCGGGGATGATCTCATTTCCCTCGGTGTCAAACACGTGGTATTTGCCGTTGGCATCCACTGCTGCACCCAGTCCGCCCACGAAGGTCTCCGCCTTTTGGTAGATCGGATCGGTGAGCCATCTTCCCTCGTAGCTGTAATAGCCGTATCTGCCGTTCTTCTCCAGCACTGCCACACCGTCGTTGTAGGCAACGAGGTTATAGTCGGCGGGCAGGCGCAGCTGATTGCCATCCACGTCCACCAGCGCCTCTTTGGTATACAGCACCTCGGTGCTGTTGCTCAGCGCGTAGGTCTGCACGGTCACTCTCATGTAACCGTGGTCGAAGCGCAGGCAGCCGATGGCACTGTCATCCAGCGTTTCGGGTGCGCGGTACCAGTCAAAGGCATTGTGTCCTGCGTATTTGTAATACTTCAGATGGCTGTCCAGCACCACCTTACCCTTGGTATCAATGAACAGCAGTCCGTCCAGCTTATTCTTCTGTACCGCGGCAATGCCATTGTCCCCAAAGGGATAGGCGCGCAGATACTGCGCCTTGATGACCACCGTTCCCTCGCGGTCGCGGTAGCCCCATTTCATGGTTTCGGCATCGTAAAAGGGCGAAAGCTCTGCCTCGAAATCGTTTTCGTCCGCAGGCGCGTCATAGTAAACGCCGAAATACTCCGGCTTTTCGGTAAGTGCAAAGTCGCCGATCTCTTCATCGTAATAGTAATACCGATCGTCCTTCCAGAACAGAGCTCTGTCCTCGCGGTCAGTCTGGTAAACGGGATAGTACCCCCGTAGCGAGCAGGCGTATTCTCCCAGCCAGCTGAGCACGCTCAGTCCGCTTGATTGGTTGGCAAGCAGCAGTCCACCGTAAAGCGACAGTGCAGGCACCTTTTTGACACCGTACACCCCCACGAAGGCTCCGTTTTCCTTGTCATATCGGTAGACCATGCGGTACTGCTCGGTCAAAGCAGGGGTCAGTGCATCGGTGGCATCCGACAGCTTCACGGCAAGCACCGGCAGGGTGTTCTTGCCGTAGCGGTAGACCGGCAAAGTGTAGCCCTCGTCCTTGGCAGAGGAGGAGGTCAGAAGCGATGCGACAAAGCGATCGTACGCCTCCTTTTCGGGATCGGGCTTCGTCTCAGAGCCATCGACCGAAGAGCCCTCAGATCCAACGTCCGACCCCTCGCTGCCCTCGACTTGGGAGCCCTCATCGCTCGGCTGATCGGGAAAAACAGTGTCGCCGGGGCCCTCGGGATCCTCCACGTAGTCGGAGTCAGCGTCATCGTCCACCGTCACCGTTTTGCGGGATGCCTCGCTGGCATTGAACCAGAATACCGCCAAAATGGCTGCTCCCAGCGCAAGTATGCAGGCAAGATGCCGCAGGATCTTCTTCAGCGCCTTCATTGTGATCACCGTTTTCACTCCTTTCAACCGTTTTCTTACTTATTACTTGTGATATTTTCCCCCGCTGCGGATGTTCATAGCGCGGTAAAGCTGCTCCAAGAGGATCACTCGCATGAGCTGATGGGGGAAGGTCATGCGGGAAAAGGAAAGCCGATACTGACACATGGCTTTCATCTGCTCGGGGATGCCGTCCGAGGCGCCGATGACCAGCACGATGGACGAAACGCCCCCCGAAGCAAGCTTTTCGATGCGCTCGGCAAACTCCTCGGAGCTGTCCTGCTTGCCCTCCACGCAAAGGGCAATTTTATAGTCCTTTTGTTGGGCAGGGGCTGACAGCCACGCGGCAAAGGACGCATCGTCCTTGGCTTCGTACAGCGTAAAGCGGCAGTACGCCCCCAGCCGTTTGATGTATTCCGCGCACGCCATGCGGAGGTAATCCTCCTTGAGCGTGCCGTGACAAAGCAATTTGATCTGTAGCATGGTGCCTCACGTGTTTTTCTCTGCAAAAATGCAGGTGGGATGGTGACGATCCGCCACCGCAAGCTCTGCACACAGTCCTCTGCGGCAAAGCTCCTCAGCGGCTGCCCGCAGCGCGATCTCGGGATCGTTGTTTTCGGCACTCAGATGCCCAAGGACAATGCGCTCGGTGCCCGCATGGGCAAGGATCGCTGCCAGCAGCGCACCGTTTTTGTTGGAAAGATGCCCCCTTGACGAGGCAATACGCGCCTTCAGGCAAGCGGGATAGGGGCCGTTTGCCAGCATTTCTTCATCGTAGTTCGACTCGATCATGGCGCAGTCGCAGCCCGCCAGCGCCTCCACCACGTTTTTGGTGATGACCCCCATGTCGGTGGCAATGCCAAAGCGATGGCATCCGCAGCTGACCACGTATCCCACGCTGCGTGCGCTGTCATGAGGGGTGTAAAAGGCATCCACACGGATGCTGCCCACCTGCTCGGTGAACAATCCCTCGTGCAGCACCGCACTTTCGGGAAGCTCCTTCATTTCAAGGGCGGTTTCCGAAAGAAGATGGATTGGGATCCCGTACCTGCGCGAAATGACAGGCAGTGCCGCCACGTGGTCACTGTGCTCATGAGTGACGAAGATCGCCTTCACCGCACGCAGTCCGCTGCCCAGCGCCGCAAGAGCGCCCTCCACAGCCTTGGCGTTTTTGCCCGCGTCCACCAAAATGGCATCCTCGCCGTGGCGAATGAACACCGAATTGCCCGAAGAACCCGAAAACAGGGTGTAAAATTCACAGCTTGCCATAGTCCCTCACAGAAGCATGACGTAGACCGTGTCCAGCAGCAGGCAGCAAAGGAAGGGAAAATCAATAAAGATCACCTTTTTGGCAAGCGCCTTACGGCGGTGGATCTTTTGTACCAGCGCCGTACGCTGCTCCTTTGTCAGGTTGCCCACGATATCCTCCTCGGTGGGCAGGTAGGTGTCAAAGCCGCCGTTGAGCCATACCGCAAGAAGCAGCAGCACAACGCCGATGCCGAAGTATGAAAAATACACGATCTTGCCCACGAACATGCTGCCCACACCATATACGCCCACAAGGAACGTAAGGATCACGACGATGCACTCGACAGCAAGCCAGCCAAGCAGCTTCGGATCTATTTGTTTTTTGTCTTTTTTCTCTGTTTGTTTCAAAATGCCTCCGTTACGCGTCCACGCGGATAGCACCGTAGGGACGCACGCGCATGATCATGCAAGCACCCTCGCCCATGACAAGGTCGATGTCGCGGCGGAAGGTCTCCACGTACTCAGTGGGAACGAATGCCTGCACAGTGCCCGCAAAGCCGCCACCGTGCACACGGCAGGCTGCCGCACGGGGTGCCGATGCCAGGCTGTGCTCCGCCACCGCCAGCGTCAAAGAAACGCCCTGCTCTGCGGGATGCGAAACGGTGAATACGTTCTGCAGCCACTTGAAGCTGGAATTGCCCGACTCGGTAAGTCCCGAAAGGAACGCCTCGATGTTCTTTTCATCCATTGCCGCACCGATTCTGTCCACACGATCGTTTTCCGCCACGAAATGCAGCGCTCTCAGCAGCGCTCTGTCGCCGGTCTTTTTGCGTATGGCAGCGGCATTCTGCAGCAGCTCCTCAACGGTGATGCCGCGCAGCACGCTCTTTCCGAAGAAGGCTGCCACTGCCTTCATTTCAGCAGGGATAGCGGCGTAATCGTCGTTCAGATCGGAATGGTTGCCGCCGGTGTTGATGATGCAAAGGTTGTAGCCCAGCGCATCCAGATCAAAGACCTTCTTTTCGATGATGGGGGTCTTGGGATCGGCAAAGTCGATCTTGACAAAGCCGCCCACCGCACAAGCCATCTGGTCCATCAGTCCGCAGGGCTTGCCGAAATAGTGGATCTCGGACCACTGCGCAAACTTGGCGATCTCGGTGTTCTCGATCTTGCCCTCGTTGTACAAATGGTTAAGGATGTTACCTACCATGACCTCAAATGCCGCAGAGGAGGAAAGACCCGAGCCCTTGAGCACGTTGGAGGTGGTGTAGGCGTCAAAGCCCTGCGCCACAAAGCCCGCATCGCGCATGGCGCGGCACATACCTGCCACCAAAGAAGCAGACTTGAATTTGGGGAACAGCTCGGGGTTCAGATCCTGCAGGCTGATCCTGTCTTCCTTATATTTTTCGCTCTTGATGCGCACCATATTGCCCTCGGCGGGCGCTGCCACGGCGATGATGTCACAGTCCACCGATGCGGCGATGACCTTGCCAAAGTTGTGGTCGGTGTGGTTGCCCGAGATCTCGCTTCTGCCCGCCACCGAGAACAGCATGGCGCCCTCGCGGTTTCCGTACAGATAGGTAAAGGAAGAAATGGCTTCGGTATAGCGTTCTCTGGCGCGCAGCACACCGCTCTTGCCGTACAGAGTTTCAAACAACGAGTCCAGCTTGCCGGACGCGATCTTTTCGGTCAATTGGGTAGTATTCATAGTCTTTTTCCTTTCAATTTATGTATTTTCAGAGTGTTTATATCAGTTGGCGCCGCGCAGGATGTCTCCCTCTCTCACGGGAACGTCGCTCTGCACGGTAAAGATCATATTGGGATGAGGCGCTGACTCGATGGGCTCGCCCTCCTCGCTACGCATATCCGAAACGAGGTAGGGACGCCCCACGCTGCCGGGGGTGATCAGCTCCGCCCATTCACCCGCCACCGTTTTGTTCTTCTGACGGAAGGTGGCGCGCCCTGTTGCGGGGTCGTAGCCGATCGCCACCGCAAGATACGCCTTTTCGCGGATGTAGCCGGTGTTGGCGGTGAGGTTGGCACTGCTGTGAGGACTTTCAAAGAAATAACCCGTGCAGTATTCTCTGTGGCTGACGCTTTCCAGCTCGGACAGCCACGCAGGATCGTAAACGTAGCCCTCGGGATCCCTCAGGTAGGCATCCAGTGCCATGCGGTAGGCGTTGGCGGTCACCGCAGCGTAGTAGGCGCTCTTCATTCTACCCTCGATCTTGAAGCTCAGCACGCCCGAGCGCACCATTTCGGGAATGTGCTCAATCATGCACATATCCTTGGAGCTCATGATGAAGGTGCCAAGCTCGTTCTCCATCACGGGAAAACGGGTCTCGGGGCGTTTTTCCTCGGAGATCTCAAAGAGATTGTAGTTCCAGCGGCAAGGCTGGGCGCATCTGCCCCGATTGGCGTCTCTGCCGATGAGGTTTTCGGAAAGCATACAGCGCGAGCTAAAGGAAACGCACATGGAGCCGTGGATGAAGGTCTCCAGCTCCAGCTCCTTCGAAATGCGTCCGCGAATCTCTGCAATGTCCGCAAAGGAGAGCTCTCTGGCAAGGACGATGCGGCTGGCGCCCTGCTTTTGCCAGAAGGTGCAGTCTCTGTGGCTGACACAGCCCGCTTGGGTGGACATATGGATCGCCGTTTCGGGCAGGCGCTCCTTCACAAGGGTCAGCACACCGGGGTCCGCCACGATGGCGGCATCCAGTCCCGCGCCCGACAGATCGTCAAGATACTGCTCCAGCGCGTCAAATTCCTCCCAGTGAGGAAGGGTGTTCACCGCAAGATAGACCTTTTTGCCAAGCGCATGGGCGTAGGCCACCGCTTCGTAGATCTCTTCGATACTGAAATTGTCGGCAGCCGCCCGCATTCCGAAGCAGGTGCCGGCAAGGTAGACCGCGTCCGCGCCGTAGCGCAGGGCGGCTTTCATTTTTTCAAAATTCCCCGCAGGGGAAAGCAGTTCGGTCATCGTTCCTCCGCCATACCTTCATTTTCACATAGTTATACATCTTTATTTTACTACATTTCGCTCTAAATGTAAACCGTCTTAGCAAAAGATTTTGCGGTTTTTTTACGCTTTTTTGGCTACCCTTGCCTTCTGTTGCATTTTATAAAATCACGCCAACCTGCTATTGACTTTCGATCGGCAAAGGAGTATACTGTCGCCATCGAACAAATGTTCTTGGAGGTGGTATCATGTACCGAAACGAATGGAAAAACGCCGAGCCCCGCGGGTGCTCGGTGTGCGGAAAAATCATACAGGAAGGGGACGAGTATATTGAAAATAACGAAACGGTGGTTTGCACTGACTGTGCCGAGGAGTTGGATCTTTGTGACGTGCTGGAATTCTTGGAAAGCGAGAGCGTGCTGGCGCTCTTCCGTCGCATTCCCGACTGCGTGAAAACGGTGGTTTAAAGCATTGTTACGCAAACCTATTGCATTTTTGCAAAAAAAGATGTATACTGTGCGTGTAAAACTCCAAACTGTAACGGGAGGCACAATGAAAACAAACATCATTTTCTGTCTGGCGATGCTGCTGGTGCTGACACTGCTTTGTGCCTGCGGCTCCCCGAACACCATACTGCAAACCGAGGGAAAGGATCCCCCCGCGGGCGATCTGCCGCCGATACAGAACGGCTCCGATCCCGAAAAGCTGCCGCCCGACGGTTCTTCGTCCCTGTTGCCGCCCGACGGCTCACAGGGTGGCGCGGGTGGAGGAAGCGATTCCTCCCAAAACGAAACGAAGCCAGATCCGAACGCAGGCGTATTCCCCTCTGCCAACGCCCTTACGCTGCGCGTGGGAGAAAGCACCGTGATCACCGCTCGGGTGGTCCCCGCCTTCCCCACCGATCCCACCGACCTATCTTTCTCGGTCTCGGATGAGAGCATCGCAAGCATCGACGGCAAGGGAACAATCCTTGCCAAAAGCGAGGGGCGCGTGCAGATCTGCATCCAAAGCGGCACCCTTGCGGGCTACTGCTCGCTCACCGTCATCGACGATCGCAACGAAAATCCGGGCATCCGTTTGGAAAGCGACTCGCTGCGTCTTCTGCGGGGACAGAGCAAGGTCCTTGCCGCCACCTTCGTTCCCGAACGGGTGGGTGACGACGCCACGCTGCACTATCAAAGCGACAATCCCGCCGTGGTGACGGTGGACGACAAAGGCAGGGTCAGCGCCCACGCCTCCGGCAGTGCCGCCCTCACTCTTTGCAGCACCGACGGCAAGTACCGTGCCACCGTCACGGTCACCGTACCGCAGAGCTTTTCCTTCCTGGCAGCAGGCGACAATCTGCTTCATTCGGGCATTTACAACGATGCAAGAGAGCGCGCAGGGGGCAGCGGCTATGATTTCCTGCCCATCTATTCCGCCATCGCCGACAAGGTGGCAGGGGCAGACTTCTCCATGATCAACCAAGAGGGCGTCTTCACGGGAGCGGGCGTCAGCTCCTATCCCAAGTTAAACGCGCCGCAAGAGGGCATCAAGGCACTGGCAGAATTGGGCTTTGATATCATCAGCCTTGCCAACAACCACTGCCTTGACATGGGCGGCGCAGGGCTTTCCGCCTCCATGACCTACCTTGACACCCTGAAGGGAGTCATACGGCTCGGCGGCTATTTCAAGAAGAACAACGATGCGATCAAGACTCGCGTCATCGAAAAGGACGGCATCAAGGTGGCGCTGCTTGCCTACACCACCTTCACCAACGAGCTGAACGTCACCGAGTACAACAAGTCGGGCGTGTACGTGCCGTGGGTGGAGCCCTATGAAAACACCATCGACGACATCAAGCGCGCCAAGACCAAGGCGGACGCGGTGCTGGTGTTCATGCACTGGGGCGACGAGGAGCAGTTTGCCGTCACGGAACGTCAAAAGCAGATCGCTAAGCTGCTGGCGGACAACGGTGTGGACGTCATCGTGGGCGCCCATCCCCACGTCATTCAGCCGGTGGAGTATATCGAAGCCGAGGACGGACGCAGAGTACCCTGCATCTACTCGCTGGGAACCCTCGTTTCCAATATGATGACCGAGCAGAATATGCTCTCCTGCCTTGCCACCTTTGATTTTGTAAAGGACCCCGAAAGCGGCAAGGTCAGCGTGGAAAACATCGAAATGGACCCCTACGTTTTCTATTATGACATGAATTATCGCAGCAGCGCCCTTTACCGTCTGCCCGATCTGACAGACGCGCTGGCGGCAAGCCACGGCATCGGGAACTACCCGAAGGACAGCGCGGTGAAGAACACCATGTCGGTTGCCCGACTGTACGGCTACCTGCGGGAGCACATCGACCCCGCATTCTTACCCGACGACATCCAAAAAGAGCTTTCGAAATGAAAGCTCTTTTTGTTTGCAAAACGAAAACCACCCACTCCGAAAGGAGTGGGTGGAAGGGATTCAGTTAATTGCCTTATAGCGGAATTTTACTGCTTAACGCCGTCGATGTAAATTACGCCGCTACCTCTGATGCCGTAGGTAGCATTTTCGCCCCACGTGCAGTTGTTAAAGTAACCAACGGACCAAATGTTGGTGTGACCGTAGTTTCCGTTGGAAAGGAAAGTACAGTTGTTAAAGGTAATAGACTCCAGGTCACCGGCAAACGCATTGAATCCAACAAACGTGCAGTCGTTAAAGATAAAGGTTGCATTACCGGACGCGTCGATATGGAAACCGTAGGTAGAATCACCTGCGAAAGTGCAGTTTTCAAATACGGTTGTACCACCCTTAGCATAAGAATAACGAACTCCATTGGTAGCACCGCTAAATGTTACATTCTTGATAACGGTGTTCTTACCAAAATTGCTTCCAAAGCCGGTAGTTGCACTATCACCGCCAACTACAGTGCTTCCAGAACCTTCAATGGTAATACCATCCTTATTTGCAAGGGTAGGAAGTGTATAAGTGCCTGCGGCAAGAACGATCTTTTTGACATCGTCATCATTTACAGCGTCTTTCAAATCAGTATTTCCGCTGACGATAGCAATCTTAGCTGTTTCAACAGTTGCGTTCTTTACGGTGTTGTCGTATACGTTTGCGGGAGCAAGTGCATTGGAAACAACTGCTCCGCAGGCATACTTAGAAAGATCTTCAGCACCTACGGTAACGGTGTCGATCACGTTCTTGTAAACCTTGATGTTTACGTTAGGCTGTGCCACAAGACCTGCAGCGCGGTTGCCTGCATAAACGGATACGTTGCGAACGATGTTGTTGGTGATTTCGGATCCCTTACTGTTGGCTTCGGCATAGCCGATCAGACCGCCGGCTTCCTTGCCGGTTGCCACAACAAAGCTATCCTCAACTACGCAGTTGGTTACAGTGCTGTATGCACTTCCGACAAGACCGCCAACATAATCGGTGCCGGAGATGGATGCATTCTTAACAGTTACTCTGTCGATGCTGTGGTTCGATACACCGGTCAGCGCACCCCTGGTGGCTGTTACGTTCATAAGAACGAGATTGGAATAGCTGGCACGGGTACCGTCTGCAAACAGACCGGGTTCAGCCTTGATGTTACGGATGGTGTGGCCGTTGCCGTCAAATTTGGTGGCGCCGGCGGCCTGACCGAACATGATAACAACGGGAGCAAGTTCATGGTTAGCCAGATCGATGTCTGCTTCCAGGCTTACAGTCCACTTGCCGCTGTAGTAGTAATTTGCACCTGCACCGTTTGCATAGTTGGTATAGGTAGTACCATTACCGTCGGTGTACAGATCAACCCACTTAGCGGACAGGGTGCTCAGGTATGCAAATGCTGCAGCATCCTTTACGTAAACGGTCTGAGCTGCGCCATCAACTACCAGAGTTTCGGGCATTTCGGTGGGAACAACGCCGTTCCAAACAGAGAAAGCAGCGGTTTCGTCATAGTCATTGCCGAAGCTGTCTTCTTCATAGGTATACTGGGTTGCAAACAGGTTCAGACCGAGATTGATGGTAGGAACTGCTGCGTCCTTTGCATGGTTTGCTTCGTTGCCAACGGTTTCGGGCATATAAACAACCATGGTCATAACAGCTTCTTCACCGGTCAGCAGACTGCCGTTGGTGTTGTACGCCAGGTTCAGTCTGGTAGCGGTTGCGTCTACCTTAGCGATTGCATCCTCGCGGTTTGCGATTGCTTCGGTGGTAACGCCGTATTTGATAAAGTCGGAAAGCTTGAACTCATCGCCAAGTACGTTCTTGGAGCCGATTTCGGAAGCTACGTTTACACCCAGTTGATACTTCAGAGCCAGAGAACCAGCGTTCTTGACCTTGAGGTAAACCACCTCGGTGTAGCCGGGTTCCCACAGAGATTCTGCGAAAACGTTGGTTTGGGAATTCACTTCAGTCCATGTGGAGCCATCTTTGCTGTAGTACAGCTCGACATCCAGATTACCGGACTTGATGATGTTGTTCGTCGAGCTTACGGAATCGGTGAACCACGCATAGGTTGTACCCATAAGCATGGTTACGCAGAGTAACATAGACAGGACGCTGAACAACAGTGCGCGCTTTGTTGTTTTTTTGTTTGTCATCTTATTTTTCCTCCTTTTAAGATTTTTAGACAAACCGTCTCGGGCAGCGTTTTTTGCCCGATGACGATAAACAATCCGCAAATGAGATACTTGCGGTATCCTATTATAGCATGGGAAGATAAGTCCTGTCAATAGTATGGCATCCGTAATTATCACCAAAGTTTCGACCGCTTTTTTGTTGAATATAACAACAAAAAAGGACTTGTGTATACACAAGTCCTTTTATCTGCTGCCAAAGCACACAAAATCGATGCCCTTGGCTCCCATTTCATCCAGATGTACCGACGCCACAAGAGCGGATGCTCCCGTGGTCATGATGTCGTCGATCAGCAGTACCCGCTTGCCCTTTACCTTTTCCGCCGCACCTTTGCGTGCACGGATGCTGTCCTTGCTATTGGCAAGCCTCTTCGCGGCATCCAGCTTTTTCTGCTCCTTGCCTCTTTTTCGCGTAAAGCAGCACACAAGCGGCAAAGAAAGCTCCTTTGTCAGCGCCTCTGCCAGCTGTTTTCCGTGATCGAAGCCCTTTTTGCGTCGGCTTTCTTCACTGCAGGGAACGTAAGTCACCAGTTCGGGACGAAGCCCGGAAGCGCGCACGACCTGCGCCATTTGCTTTGCCAAAAAGGCGCTCAGCTGCCGATTTTGGCGATCCTTCGCCGCCAGCACCAGCTTGCCTGCCACAAGGCTGTCGCGATAGTGGCTTACCCTTGCGTAGTGCTCGATAAAGGGCGAGGCAAACTGCGGACGGCAGTCGCAGCGATCGTACGGTCGGTGACACACCCCACAGGGCAGCCTCGCCTCGTTTTCGTAGCGATTGCGGCATAGACGGCAGAGCAGTTTGCCATCCGTTTCCTCAGGCTCGCCACCGCACACCGCGCAACGCGCGGGAAGGAGCAGCTCCTTTATCAAATCAAGTAGTCTTGCCATAGCTTTCAAACCATTGCTTCAGCCCCGTGTAGCGCTTGGGGCGTAGATTGTTGTCCACCATGCGGCAAAGCGTTTGCTCCGAGCCCACCACCACCACCATTTTCTTGGCACGGGTCAGCGCCGTATAGAACAGCTCACGTGTAAAAAGACGGGGCATGAAGGCTCCCGCGGCGAAGATCACCACGGGGTACTCGCTGCCCTGACTTTTGTGAACCGTCACGGCGTAGGCGTGCTCCAGCTCCTCAAGGGTCGCAAAATCGTACTCGGCTCTGCGATCGTCAAAGCGGATGATGGCACATTCGTTGAAGCTGTCGATCTCCTCCAGCACTCCGATGTCACCGTTGTACACTCCCATGCCGCGGGAGGAATCCTCTCTGACCCAGGAGACGTCGTAGTTGTTGCGCACCTGCATCACGCGATCCCCCTCACGAAAGACCCTTGCGCCCACCTTTTTCTCCTTTTTGTCGGGAGAGGGGGGATTGAGCAGGGTCTGCAGGGCGGCGTTGAGATGCTCGGTGCCCGCCGCACCCTTGCGGGTGGGAGTGATGACCTGGATCATCTGTCGCATTTCCTCGCCGTATGCCTTGGGAAGACGGGTATGCCAAAGAGAGGCAACGGTGGAGGCGATCTCCTCCTCGCGGCTGCGCGCAAGGAAAAAGAAATCGCTCTGCTTGTCGTTGAGTACGGGGTACTCACCCCGATTGATGGCGTGGGCGTTGGTGATGATGCGGCTTGCCTTTGCCTGACGGAAAATCTCCTTCAGACACACCGTTTCAAAGCTGCCGCTTTCGATAATGTCGCCCAGCACGTTGCCCGCGCCCACCGCAGGCAGCTGGTCGGCGTCCCCGATGAGCAGCAGTCTGGCGCCCGGCTTGACGGCACGCAAAAGCGCCGCCATCAGACGGGTGTCCACCATGGAGGATTCGTCCACGATGATCACGTTTTCGTCCAGCAGATTGTCAGCTCCCCGATGGAATTTCGCCTCCTCGCCCCCCGTGTACTCCATTTCCAGCATACGGTGGACGGTCTTTGCCTCCCGTCCCGTGGCTTCGGACATCCGCTTGGCTGCCCGTCCCGTGGGGGCACAGAGCGCTACCTCGTAGCCGAAGCTTTCAAAAATGCGGATCAGACCGCGAATGACGGTGGTCTTACCGGTGCCGGGACCGCCCGTGAGCACCATCACACCCGAGGAAAGAGCGGACAGCATGGCTTTTTTCTGCATGGTGGCATAGGAAATGCCGTTTTCCGCCTCGATGATGGAGATCATGCGCTCTCCATCCCCCTCTTCGATGGACGCAGCGGTCTTCTCCAGCAGATCCATCTTCATGGCAATGTATTTTTCATCCTCGAAGTAGTCGGTAAGGTAGATCCCTTCCTCCCGATCCAGCCTGCGGCTCACCAGTGTGCCGACCGACAGCAGCGTTTGCAGCTCGGGCAGGATCGCTTCTTTTTCCACCGAAAGCAGCTGCCCCACCGCAGCGATGAGCTGCTCTTTGGGCAGGTAGACGTTGCCGTTGCCGACTGCGTTGTACTGCAAAACGTAGGAAATGCCCGCGCGGATGCGGTCGGGATTGTCCCCCGAAAGTCCAAGACTCTGCGCCACCTTGTCCGCCCGCTCGAATCCCACCCCGGTGATCTCCTCGCAAAGGATATAGGGGTTCAGACGGATCTGATCGATGGCGGCGGAGCCCCAACGCTTGTAGATCTTCACCGCGATGCTCGGCCCAAAAAATTGGGAAGCAAACATCATCACCGAGCGCATGCCGAACTGCGCCTTGAAACTCCGCCCGATCTCCAGCGCCTTTTTCATGGAGATGCCGTTCACCTGCGCCAAAAATTCGGGATTGTGCTCCATGACCTCAAAGGTGTCCTTGCCAAAGGTGGCAACGATCTTTGCCGCCGTGCCGGGGCCGATGCCCTTGACAGCGCGGGAGGAAAGGTAGCGCAGAATGGCTTCCTCGTCCTCCGGCAAACGCTTTTCGTAGTACTCCACGCGGAACTGGTCGCCGTAGGTCCCGTGCACCTCCCATTTGCCCAGCGCGCGAATGCCCTCGCCCTCGCTGACGAAGGGGATGATGCCCACCGCCGTGATGAAATCACCTTCGTCGGTGGAGACCTCCAGCACGCTGTAGCCGCTGTCCTCGCTGTGGAAGGTCACGTGCTCCACCACACCGTTGAGCTCGATCAGCTCTTCTCTGGTCTCGTTTTCTGCCATTTTCCCCTCCCTTTCT
This sequence comes from Oscillospiraceae bacterium, assembly GCA_015064925.1. GTDB lineage: Bacteria > Bacillota > Clostridia > Oscillospirales > CAG-272 > SIG655. The sequence continues at coordinate 14,748 of SVRH01000014.1, read as the reverse complement.
CTGTCAAACAGCGATTTTAGCAACAAATATCCTTCAAATACGGTCAATATCGAAAAAACGATCTCTAAAAGCACGGCTCACCCTCCCAAAAAAGGGCTCCTTGACGGATGCCCTTTTTCAGTATATGCGGGTGGCGTGTTTCTTACAGAAGTGCCTTCAGCTGCTCTGCCATGTCGGTCTTTTCAAAGGAAACGCCCAGATCCTCACGTCCCATGTGGCCGTAAGCCGCCAGCTGGCGGTAGATGGGCGCTCTCAGGCCAAAGCGCTCAATGATGGCTGCGGGACGCAGGTCGATGAGCTCGGCAAGGGCTGCCTCGATCTTCTCCTCGGCAACCTTGGCGGTACCGAAGGTGTCAATGAGGATCGAAACGGGCTTTGCCACGCCGATGGCGTAGGCAAGCTGCACCTCGCAGCGATCGGCAAGACCTGCCGCCACCACGTTCTTGGCAACGTATCTGGCAGCGTAAGCCGCAGAACGGTCTACCTTTGTGGGGTCCTTGCCCGAGAAGGCGCCGCCGCCGTGACGGGAGTAGCCGCCGTAGGTATCCACAATGATCTTGCGTCCGGTCAGGCCCGAGTCTCCCTGAGGGCCGCCCACCACGAAGCGTCCGGTGGGGTTGACGTAGATCTTGGTGTTTTCATCAAAATATTCCGCGGGGATCACGGGACGAATCACCTGCTCGATGATATCGGCACGGATCTGCTCCAGCGTTGTGTCGGCATCGTGCTGGCTGGAGACCACCACAGTGTCCACACGGGTGGGAACGTCGTCCACGTACTCCACGGTCACCTGGGTCTTTCCGTCGGGACGCAGGTAAGGCAGAGTGCCGTTCTTGCGCACCTCGGTCAGTCTTCTTGCCATCTTGTGTGCCAGCGAGATGGGCAGGGGCATCAGCTCGGGGGTCTCGTTGCAGGCATAGCCAAACATCATACCCTGGTCGCCCGCACCGATGTCAAAGCCGTCGGTCATGCCGCCTTCCTTTGCCTCAAGGCTCTTATCAACGCCCATGGCGATGTCGGGAGACTGGGTGTGGATGGAGGAGATGACCGCGCAGGTATCGCAGTCGAAGCCGTACTTGGCACGGTCGTAGCCGATGGCACGCACCGATTCACGCACGATGTGCTGAACGTCAATGGCAGCCTTGGTGGTGATCTCACCCATGACCGAGATCAGACCGGTGGTAGCAGTGGTCTCGCAGGCTACACGGGACATGGGGTCCTGACGCAGCATTTCGTCCAGAATGGAGTCGGAAATAATATCACAAATTTTGTCGGGATGTCCTTCGGTAACCGATTCGGACGTAAAAAACTTTCTCTTGCTCATAGTCTACCTCTTTCTCTTCATATAACTCTTCATTTCACAAAAAATCCTCGGCTTTCGCCGAGGATCAAGTACCTTGTTTGGGTCTCATCTCTCGGGAATTGGCACCTTACAGCTTTCTGCAGGTTGCCGGGCTTCACAGGGCCAGTCCCTCCGCCTCTCTTGATAAGATATGTACAAGTTAATATAGCACAGCTTTTCTGCTTTTGCAATAGCTTTTTGCAAAAAAACCGATTTTTTTCAGCGTAAAAGCGTCATTTTCCGAAATCCACCCCTGCATCCATCACGAAGAAGAGCAAAAGCAGCGCCAACACGATGATCGCAACCGCAACCGCGGCAAGGATCAGACTGCGCTTAGGGTCGCTCTTGTGGGAGGAAGCGCCATTTTTATCCCTTCCGAAATGTCGCAGCGCACGGCTCAGCGGCTTGTAAAGCAGCAGCACCGCGCCGGCATTCAGCAGCGCCTTCAGAAAATTAAAGGGCAAGAACGTGGCGGGGATCATGTCCGCCACCTGACCCACCGTCACGCCCATGAAATGGGGGGTGACCAGCAGATTGGCGACCATCATCGTCGCCGTCATGGTAATGACCGCCGAGGAAAGCGCCAGAATCGCACCCATCAGGGTCTTTTTTTGGGTATAGATCAGTGCCGCAGGCAGCGCAAAGGCAAGGCTTGACAGCACGTCCATGATCAGTCCGTAAAGCCCGGTATCCCCGATGGTGAGGAATTCCAGCAGCGCGGCAAGGGCGGTGGTGGTGAGGGCAGCCACGGGACCGAGGATCATGGAGCCGATGGCAATGACCGCATCCTTCAGATCCAGCGTCAAAAAGCCCACGGGGAAGTGGATGACCAGCGTTACGGCGTAGGCAAGCGCCGCAAAGATCGCCGTCAGCGTCATAGTGCGCACACGGCTGCCTGTCAAAAGTGTATTCTTTTTCATGTTTTTCTCCTTTTCTCATCCGGACTGTACCGTCGGTGCAGGAATCTCACCTGCTCGGCGCAATTTGCGTTCGCGGACTTTACCGCCGGTGTGGAATTTCACCAACCCCTAAAGGGAAACTGTATTCTTTTGCAGTTTGCAAAGGGACTTTTTTGAAAAAAGCTCCCCCTGCACACCCCAAAAACTTCAAAAACAGCTTTTTCAAACCCCTCGTATATCGTCAAAAAAACGATCATGTGCCTTTTTTAAAGTTTTTGGAGCTTGAACCTTTTTTCAAACCCCTCGCGCATCGTCATGAAAGCAACATGAACCTTATCGAAAGTTTTTGGAGTTTGAACCTTTTTTCAAAAAGGTTCAAAAAAAGGGCAGTCGCAAAGCAACTGCCCTTTTATTTGCTTGTTTGATTATCTCAAATTAAGCGAGGATTTCAGCAACAACGCCGGAACCAACGGTTCTACCACCCTCACGGATAGCAAAACGCAGACCCTTTTCGATAGCGATGGGGGTGATCAGTTCAACGGTCATGTCAACGTTGTCGCCGGGACGGCACATTTCAACGCCTTCGGGCAGATCGATGTTACCGGTAACGTCGGTAGTTCTGAAGTAGAACTGAGGACGGTAGCCAGCGAAGAAGGGCTTAGAACGGCCGCCTTCCTTTTCGGTCAGAACGTAAACCTGGCCAACGAACTTGGTGTGAGGCTGAACGGAGCCGGGCTTGCAGAGAACCTGACCTCTTTCGATCTCGTTCTTAGCAACACCACGCAGCAGAGCACCGATGTTATCGCCTGCTTCTGCCTGGTCCATGAGCTTGTGGAACATTTCAACACCGGTAACAACGGTGGTCTTCTTTTCGTCAGACAGACCAACGATTTCAACGGTATCGGAAACCTTAACGGTACCACGCTCAACTCTACCGGTAGCAACAGTACCACGGCCGGAGATGGAGAATACGTCCTCTACGGGCATCAGGAAGGGCAGGTCAGCCTTTCTTTCGGGAGTAGGAATGTATTCGTCAACGTTCTTCATCAGCTCGAGGATGCAAGCATACTCGGGAGCGGACAGATCGGTGTTGGTGGATTCCAGAGCTTCACGAGCGGAGCCCTTAACGATCGGGATGTCATCGCCGGGGAAGTCGTACTGAGACAGCAGGTCACGGATTTCCATTTCAACCAGCTCGAGCAGTTCTTCGTCGTCTACAAGGTCGGTCTTGTTCATGAATACAACGATTGCAGGAACGCCTACCTGACGAGCGAGCAGTACGTGCTCACGGGTCTGCTGAAGAGGACCGTCGGTGGAAGCAACAACCAGGATAGCGCCGTCCATCTGAGCAGCACCGGTGATCATGTTCTTAACGTAGTCGGCGTGGCCGGGGCAGTCAACGTGAGCGTAGTGACGGTTTTCGGTCTGATACTCAACGTGACGGGTGTTAATTGTGATACCTCTTGCCTTTTCTTCGGGAGCGTTGTCGATCTGGTCGTATGCCATGAACTCGTTAACGCCTTCAGCCAGGGACAGGGTCTTGGTGATTGCAGCGGTCAGGGTGGTCTTACCGTGGTCAACGTGACCGATAGTACCAATGTTTACGTGGGGTTTGGTTCTTTCAAATTTAGCCTTTGCCATTTTGAATATTCCTCCTGGTAAATTATTTTTTTATTTTATAATTTTTAGATTCTAAGTTGTATCAGTCGCGCTTAGCACGGGCAGATACGATGCCCTCCTGGATGCTCTTGGGAACTTCAGCGAAGTGGCTGGGCTCCATTACGTACTGACCGCGGCCCTGAGTCTTGGAACGCAGGTCGGTTGCGTAACCGAACATTTCGGAAAGCGGAACGTGAGCAGTGATCTGCTGAGCACCGTCGGAAAGGGTTTCCTGGCTCTGGATCTGTCCACGGCGGGAGTTCAGGTCGCCGATTACGTTACCCATGTAGTCATCGGGAGTGATACAAACGACCTTCATGATGGGCTCGGTCAGCACGGGATCGGACTTTCTCATTGCTTCCTTGAACGCCATAGAGCCGGCGATCTTGAATGCCATTTCGGAAGAGTCGACTTCGTGATAAGAGCCATCGTACAGGGTTACCTTTACGTCAACGACGTTGTAGCCTGCCAGAACACCGGTCTGCATTGCGCCGCGGATACCGGCGTCAACAGCGGGGATGTATTCCTTGGGAATGGCACCGCCCACGACCTTGTTGATAAATTCGTAGTCCTTGCCGGGCTCGTTGGGCTCCAGAATGATCTTAACGTGACCGTACTGACCCTTACCGCCGGACTGACGGGCATACTTCATATCAACGTCAGCGCTCTTGCGGATGGTTTCCTTGTAGGATACCTGAGGCTTACCAACGTTTGCTTCGACCTTGAATTCGCGAAGCAGTCTGAACGATGATCTCCAGGTGCAATTCACCCATACCTGCGATGATGGTCTGACCGGTTTCCTCGTCGGTGTAGGTCTTGAAGGTGGGGTCTTCTTCTGCGAGCTTCGCAAGAGCGATACCCATCTTTTCCTGACCTGCCTTGGTCTTGGGCTCGATGGCAACGCGGATAACGGGATCCGGGAATTCCATCGACTCGAGAATTACGGGGTTGTTTTCATCACACAGAGTATCACCCGTGGTGGTATACTTCACGCCGACCACAGCAGCGATGTCGCCGGAGTAGCAGCATTCGATATCCTGACGGGAGTTTGCATGCATCTGCAGGATACGGCCGAAGCGTTCGCGCTTGCCCTTGGTGGAGTTGTAGACGGTGGAACCGGCTTCAACCTTACCGGAGTAAACGCGGAAGAAGCAGAGCTTACCGACGAAGGGGTCGGTCGCGATCTTGAACGCCAGTGCAGAGAAGGGCGCTTCATCGGATGCGGGGCGCTCGGTTTCTTCTTCGGTGTTGGGTACAACACCCTTAATAGCAGGGATATCGAGAGGAGAAGGCATATAGTCGATTACGGCATCCAGCAGCTTCTGCACGCCCTTGTTACGGTAAGAGGTACCGCAAACCACGGGAACGATGGTGTTGGCAATGGTGCCCTTACGCAGAGCAGTCTTGATCTCCTCTACGGTCAGCTCGCCCTCTTCGAAATACTTTTCCATGAGAGCTTCGTCGGTTTCGGCAACTGCCTCCATCAAAGCCAGGCGGTATTCCTGTGCTTTTTCCAGCATATCTGCGGGAATTTCTTCCACGCGCATATCCTTACCGAGATCGTCGTAATAAACGTCCGCTTCCATATTGATCAGGTCAATGATGCCGCGGAAGCCGTCCTCAGCGCCGATGGGCAGCTGGATCGGAACGGCATTTGCCTTCAGTCTGTCCTTGATCATGTCAACGACACGATAGAAGTTTGCGCCGAGGATGTCCATCTTGTTGACGTACACCATTCTCGGAACGCCGTATTTGTTAGCCTGACGCCAAACGGTTTCAGACTGGGGCTCAACACCGCCCTTTGCGCACAGTACGGTTACGGAGCCGTCCAGTACACGAAGCGAACGTTCAACCTCAACGGTGAAGTCCACGTGACCGGGGGTGTCGATGATGTTTACTCGGTTGTCCTTCCAGAAACAAGTGGTAGCAGCCGAGGTGATGGTAATACCTCTTTCCTGTTCCTGTTCCATCCAGTCCATGGTAGCAGAACCGTCGTGGGTTTCGCCGAGCTTATGGGTTTTACCTGTGTAGAAAAGAATACGTTCGGTAGTGGTGGTCTTACCGGCGTCGATATGAGCCATGATACCGATATTACGCGTTCTTTCAAGCGAATATTCTCTGGACATAGATTTCTCCTTTTAGACGGAAATGGATATCCATCAATATCTGTAATGTGCAAATGCCTTGTTGGCTTCTGCCATTCTGTGGGTTTCTTCCTTCTTCTTCACAGCGCCGCCAACGTTGTTGATAGCGTCCATGATCTCACCTGCCAGCTTTTCAGCCATGGTTCTTTCGCTGCGGTTTCTGGAATAGGTACGGATCCAGCGCAGTCCCAGGGTCTGCTTTCTCTCGGCTCTTACCTCCATAGGAACCTGATAAGTAGAACCACCTACACGGCGTGCCTTGACTTCCAGCACAGGCATAATGTTGTTGAGTGCTTCGGTGAATGCTTCGAGTGCATTCTTTCCGGTCTTTTCTTCTACAATCGCAAAAGCGTCGTATACGATCTTCTGAGCAACACCCTTCTTACCGTCGTACATCATGTTGTTGATGAGCTTGGTAACGAGCTTGGAGTTGTAAAGAGGATCCGGCAGTACGTCTCTCTTGGATATCTGACCTCTTCTGGGCATAATCTTCCCTCCTTCATAAAATTATGATATCGTAGGTACTCGAAAGTGTTTCCTTCCGCTTTGCTCCGCGAGGCATCCCTGAAAATCATTTCATTCTTTTCACAGAAAACCGAGGGGCAAAATGGTTTTTGTTCTATCTGAAGTTACCTTGTTGTTGTGAAGCGTTCGCTTCGCTTTCAGAAGAAATTACTTCTTCTTGGGTCTCTTAGCGCCGTACTTGGAGCGGCTCTGGTTACGGTTCGCAACGCCCTGTGCGTCCAGGGTACCGCGAATGATGTGGTAACGTACACCGGGCAGGTCACGTACTCTTCCTCCGCGGATCAGTACTACAGAGTGTTCCTGCAGGTTGTGTCCGATACCGGGAATGTAAGTGGTTGCTTCCATGCCGTTGGTAAGACGAACTCTCGCGATCTTACGCATAGCGGAGTTAGGCTTCTTGGGGCTGGTGGTGGTTACCTTAGTGCAAACGCCTCTCTTCTGGGGAGCGCTCTGGTCGGTTGCACGGTTGGTCAGGGTGTTGAAACCCTTCTGGAGAACAGGCGCCTTAGACTTGTAAACGCGCTGCTGTCTTCCCTGCTTTACGAGCTGGTTAAAGGTTGGCATACCGCACCTCCTTTTCTGCAAAAATAATGAAATGATTTTTTGTTTCTCTGCGGTTTTCGGTAATTTTTGGAGGAAAATCGCCAAGTCCGCAAATAGACAGCATGATTATAGCACAAACTTTCTCACTTGTCAACACAAATTTATCCACATTTTATTTTGTTCATTTTTTTCTGCCAAATTCACAAAGAGGCCATCTTTTTTGCGCCCCATCCGTGCAAAATTACATAAAACGATCGACAAAAATGCGCCAAGATCGGTTACAAACGGCTTTTCCGCTTGACAGAAAGACTGCTTTTATGTTAGAATTGTACAGTATGTCCTATGGGAGGTCGATATGTTAAAACTGCTGAAAGAAAATCCGTGGCTCATTCTCGCCCTTTGGCTTGCTGCCATCTCGGTCTGTGCATTTTTCGTCACGGTATATGATAAATGGGCTGCCAAGCACAACCCCCGTCACCGCACCCCCGAAGCCACGCTTCTTCTCATCTCCGCCCTCGGCGGCTCGGTCGTCATGCTTGCCACCATGCAGCTCATCCGCCATAAGACCAAGCACCTGAAATTCATGCTCGGCATTCCGCTGATCATTCTGCTGCAGGCTGCCGCTGTGCTCGTGTATTTTTTTGTATTATAATAATTATGAAGGTTTTTATATCGCTCATCAGCACGGTCACCGATGAAAGCCGTGCCATCGACGCCCTGCCCCCCTGCAAGGCGGTGGGAATGCTCAAAAAAAGCGGCTCGCTTCTGCGGCTATCCTTTCCCTTGAACGGTCAGATGCAGACCCTGTGCTTTGACCCCGATCTGCGCACGCAGCTGGAGCTGCGCCGCGAGAACGGCTTTCTGCTCTTTGACGAAAGCGCCGCCAAGACCGAGGGGCTTTACAAACTGGAGCAGCTTTGCCTGACCCCCACTGTCTGCACCCACCGTCTGGCAAACGGCTTGACCGAAAACGGGGGCGAGCTGACCCTGGACTACACGCTGGATTTCGAAGGTGAAAAACAGCATTTTCACATGGAAATCGAGGTGAATCCGGCGCCGTGACCCCAAATGAATTTTTAAAGCTGTCCGATTTTTCGGGGGGCTATCTGTTCTTCGGTGAGGAGGAGTACACAAAGCTGTCCTGCCTTTCCGCCCTGCGCAAGGCACTGTTTGACGACTACGACGACCCCTTCAACCACCATAAGATCGTTTGCACTGAGGCAGGGTGGGAAACGCGTCTGACCGACGCGGTGGACACGCTGCCCGTGTTTGCCGAAAAGAAGCTGGTGGAGCTGCACAGTCTACCCTTCTCTTCTCTTTCGGAGGCGCAGACCTCTGCCCTTCTCGAGATTTTCGAGCAGGCAAAGCAATCGGATGACACCATCCTCGCGGTGTACACGCTGTCCGACGAGCTGAACGTGGGCAGGCTGCCAAAAACTCCCTCCGCCCTCTACAAAAAGCTGAGCGCTGTGCTGACGCCGGTACAGTGTGACCGCCAAAGTCCCGGCAGGCTTGCCGGCTGGGTGGGACGGCACTTTGCCGCCGAGGGAGTCGCCGCCAACGCCTACGTCTGTCAGGAAATGGTGGAAAAGTGCGGTACCGATATGTTTTCGCTTGCAAACGAGGTCCAAAAGCTGGCATTCTTCACCCTTGCCAAGGGCAAAAAGACAGTGGAGATCTCCGACATTCCCCTTGTCTGCTGTGCAGGCAAGGACGTGGGTGCCTTCGATTTCACCAACGCCATCATGGAGGGCAATGCCCCCAGAGCGCTGGAGCTGCTGACCGATATGCGCCGCAAAAAGGAAAAGCCCGAGATCGTGCTGGGCTCGGTCATCGACACAGTTTCCCGTCTGTATCTGGTCAAGCGCATGACCGAGGCAGGAAAAGGGCCGGCGGACATCGTCAAGGAGACCGGGATCAGCGAGTATCGCGTAAAGCTTCTGCTGAAAAGCTGCGCCAAAAAGAGCGCCAAGCGTTTGCACAGAGCGCTGGAGCTATGCGCTGAGACCGACCGCAAGATCAAAAACACGGGGCTTGAAAACTACACCGTGCTGGAAATTTTAGTGCTGCGTCTGTGCAGAGTATAACGCTATGGAAAAACTGAGTATTCCCTATCCCATCGTGGTGGAGGGACGGTACGATAAGGCGCTGCTTGCCGGCATCGTCAACGGTCATATCATCCCCACCGACGGATTTTGTATTTTCAAAAAAGCCGAAAAGGCGGCACTTCTGCGCCGTTTGGCGGAGCTTTCCCCCATCATCGTGCTCACCGACAGCGACGGTGCGGGGCAGGTCATCCGCAATCATCTGAATGCCATCCTGCCAAAGGATCGCCTGATCCATCTCTACACCCCTCAGATCAAGGGCAAGGAGCGCCGCAAGGACGCCCCCTCAAAGGAGGGCTTTCTCGGTGTGGAGGGTCAGGAGGCAGACACCCTGCGTGCTCTTCTTTCACCCTTTGCCGGGGAAAGCGGCTGCCGCAGAGGGGGGATCACAAAGCTTGATCTCTACAACCTCGGTCTTTCGGGCAGAGAAAATTCTGCCGAGCAGCGAAGAGCGCTTTGCAAGCAGCTTTGCCTTCCGGTTGACCTCACCGCCCCCGCCCTGCTGGATGCCCTCAATATGCTGTATGACAGGGAAACGTTTCTGAATCAACTGTAAGCATTTCGCCTCACCCTTTGGCAGAGGTGGCAACGAAGCTGACGGAGAGGGTTCGTCTCCCGTGAAGCACCCGGTACATTCAGCCGCTTTTTCTTTTGACCCATGTAGGCACAAAAGAAAAAGCTCCAAAAAGAAAATGCCGAAAAAGTTTCGCTGTTGCGACAGCGACTCAAGGCTCCGCCTTAAGAATCCGCGACCTTTTAAAAAAGGTCGATCAAAACTTTAAAAGCTTTGGAAACATCTTTTCAAGCCTCGCCCGTTGGGAGAGGTGGCGGCGCAGCCGACGGAGAGGGCTCGTCTCCCGTGAAGCACCCGGTACATTCAGCCGCTTTTTCTTTTGACCCATGTAGGCACAAAAGAAAAAGCTCCAAAAAGAAAATGCCGACACTTGGGACTCCGTCCCAAGCCCTGCCAAACCTTTTTGTAAAAAGGTTTGGATCCAAAAACTTTAAAGCAGGGTTTTGTGTCTTTGCCTCTCCCCTTTGGGAGAGGTGGCGCGCGAAGCGTGACGGAGAGGGCTCTGCCGCAGTAAGCGAAGCGTCTGCTCAATCCGCGACCTTTTGAAAAAGGTCGATCAATACTTTAAAAGCTTTGGAAACGTCTTTTCAAGCCCGCAATCTATTGGCTTATTATCTATAATTTAAATGAAGCTTTTTGCATTCTTCATTCTGAATTCTTCATTTCCGAAGGAGTTACTATGCTACCCGAACTGCTTGTCCCCGTGGGCAATCCCCAAACGCTGGACGCCGCCATCGAGGGCGGTGCCGATGCCGTCTATCTTGGCGGCACTCTCTTTAACGCCCGCATGAACGCCCGCAATTTCGACCGCCCCGCCCTTGCGGCAGCGGTGGAAAAATGCCACAGCCGCGGCGTAAAATTATACGTCACCCTCAACACCCAGATTCTCGACCGCCAGATGCCCGACGCGCTGAACTACGTTCTCTATCTTTACAGCATCGGTGTGGATGCTCTCATCGTTGCCGATTTCGGTCTTGCCCGTCGCATCAAGGCGCTGCTGCCCGATTTCCCGCTGCACGCCAGCACCCAGGCTTCGGCACACAACACCGACGCCGCAAAATATCTTGCCGACATCGGCTTTTCCCGCGTGGTGGTGGCAAGAGAGCTCTCCCGCGAGAACATCGCCTCCATCACCAAAAACGCCCCCATCGAAACCGAGGTGTTCGTGCACGGTGCGCTGTGCGTCTGCCATTCGGGTCAGTGCCTCATGAGCTCGGTCATCGGCGGACGAAGCGGCAACCGCGGCGAATGCGCCCAGCCCTGCCGTCTACCTTACAACGGAAAATACCCCTTAAGTCTCAAAGACAACTGCCTTGCCGCCCACATTCCGGAGTTTATCGAAATGGGCGTTTCCTGCCTGAAGATCGAAGGGCGCATGAAAGGCTCTGACTACGTTTATTCCACCGTTTCCACCTACCGAAAATTGCTGGACGAGCACCGTCCCGCCTCCCGCAAGGAGATCGACCGCATGGCGGCGGTGTTCTCCCGCGGCGGCTTCACCGACGGCTATTACAGCGGAAGGATCGATCCCTCCATGATCGGCATCCGCTCGGAAGAGAGCAAGCAGGAAAGCGCCGCCATCAAGGTCAGAATCAGCGAAAGCACGCGCGATCTGCCCGCGATCACCGTAGACCGCCCCGCCCTTTCCCCCGAGATCAAGCCGAACGTTAAGAACAAAGCGCTGCCAAAGCCCTGCCGCTCCGCCCGTTTCTACAAGGCAGAGAACATCCCCGACACCGCAGGGAAATTCCTTGACATCGTCTATCTGCCCCTTGACCGCTTTGACGGCAAGAAGGCAAACGGCGTGGTGCTGCCCCCCGTCATCACCGACAAAGAGCGGGAAGCGGTCAAAGCAGCACTTCTTTCGGCAAAGGCCGAAGGTGCCGTTCACGCGCTTGTGGGCAACGTGGGACATTTTGCCCTTGCAAGGGAGTGTGGATTTGTCATCCACGGTGACTTCCGTCTGAACATCAACAACAGCCGCTGTGCCGAGGAGATCGCGGGACACTGCGCGGATTTCATTCTTTCTCCCGAGCTGATCTTACCGCAGATCCGCGACATCGGAGGCGAAAAGTCGGTGATCGTCTACGGACGCACCCCTCTGATGCTGCTGGAAAAGCCGGTGGGCGCTCCCCAGCTGCGCGATCGCAAGGGTGTGATCTTCCCCATTCTGCAGGAGGGCGGCAGAGATCTTGTGTTCAACTGCATTCCCACCTACATGGCAGACCGAAAGGACCAGCTGAAGGCAGCAGGGGTGCGCAACCTGCATTTCATCTTTACAGTAGAAGGCAAACGCGAGAGCGAAGCCATCCTCGAAGCCTACGAAAAGGGTCTTGCCACCAAGAAGGAAGTAAGAAGGATCAAATAATCTCATGGCTGTTTCACAGCCACTGTTGTAAAGTTTTTGGATTCAAACCTTTTTTCAAAAAGGTTTGGCAGGGTTTGGGGCAGCGCCCCAATAATCGGCGTTTCTTTTTGCTAAGCTTTTTCTTTGCGCCTGCCTACACGCAAAGAAAAAGCGAGGAATATAAACCGAAAAGCAATCGGTTTACCGTATAAGCTCAGCACATTTAGCCGCTTTTCTTTTGAACCAAGAAGGCACAAAAGAAAAGCTCCAAAAGAAAATGCCGCAGTAAGCAGCTTGCTGCGTCTGCAACCGTGGGACTCTGTCCCACCCCCTGCGACCTTTTGAAAAAGGTCGATCAAAACTTTAAAACAAGGTGTGCGAATCGGCACATTTCAAACGGCGGGAGCAAGAGCTCGCTCTAACAATTCGCTTTTTAATAAAATCTTTTTGCCACCCCGTGGCAAAAAGTTCCGCAATTCTTAATTCATAATTCTTAATTCTTAATTTTTAAAACCTCGGAGAACAACATGAAAGAAATTATCTTATGCAAATACGGCGAGATCGTCCTCAAGGGTCTGAACAGAGGCCACTTTGAAAGCCTTTTGGAGCAGGATATGCGCAAAAGACTAAAAAAGTACGGAAACTACAAGGTCACCCGCGCCCAAAGCACCCTCTACATCGAGTCTCTTGACGACTTTTCCGACATCGAAGACGCCGTCGCCTGCGCCAAAAAGGTGTTCGGCTTTGCCGCCATCTCCCGCGCATGCGTGTGCGAAAAGAACATGGAAAGCATCCTTGCCGCCGCCAAGGAATACCTGCCCCCTCTGCTGGCAGGTGCTAAGAGCTTCAAGGCGGAAGCCAAGCGTTCCGACAAGACCTTTGCCCTGAAGTCCCCCGAAATTTCCGCCCTTACCGGCGGTGCCGTGCTGGAGGTCATGCCCCGACTGAAGGTGGACGTGAACCATCCCGACGTGACCGTGCGTGTGGAGATCCGCGAAACGGCGGCCTACATCCACGCAGGTGCCGAAAAGGGTGCGGGCGGTGTACCCGCAGGCTGTGCCGGTAAGGCCATGCTGCTGCTCTCGGGCGGCATCGACAGCCCCGTGGCGGGCTACATGATGGCAAAGCGCGGCTGCACGCTGGAGGCAGTACACTTTGAATCCTTCCCCTACACCAGCGAACGCGCCAGAGAAAAGGTGATGGAGCTTGCCAAGCTGGTGTCCGAATACAGCGGCAAGATCCGCGTACACGTCATTTCGCTGACCAAGATCCAAGAAACGCTGGTCAACACCTGCGAGGAGGAATACTTTACCCTGCTGCTGCGCCGCTTCATGATGCGCCTTGCCGAGCGCACCGCCAGGCGCGTGGGCGCCGAAGCCCTCATCACGGGCGAGAGCCTCGGTCAGGTGGCAAGCCAGACCCTGCAGGCCATCGGCACCACCGACGCAGTGGTCAGCATGCCCATCTTCCGTCCCCTTGTGGGCATGGACAAGGAGGAGATCATCGGAATCGCACGCAAAATCGACACCTTCGACACCTCCATTCTGCCCTTTGAGGACTGCTGCACCGTCTTTACCCCCAAGCACCCCAAGACCCGTCCCGAGCTTGCCAAGGTGGAGGCTGAGGAGGCCAAGCTGGACGTGAAAGCACTGGAGGACGAGGCATTCCTCACCATGACCACAAGAACCTTTGCATTATACTGATTTTACACAATATATTTTTGATTTTTTGGCAAAAATGTGCAAAAGGCATTGACAGACGCCCCAAATTAGTTTACAATAGATATAAGGTGCCATCGGTATGGCGCCCTAACGTAGATCATGAACAACTGAACATTGAAAAGGAGGTGCTCAAAACTTGACTACACCCGTAATTATCGCCATCACAGCGGGCATTACCCTCGTGGTTGCCGGTTTTCTTGGGATCATCATCGGAGTGCAGATCCGCAAGCGATTCGCGGAGGCAGAGATCGGTTCCGCCGAGCAGGAAGCCAAACGAATCATTGAAGAAGGTCAGCACATCGCCGAGACCAAGAAAAAGGAGGCGCTGATCGAAGCAAAGGAAGAGATCTTGAAGAACAAGAACGAAGCCGACCGCGAGATCAAGGAACGCCGCAACGAGGTTTCCCGTCTGGAACGCCGCTGTGTTACAAGAGAAGAAACCCTTGACAAGAAGATCGAAGCTCTTGAGCGAAAAGAAGAGACCCTGAATCGCAAGATCAAGGAGGCGGAGGAAAAGACCGCCGAGGTTGAAGCGGTGAAGGAACAGCAGATCCGCCGTCTGGAGGAAATCTCCGGTCTTTCCGGCGAAGAAGCAAAGAATCTTCTGGTCGCAGAGGTGGAAGAGGCTGCCCGATTTGAGGCGGCACAGAAGCTTTCCGAGATCGAAACCGAATTCAAGGAAGAAGCCGAAAACAAGGCGCGCAACATCATCTCCCTTGCCATCGCAAGAGTTGCGTCCGATCAGGTTGCGGAAGCCACCGTATCGGTGGTCGCCCTGCCCAACGACGACATGAAGGGCCGCATCATCGGTAGAGAAGGACGTAACATCCGTACGGTAGAGCAGCTGACCGGTGTGGATCTCATCATCGACGACACGCCCGAAGCCATC
>SVRH01000101.1 GCA_015064925.1 Oscillospiraceae bacterium | reverse complement strand
GCCCCTGCATCACCGATCTGATGGAGGGCCTCAGCACCCGTGTCTACCCCATCGGACGGCTGGATATGTATTCCGAGGGGCTGCTGCTGCTGACCAACGACGGTGCACTGACCGAAAAGCTCACCCACCCCCGTCACAGCATTCCCAAGGTCTATCGCGTGCGCGTTGACTCCATGATCACCGAGGAGCAGTACAAAAAACTGCTCTCCCCCATGGTCATCGAGGGCTACGAGATCGAGCCGGTCTACTGTGAGGTCCTCAAGAGAGAGGAAAACAGAACCATCCTGCAAATGACCCTGTATGAGGGCAGAAACCGCCAGATCCGCCGTATGTGCGAGCAGGTGGGACTGCACATTCTGGGACTCAAGCGCATTTCCATTGGCGATATCCATTTGGGCACCCTGAAGCCCGGCCAGTGGAAGTACTTAAGCCGCGAACAAGTTCAGTATCTGAAAAGCATTTAACCGAGGCATACCATGTTAAAGATCTTAGCTATCCAACAAAAAGAGGCGCAAAAAGCGCTGTGTGACGCCTGTGGAGTCCCCTATACAGAAACCGACATGGCGTACGCCATTCAGGTGGACGAAATCGATATCGGCATTATTCCCTTCTATATCAAAGGAAGCGAGGGCTTCATCCGCACGGTGAAGCTCAAACCCGATATTGAGGATTTTGAAGCACAGTTCATCGGCGGGCGAGGCTGCATGAATTTCATCGACCTCTGCGGTGCTCACGACTGCTACCTGCTGGACGCGGGCGACGGCAGCGACAAGTACCGCCTTGCCATTGCACTCGGCTTCAAAAAGCAACCCGACGGCAGATGGTATATGAATCTTGCGGGCTTCTTTGAGGATCCCTGCAAGCACACCTGAGGAGCACGTCATGTCTGCTGTTTTCATGCACAAAAAAACCTATGCCCTGTCCTACGGCGGCTGCGGCACACTCACCGTAACGAAAAACGGGAAAGAATATACCTATACGCCAAGAGAGGATTTCATCGAGGTGGACGAGTTGATCGCCGTCCCCGTGCAGATGCTCAACCGCAAGGGATATAAAACCGCTTGCTGCTGTGCAGGACACGCCCCCAGTCATCTCTTCCCCATAGCCGAGGTAAAAAACGAAGCCATCACCGTGACAGATTATGCATGGCATCCCTGGAATACGGCAACCTACATAACCTTTGACAAGGAATATGCCTTCCCTTTCCTGCCCAAAGGCTTTACTCGGCAAAAGAATAAAATTTTCAAAGAGTACGATAAAACCGAAAACGCCGAATGGCAGACCATGCTTGCCATCATGGAAAGCGCCAAGACACTACACGACTGGGCTGATGCCCTTCCCCCTCTGTCCGAATCACAAAAAGCGATGTGAACCAAAATTCACATCGCTTTTTCATTGTATTTGAGAAATCCGAGATCGCGCAGCGACATTCCTTCGACAAGAGAGTGTGCCGTCACATCGTTCATTTTGCAAAAATCCGCAATGGCTCCTCCGTCGGGATGGGTCGCAAGATCGCCCGCAAAATAAAGAGTATCCCCAAAAAGAAATGCTGTTCCTCCGATGAAGCCGCAGTCATAGCCGGGTAGCTCAATGAAACCCGGACGGATACGCAGCACCGATACACCGCGCGCCTTAGCCACATCGGCAATGCCGGGGTCGGCGGTGACAATAGCGTTTTCCGTCACCTTCAGACACGCGCAGGCGGCGTAGCCCTGTCTTACGGGCAGGAGCTCCCTTCCCTGCAGGATCTCGGGACAGGTGGCTTTGGGCAAGCAGTAAAGGGTATTGCCCAGACACAGCGCATCCATGCCCACGTCGGCAGGATAGCTTTTGTCCACCGCATGATCGGTCAATACCGCAGGAATTCCGTCAAACAACGTACGGTTTGCTTCGTAGTATTCCCGATAGATCAGCAACTTTCCACCAAGATCATGCAGTAGCAGATCGGGGTGAGCAGAAACCGCTGCAGGCAAGCGCGGAAACGGCGGCAAAAGGATGGGCTCTATTCCAAGCGCACGGATCGCATCCTGCAGCTGTCTTGGCGCACGTTCATCTAAAAACAAAGAAAGCCGTCCCTTGACGAAAGTCAATGACAGCTCTTTGTTTCTTTGTTTGTTGCGGCTCACGCGCGCTCTACCTTGCCGGAACGCAGGCAACGGGAGCAGACATACACAGTCTTGTGAGTACCTGCTTCTACAACCTTTACTCTGCGAATGTTGGGCTTGTAGATTCTGTTGGTTTTACGGTTCGAGTGGGAAACGTTATGACCGAACACAACGCCCTTTCCGCACACTTCACACTTTGCCATTTGAGTGCACCTCCATTTATCGGGAAATAATTTGATTTCTTACAGTCACAACTGGCATTATAGCACAGATTTATTCAAAAATCAATACCCTTTTCAAATATTTTCGATTTTTTGTTCTTTTTTCTTTTTCTTAAAGAGCTCGGTCTTACGCTCTTCCCTATTGTACAGGCGCTTGATGTTGCTGCGATGCAGGAAGATTACGAAGCAAGCGGTAAGTACCGAAATGGTAGCCGCATATACGGGCAGCGCGTTTCCTGCGATCGCAAGATCCTGATGCGTCACGGGATAGAAGCGGGAAAGCACCACAGGATAAAACAGCATCGCCATGATGGACGAAAGCGATACGTACTTGGTCAAAAGGAATACAAATACGAAAATCGCAAAGAGAATGAGGAACACCAGGGGCTCCAGCATCAGCACCACTGCCGCAGTGCAGGCAACACCCTTGCCGCCCTTGAAGCGGTAGTACAAGGGGAAGGCGTGACCGAAAATGCAGAAAATACCCGCAAAATAGCCACCCTGGTCTCCCACCAGTAATATACCCAGCAGCACTGCCACGATTGCCTTCAGCGCATCGCCAAGCAGAGTCATCACTGCCGCTTTTTTTCCGTAGGTACGAAGCATATTGGTCATACCCGCGTTGCCGCTTCCGTGATTTCTCACGTCATCCTTATACTTGCGCCCCGAAATGAAGGTGGCAAAATTGATGCTTCCCAGCAGATAGGCAAGCAGGCAAACCATGAGCAGGCTGGCAGTGGACATGGTTTCGTCCTCGGTGTAGCGAAGCAGTATCGGCTTTTCATTGCCCTTATCATCCAGCGGCTCGGTAGGCACTGCCTTTTGGAAGGTGCCGAACCATCTGGTCACAAAGCCGCCGTAATAGCGAAGGTTATGATAGGAAAGTGCGGGAGGATCCGACTCTACGATCTCATATTCCTTTTTTTCTTCGGTTTCCGTGCCGGCTGCGCTGTCCGCCGCATTGCACGCCACTCCTGCGAGTGTCG
The DNA here is from genome assembly GCA_015064925.1 of Oscillospiraceae bacterium. Classification (GTDB taxonomy): domain Bacteria; phylum Bacillota; class Clostridia; order Oscillospirales; family CAG-272; genus SIG655. The sequence continues at coordinate 1,564 of SVRH01000101.1, read as the reverse complement.
CAAATGCCATGATGAGGCACAGAACAAATGCAATCAGACGCGTTTTCATGCCTTGTCATCCCCCTTTTGACGAATGATCAGTTTGATAGGCGTTCCCATAAAGCCGAACACCTGACGAAGTTGATTTTCAATGTATCGCTGATAGGAGAAATGGAACAGCTCTGCGCTGTTACAGAAGATCACAAACTGAGGCGGCTTGACCCCCGTCTGCGTCATGTAATAGATCTTCAGATAGCGTCCCTTATCGGAGGGAGGCTGTACGCGACCGATGGCGTCGGTGAGCACGTCGTTGAGCACGCCCGTGGAAATACGGGTGGCGTTCTGATTGCTCACCGCATTGATCATTTCGAAAAGGCGGTGAACTCTTTGTCCCGTTTTTGCCGAAATGAACAGCAGCGGTGCATAGGTCATGTAGGAGAAGTGGGTATACACGTCCTTTTCAAAGGTTCGGGTGGTGGAATTGTCCTTTTCCACAAGGTCCCACTTGTTGATCACGAAAATGGAGGCCTTGCCCGCCTCGTGCGCCAGTCCCGCGATCTTTTCGTCCTGCTCGGTCACTCCCGCGTTTCCGTCGATGAGGATCAGGCAGACATCCGCGCGGTCGATCGCCATCTTAGCGCGCAGAACGCTGAACTTTTCCACGCGGTCCTCCACCTTACTCTGGCGGCGGATGCCCGCAGTGTCGATGAAAATATACTTGCCGTATTCGTTTTCCACTCTCGTGTCGATGGCGTCACGGGTGGTGCCCGCAATATCCGAAACGATCAGACGATCCTCGCCCAGAATACGGTTGATGAGCGAGCTCTTGCCTGCGTTGGGCTTTCCGATGACCGCCACGCGAATGGCGTCCTCTTCCTCCTCTTCCTCTTCGGCAGGGGGAAGCAGCTCGCAGATCTTATCCAGCAGATCGCCCGTGCCGCTGCCGTGGGTAGCAGACAGCGCGATGAGATCGTGCTCAAAGCCCATCTCATAAAATTCATAAAACTCGGCGGGAAGATCACCCACTCCGTCCACCTTGTTCACACAGGGAATGACGGGTGTGCCGCACTTCTGAAGCATGACCGCGATCTCACGGTCATCTGCCGTCAGGCCTGCCGACAGCTCGGTAATGAACACGATCACGTCGGCTGTGTCAATGGCGATCTGCGTTTGCATACGCATATGACGGAAAATAATATCATCGCTTTTTGGCTCGATACCGCCGGTATCGATCATCATAAATTCTCTGCCGTTCCAGGTGCAGTCGCAGTAAATGCGGTCACGGGTCACCCCGGGCGTATCCTCCACTATGGAGATGCGTTCGCCTGCCAATCTGTTAAATAGGGTGCTTTTTCCCACGTTGGGGCGCCCCACAAAGGCTACGATCGGTTTAGCCATAATTATAATACCTCATAAATTCTCAGCAACACCGGTTGGTTGCTCTTCATTATCCCAAAATCGCACAGATCATATCTGCGCCCGTGCACTCGCTCGCGATAACCGGTACCCCAAGTGCCGCAGAGAGCTCTTCCGGTGACGTACCGTCAAGGAACACGTCTCTTGCCGCACGCAGCGTCACCGCGGG
>SVRH01000100.1 GCA_015064925.1 Oscillospiraceae bacterium | reverse complement strand
CCGCCATCGCCTGCGCGGGGGTCTTCTGAGTCTTACCGCCAAAGGGCATGAGCAGAGAGCCCGCACCGATAGAGCCGTCAAAACGCTCCACCAGACCTCTTCTGGAGGCGGTCTTCAGATCGCCTGCCATTTCACGAAGACTTCCGTAAAGGGCAGAATCAAATGCGGAAAGATCCTTTTCGGTCACCTGTACAGCAGTGTGCTTGTCCGCACCGTTGGTGTTGAGGAATGCACGGGAAAGGTTCGCAATGGTTTGACCCTTCCAGGACATGACCATACGCGCTTCTTCGGTGACAACCGCTACACGGTAAGCCTCAAGGTTTTCAGCCTGTGCGTATTCAATAAACTTGTCGGCATCCTCAGCGGCAACAACCACTGCCATACGCTCTTGCGATTCGGAAATGGCAAGCTCGGTGCCGTCAAGGCCGTCGTACTTCTTGCGTACTGCGTCCAAATCGATCTTCAGACCGTCGGCAAGCTCGCCGATGGCAACCGATACACCGCCCGCACCGAAGTCATTACAACGCTTGATGAGACGGGTAACGGCGGGATCGCGGAACAGTCGCTGAATCTTACGCTCCTCGGGAGCATTACCCTTCTGCACCTCGGATGCCATGGTGGCAAGGGATTTCATATTGTGGGATTTGGAGGAGCCGGTGGCGCCGCCGATACCGTCGCGTCCGGTTCTGCCACCCAAGAGAATGATCACGTCGCCTGCCTCGGGACGCTCACGGCGTACGTTGTATGCAGGAGCTGCCGCAACAACCGCACCGCATTCCAGACGCTTTGCCACGTAACCCTCGTGGTACACCTCTGCCACGTGACCGGTGGCAAGACCGATCTGGTTACCGTAGGACGAGTAGCCCGCCGCCGCGGTGGCTGCGATCTTTCTCTGAGGGAGCTTGCCGGGAAGGGTCTCGGCAAGGGTCTTGCGGGGATCGGCACCGCCGGTCACACGCATTGCCTGATGCACGTAGGCTCTGCCGGACAGAGGGTCGCGGATACAGCCGCCGATACAGGTCGCCGCACCGCCGAAGGGCTCAATCTCGGTGGGATGGTTGTGGGTCTCGTTTTTAAACATCAGAAGCCAATCCTGCTCTTCTCCGTTTACCTTAGCGGTCACGTGGATGGAGCAAGCGTTGATCTCCTCGCTTTCATCGAGCTCGGGGAGCACGCCTCTTTTCTTGAGGGTCTTGCCCGCGATGGTAGCAATGTCCATCAGAGTCTGAGGACGCTTTGCCGCCTTTTCTTCGCCGTATACCTCCACTCTTGCCGCAAGGTAACGCTGATACGCTTCCATAACGGCGGGATCATCGATCGTTACGTTATCGATATGGGTGGAAAAGGTGGTATGACGGCAGTGGTCAGACCAATACGTATCTACCACACGAATTTCGGTGATGGTGGGATCACGGTGTTCTTCATTTTTAAAGTAGTTCTGCAAGAACTTCAGATCATCCAGGTCCATGGCAAGACCGAGGGTCTCCAACAATTCGGAAAGTCCCTTTTCGTCCAAAGTGATGAAGCCTTCCACGGTGGCAACCGTTTCGGGAATGGCGTATTCCACCTTCAAGGTCTCGGGCTTTTCAAGAGATGCCTCGCGGCTTTCCACGGCGTTGATGACGTACTTTTTAACCGTGTTCACATCCTCTTCGCTGAGATCGCCCTCCAGAATATAAACCTTTGCGGAACGCACGGTGGGGCGATCCATCTGGCTCTGCAGCTGAATGCACTGTGCTGCGGAGTCTGCACGCTGGTCAAACTGACCGGGCAGCGGCTCAACGGCAAATACGGTACCGTCTGTGACGTTCAGCTCTTCGCAAACGTCATCCAGCTGAGGCTCGGAGAAGATCGTTCTCACAGAAGCTGCAAACAGCTCTTCGGAAATGCCTTCCACGTCATAGCGGTTCAGCAGACGAACGCCCTCCAGCGCTTCAATGCCCACAAGGTTTTTCAGTTCATTGTAAAGGGCAGTCGCCTCATGGGCAAGTCCCTCTTTCTTTTCTACAAATATACGGTATACCATTTTTAGCTCTCCTTATTTGCCCGCAGGGCCTTCTGTCCAATGTCACTGCGATAGTACGCATTTTCAAAATGAACGGATTTTACGCGATCGTACGCGGTTGCAATTGCTTCTTCCAGCGTCTTTGCAGTAGCAGTCACACCAAGCACTCTACCGCCATTTGTCACAAGCTTGCCGTCCTTATTGGCAACCCCTGCCACGTAAACGTAGGGGGCAACTGCGGGTTCCATTTCAATGGCAAAGCCTTTTTCATACTTTTCGGGATAGCCCTTGGATGCCATGATCACGCAGCAGCAGCTTTCCTTTGCAAATTCAACCTTCGTTTCGGCAAGCGTTCCATTTTCGGTGGCGCGCATGATGGTGTACAGATCGGAACGCAGCAGAGGCAGTACCACCTGCGTTTCAGGATCACCAAAGCGGCAGTTGTACTCGATGACCTTGGGGCCGTCCCCCGTGATCATCAGTCCAAAGTACAGACAGCCCTTAAAGGGACAGCCTTCCTTTTCCATCGCGCGGATGGTGGGGAGGAAAATTTCATTCATGCAACGCTCTGCCACCGCATCGGTATAGTAGGGGTTAGGAGCAATGGTTCCCATGCCGCCCGTGTTCAGACCTTCATCGTTGTCGTGGGCGCGCTTGTGGTCCATGGAGGAGATCATGGGAACAACGGTCTTTCCGTCTGTAAAGGACAGTACCGATACCTCGGGTCCTTCCAAAAATTCCTCGATGACGATTCTGCTTCCGCTTTCACCAAAGACTTTGTCCTGCATCATTTCCTTGACGGCAGTCATGGCGTCCTCACGGGTCATGGCAATGATCACGCCCTTACCGAGTGCCAGACCGTCTGCCTTGATAACGGTGGGAATGGGAGCGTTTTCAAGATAAGCAAGTGCCTTATCCGATTCGGTGAACACCTCGTATTTCGCAGTGGGAATGCCGTATTTCTTCATCAGATCCTTGGCAAACACCTTACTGCTCTCGATACGGGCAGCCGTAGCATTGGGACCAAAGCACGGAATGCCTACAGCGTTCAGTGCATCCACAGCACCCATGGCAAGCGGATCGTCGGGAGCCACCACCGCAAAGTCGATTCCCTTTTCGGTAGCAAACTTGACCTGCTTTTCAATATCCTTGGCGCCGATCTCGGGCACGAGTACGGCATCCTCTGCCATACCCGCATTACCCGGAAGTGCATAGATCACTTCAATTTCTTTGTTTTCTTTCAGTTTACGAATGATCGCATGTTCGCGGCCACCGCCGCCAACTACCATTATTTTCATCTATAATTCCTCTCTTAATGGTGGAACAGTCTCATTCCGGTGAATGCCATTGCCATACCGTACTTGTTGGCACATTCGATCACCAGGTCGTCACGGATAGAGCCGCCGGGCTGCGCAATGTAAGCTACACCGCTCTTTTTTGCTCTTTCAACGTTATCGCTGAAGGGGAAGAAGGCATCCGAGCCGAGAGAAACGCCGTTAATGGTTGCCAGATATGCCTTCGCTTCTTCATCGGTCAGCGGCTCGGGACGGGTGGTAAAGTACTTCTGCCAATTGCCCTCTGCGGTCACGTCCTCTTCGTTCTTGTTGATATATCCGTCGATGACGTTATCGCGGTCGGCTCTGCCGAGAGTAGGAAGGATAGGCAGGTTCAGCACCTTTTCGTGCTGTCTCAGCTGCCAGGTATCGGCCTTGGTGCCCGCAAGTCTTGTGCAGTGGATTCTGGACTGCTGTCCTGCGCCCACGCCGATCGCCTGTCCGTCCACGGCATAACAAACCGAGTTGGACTGGGTATATTTGAGTGTCAGAAGTGCCACGATAAGGTCGCGCTTTGCGCTCTCGGGCAGTTCCTTGTTTTCGGTTACGATATTCTGCAGCAGAGCTTCGTTGATCTCAAAATTGTTTCTTCCCTGCTCGAAGGTGATGCCGAACACCTGCTTGCGCTCGGTCACGTCGGGAACGAAGCTCGGATCGATCTTTACGATATTGTAGCTGCCCTTGCGCTTGCTCTTCAAAATCTCAAGTGCCTCGTCGGTATAGCCGGGAGCGATGACACCGTCGGACACCTCTCTTTTGATGAGAGTTGCGGTCAGTGCGTCGCACTCGTCGGAAAGAGCAACCCAGTCACCGAAGGAGCACATTCTGTCGGTACCTCTGGCTCTTGCGTATGCGCAAGCAAGGGGAGATGCATCCAGACCTTCAATGTCATCCACAAAGCAAGCCTTCTTCAGCTTTTCGGACAAAGGAAGACCCACGGCGGCGGAGGTGGGTGAAACGTGCTTGAAAGAGGTAACAGCGGGAAGTCCCAGCGCTTCCTTCAGCTCTTTTACCAGCTGCCAGGAATTGAATGCGTCAAGGAAGTTGATGTAGCCGGGCTTGCCGTTCAGGATCTCAATGGGAAGCTCGCTACCGTCGTGCATATAAATTCTGGACGGCTTCTGGTTGGGGTTACAGCCGTATTTCAGTTCAAATTCTTTCATCCTGCTCACCTCATACATTCTTATTTACGATTTTGGTCTCGGTCTCACCACTTGCAAGATCGATATAACGAACAAACAGAGATACCTTGTTGTCTGCATTGAGGTTTGTCCAAATAAGATCGGTCAATTCATCAATGGTAACGTCGGGCAGCTCCAGGGTCTTGGGCTCGCCCTCGAAGGAAGGCAGAGGATTGCCGTCGCAGTTATAAGTGTGAATAAACTTTGCTCTGCCGCAAATGGGATTGGAATATGCATAGGTGAAGCGCTCACAGGAGCTGTCGTCGCCCTCAGCACTCTTCAGAATGGACATGGCGTAGTTCATATCGCCGTTGTCCACATGAATGATACCCGAAATACGGGGGGTGAAATTGGGCTTGTCATCCTCAAATTCACGGGTA
>SVRH01000013.1 GCA_015064925.1 Oscillospiraceae bacterium | reverse complement strand
CAGCCCCTGCCACCTCAAAGGCGCAACGGGTACGGGTACTGTCCTTTTCAAAGATCAGGGCAATGCTCTTGCCCTCGCAAAGGCGGTGGGGGATGCCCTTCTTTTTCTTATCCTTCAGCTCGGCCGCCAGGTCAAGCAGATAACCAATTTCTTCGGTGGTAAAATCCAGCAGCTTCAAAAAAGATCTGTTCTTTAACATTGTGCCTTCTCCTTACAAACGGTTTTGATGATTTCGATGGCTTCCTTCAGCACGTCCATGGGAATGTTCAGTGCGGGCAGCAGTCGCAGCTTGGTTTTGGCGGTCAGCGGCAGCACGCCTCTTTCCATGCAGGCAAAGAGAATTTCCTTGGCAGGAGCTTCGGTTTCAATGCCGATCATGAGACCCAGCCCCGATACCGACTTGATGCCGGGGGCATCCTTCAGCGCCTCAAACACGTACCTGCTCTTTTCCTCTACCTGCGCAAGGAACGGTTCGTCCATGCGGGAAAGCACAGAGAGCGCACCCGCGCAGCAGACGGGGTTGCCTCCAAAGGTGGAGCCGTGGTCACCGTAGCCAAGGGCATACTGCACCTTGTCCGAAAGCAGCGTCGCTCCCAGCGGCAGTCCCGCGCCAAGACCCTTGGCGGTGGAAACGATGTCGGGGGTGATGCCGTAGTGCATATAGCCGTACAGCTTACCGGTTCTGCCGTTGCCGGTCTGCACCTCGTCGCAAATGAGCAGAATACCGTTTTCCTCGGCAAAGTCGGCAAGTGCTTTGACATAGCCGGGATCCAGCGCATTGACGCCGCCCTCGCCCTGCACGCATTCGATCATGACAGCGGCGACCTTGTGCTCGCCGCAAAGGGTCTTGATCGCTTCAAGATCGTTGGCGGGCGCATGCACGAAGCCGGGGGTCAGAGGCTGAAAGCTTTTATGGAACACATCCTGACCGGTGGCGGCAAGGGTTGTGATCGTTCTTCCGTGGAAGCTGTTCTCCAGCGTAATAATGGTGTGATACTCTTCACCCTTGGTATCGGCGATATACTTTCTTGCCACCTTGATGGCACATTCGTTGGCTTCCGCCCCCGAATTGGAAAAGAATACCTTTTTATAGCCGGTGCGCAGGCAAAGCAGCTCTGCCAGCTTCGCGCAGGGCTCGGTATAGTAAAGATTGGACATATGCTGCACCCTTGACAGCTGCTCGGTGACCGCCTTTTGCCATGCTTCATCGGCAATGCCGAAGCAGGTCACGCCGATGCCCGAGCCCATATCGATGTAGCGCTTGCCGTTTTCATCGTACACCAGCGAGCCCTTGCCGTGAACGATCTCCACGGGAAAGCGGGCGTAGGTGTTTGCCACGTAGGTTTTGTCCAGTTGTTGTAAATTACTCATATCTTCATCTCTTTTGATCATTACTTGAATATCGTTCGCTTTTTCTTTTGAGCAAACAGGCGCAAAAGAAAAAGCTTGGCAAAAAGAAAACCGCCGGCAGCAAACAGCTCGCTGTGTCTGCAACCTCGGGGCGCCGCCCCGAACCCTGCGACCTTTTGAAAAAGGTCGATCAAAACTTTAAAAATAGCAAGATTTTTAAGGGCTTTAGGGGGCTTTTTGAAAAAAGCCCCCTAAATGCAAATCATTTTCCCAGGATCATGGTACCTGCGCCCTCATCGGTGAGCAGCTCCATGAGAATGGCGTGAGGAACTCTGCCGTCCATGATGGTAACGTCCTTTACGCCCGCGCCGATGGCCTCGATGCAGCAGTCCACCTTGGGGATCATGCCGCCCGAGATCACACCCTCTTCGTACAGTGCCTTTGCCTCCTGTACGGTGATGCCCGTGATGAGGGTGGAGGGATCGTCCTTGTCGCGCAAAATGCCCGCTACGTCGGTCATCATGATCAGACGCTCCGCCCCCAGCGCCCCTGCGATATAAGCAGCCGCAGTGTCGCCGTTGATGTTGTACACGTTTCCGTTGTGGTCGCTTGCCACGGTGGAAATGACGGGAATGTAGTTCTTTTCCAAAAGGTCGGTGATGGGCTTTCCGCGCACCTTGGTGATCTTGCCCACGTAGCCAAGCCTTTCATCCTTGATCTCTGCCTCGATGATACCGCCGTCCATGCCCGAAACGCCCACTGCGTGTCCGCCCTTCATCTGTAGAAGGGTGACAAGGCTCTTGTTTACCTTGCCCGCCAGCACCATTTGTACGATTTCCACAGTCTCCTTGTCGGTCACCCGCAGACCGTCGATAAACTCGGGCTTTTTGCCAAGACGCTTCATCATGTCGCTGATCTCGGGGCCGCCGCCGTGGATGAGCACCACCTTCACACCGATCAGCCACAGCAGGGCAATGTCCTCCATCACCTGCTGCTTGAGATTGTCATCGATCATGGCGTTTCCACCGTATTTTACAACGACGATCTTGCCGACGTATCGCTTGATATAGGGCAGCGCCTGAGTCAGCACCTCGGCGCGCTCTCTGTTTGTAAACATATCGTTGATCATATTGTCCTCTTAAGTTCTGTAATCTCCGTTGATCTTGACGTAATCGTAGGTCAGATCGCAGCCCCATGCGGTGGCATTTTTGTCACCGTCATTCAGGTCGATGCGGATTTCAATTTCCTTTTCCAAAAGTATCTTTTTGGCAAGCTCCTCCGAAAATTCGATGCCCGCGCCGTTTTCGCAAACGCACACGTAGTTTTTGCCATTGTGGAAGGACACGGCGATCTTGGTCACGTCCACGTCAGCTCCGCTGTAACCGATGGCGCACAGCACTCTTCCCCAGTTGGCGTCCGCACCGAACATGGCGGCCTTGGTCAGGCTGGAGCAAATAACGCTCTTGGCAACGACTTTGGCGGTTTCAATATCTCTTGCGTTCTTGACGGTACATTCCAGCAGCTTGGTGGCACCCTCACCGTCGCCCGCGATCATACGGCACAGATGCACGGTCACGGTGTTCAGCGCCTTCATGAAGATAGCAAAGTCCTCACCCTCCTCGGTGATCATGTCGTTGCCTGCCATGCCGTTTGCAAGCACGGTCACCATATCGTTGGTGGAGGTATCACCGTCCACGCTGACCATATTGAAGGTATCCTTAATATCGCTTGACAGCGCCTTCTGCAGCATTTCGGGGGAAATGGCACAGTCGGTGGTGATGAACACCAGCATGGTCGCCATATTGGGATGAATCATGCCGCTTCCCTTGGCAATACCGCCGATCTTGCAGAGTTTACCACCCACCTCGAAGGATACGGCGATCTCCTTTTTCACGGTGTCAGTGGTCATGATGCCCTCGGCAGCCGCATCCGATCCGTCCTCGGAAAGGGCTTCGATCAAGGCGGGAATACCGTTTTGGATGGGGGCGATATCCAAAGGCTGACCGATGACGCCGGTGGAGGCGACCACCACGTCGTCGCTGTCGATCTTCAGTGCATCGCCCAGCAGCTCGCAGGTCTGCTCTGCAATGTCAATGCCGTTTGCATTGCAGGTGTTGGCGTTGCCGCTGTTGCAGATGATGGCACGGGCGGTGCCGTTCTTCAGATGGTTCTTGGTCACCAAAAGAGGTGCGCCCTTGACCAAATTGGTGGTGTACACCGATGCGGCAGAGGCAGGTGCCTCGCTTAAAATCAGTGCCAGATCCTTTTTGGTGCGATTCTTGCGGATGCCGCAGTGAACGCCGCTTGCTTTAAATCCCTTTGCGGCACATACGCCGCCTTTTATCAGTTCCATATCGTACCTCTTAAACTTCAAGTCCGGTCGTTTCGTCAACGCCCAGTAGTATATTCATGTTCTGGATGGCTGCCCCCGAGGCGCCCTTGCCCAGATTGTCGTAGCGGGCAACCAAGAGAATGCGGTCCTCGTTTCCGTGTACCGAAACCTGCATGCTGTCCTTGCCGGAGAAGGCACCTGCCGAAAGGAAGCCCTCCTCGCTTTCGTTTTCATAGCGCACAAGACCCCTGCGGTAGCACTCCTCGTACACGCGCTTGATATCCTCTGCACTGCCGTTGATATCCCCCGCAAACAGAGGCACGGTCACCTCCATGCCGCTGTAAAAGTCGGCAACGATGGGACAAAAGGCGGGCGCGTTTGTAAGATGGCAAAGAGCCGCCATTTCCTTCAGATGCTTGTGATTTTGTGTCAAGCCGTACTGTCTGGGTGCCCCCAGCAGCAGGTCTCTTTCCTCGTTTTCGTACTCGGCGATCATTTTTTTGCCGCCGCCCGAATAGCCGGTGAGTGAAACGCAGGTCAAACGTGCATCCTTTTTGACGATGCCCGCTTCCACAAGGGGCGCAACAAGGGCAATGAAGCCGCTGGCGTGGCAGCCGGGATTGGCAATGCGCTTGGAGGCTGCGATCTGCTCTCTCTTTCCCGCAAGCTCCGGAAAGCCGTAGGTCCAGCTCTCTGCCGTTCTGTGGGCAGTGGAGGTGTCGATCACGGCAACGTTTGGATTCTCGATCATGGAAACCGCCTCGATCGACGCCGCATCGGGAAGACACAGGAACACGATGTCGGCTGCGTTCAGCGCCGCCCTTCTGGCATCGGGATCCTTGCGCAGTTCTTCGGGAAGGACCGTCAATTCTATATCGTTTCTGTCGGCAAGACGCTCACGGATGCGAAGCCCCGTGGTGCCTGCGCTGCCGTCAATAAATACCTTGGTCATAACTACCTCTGCATAAACTTTAGTCATTTTGCATTTTTGACTTATATATATGTAAATATGCCCTCAAAAATGTATAAATATTCATTTTCATCAAAACATATGCAAATATTATACACATTTGCACCCACAATGTCAATAGTGTGATCGTATATTTTTAAAGAAATTATCTTAAAAACAAGTGCTTTTTGCCCAAAAAGAGCCGCAGGCTCCGGTATACGCTGTTTATTCAGCACCCCTTCCCTTTGAAACGAAGCAGAGCGGCTATATTTTCCGCTTTTGTCCTTGACTTTTTAAAGATGATTATGTATAATATATATAATTGTGCAAAAGGGAGGATCTCATGGACAGAATCAAGATCGCCATCGTAGGCGGCGGAGCCGCCGGGATGTTTTGTGCCATCCGCTGTGCCGAAGCGGGGGCTGAGGTCACTCTCTTTGAAAAGAACGAAAAGCTGGGGCGAAAGCTTGGCATCACCGGCAAGGGCAGATGCAATCTGACAAACAACTGCGAGGGCACGCAGGCATTCCTGCAGAACGTCCCGCGCAATTCCCGTTTTCTCTACACCGCCCTTTCAAAGCTTTCCCCGCAGGATCTCATGGATTGGTTCGAATGTCGGGGGCTTCCGCTGAAGACCGAGCGGGGAAACCGCGTGTTCCCCGTTTCCGACCGTGCCGCCGACGTGGTGGGACTGCTTTGGCGCCTTGTTGAAGAGGCGGGCTGTAAGATCAAGCACGCACGGGTGGAGGAGATCCTTGCCCACAACGGCAAGATCAAGGGCCTGCGCGCTGACGGCAAGACCTACAGCTTTGACAAGGTGATCCTTTGCACGGGCGGACTTTCCTACCCCGGCACCGGCTCCACGGGAGACGGCTATCGCATGGCGGAAAAGCTGGGACACACGGTCGTTGCTCCCATGCCATCCCTCGCGCCCCTCTGCTCGCCCGCCCGCTACTGCAAGGAAATGCAGGGGCTGGCACTGAAAAACGTTGAGCTGAGACTCATTCACACCAAAAGCGGCAAGACCGTCTTTTCCGAAAACGGAGAGATGCTCTTTACCCACTTCGGACTTTCTGGGCCTTTGGTGCTCAGTGCCTCGGCGCACATCGAGGATCAGCCCCAAAACTACGAAATCGAGATCGATCTCAAGCCTGCGCTGGACCTGCAAACGCTGGACCGCCGCCTGGTTTCGGATCTTGCCAAATACAAAAACAAGGCCTTTCGCAACTGTCTTTCGGATCTGCTGCCCTCGGGCATGATCCCCGTGATGGTCGCCCTTTCGGGCATTGACCCCGAAAAGCAGGCGAACAGCATTACCAAAAAGGAGCGAGAGGCGCTTTGTAAACTTTTCAAAGCCTTCCCCGTTCCCCTCTCGGCGTTCCGTCCCATTGCGGAGGCCATCGTCACCCGCGGCGGTGTTTCGGTCTCTGAGGTCAATCCCAAGACCATGGAATCAAAGCTTGTGCAAAATCTTCATTTTGCGGGAGAGGTTCTGGATCTGGACGCCTATACGGGCGGCTTCAACCTTCACATCGCGTTTTCCACCGCCACGGTCGCTGCCGATGCTGCCACCGACGAATTCTGAAAAACCACGAAAAGGAAGTCAACTATGTTTTCAATTGCCATTGACGGACCCGCAGGTGCGGGCAAAAGCTATCTTGCCGACAAGCTGGCTGAGCACTATCATCTCATTCACGTGGACACCGGCGCGCTTTACCGCACGGTGGGACTGTACGTTTGCCGCAAAGGCATTGCCACCACCGACACCGCTGCCATCATCGCATCTCTTCCCGAGATCACCCTGAATCTGTCCTTCACTGAGGGTGGTCAGCAGGTCATTCTGAACGGAGAAGCAGTGGGCGATCGGATCCGCACCCCCGAGATCGCGGCGTACGCTTCCGCTGTATCTGCCATTCCCGAGGTGCGCACCTTTCTTCTGGAGACCCAGCGTCAGCTGGCAAGAGAACAGGGTGTCATCATGGACGGCCGCGACATCGGCACTGTCATTTTGCCCGATGCCGACGTCAAGATCTTCTTAGTGGCGGACAACCGTGCCCGCGCCAAGCGCCGCCTTGCCGAATTTCTTGCTAGGGGCATTGAAACCACGCTGGAGGAGGTGCTGGCAGACGTGGAGCAGCGGGATCACAACGATTCGACCCGCAAGACCGCTCCTCTGAAGCCCGCCGAGGATGCCATTCATCTTGACAATTCGGAAATGACCCCCGACGAGACCGTCGCGGCTGCTATCGCCATCATTGAGGAGAGAAGAAAATGAGCCTTTACAGAGGACTTCACGTGTGTCTTGGCGCCATCGTGCGCTGCATCTTCCGCGTCAAGGTGGAGGGCGGCGAAAATCTGCCCGCCGAAGGCGCGTACATCGTTGCCTGCAATCACATCTGTGATGCCGACCCTGTGATCCTTGCCGTTTCGGTCAAAAACCGCCGACAGATCCGCTTTATGGCAAAAAAGGAGCTGTTCAAGGTGCCGCTGCTTGCCCAGCTGATCAAGGCACTGGGTGCCTTCCCCGTGGACCGCGGGGGAGCTGACGTGGGCGCGCTGAAAAAAAGTCTGAAAATGCTGGAGAGCGGCGAGGTGGTGGGCATCTTCCCGCAGGGAACCCGTCATCCGAAGGAGCACCCCTCGAATTCCGAGGTGCGCAACGGCATCGGTATGCTTGCCAAGCGCAGCGGCGCCATGATCCTGCCCGCCTGCATCGAGACCAAAAATTTCAAGATCATTCCCTTCTTCCGCCGCACCCGGGTGCGCTTCGGTACACCCTATATGCCGACCTACACTCTGGAGGGCTCGGAGGCATACGCAGAAATTGCCAACGAGGCATTTGATCATGTGCTGGCTCTGGTAAAGACACCGAAGGAAGAGGTCAAAAAATGAAGATCACCGTTGCCGAGAGCGCAGGCTTTTGCTTTGGCGTCAAACGCGCGGTGGAGACCACCTACGCCCTTTTGGACCGCCCTCAAAGCGGAAAGATCTGCATCCTCGGGCATTTGATCCACAATCCGCACATTTTGCGCGATATCGAAGCAAAAGGTGCAACGACCATCAGTGAGCAGGACATTGATCGCCTTGCCGACAAGGCAAGCGAAGACTGCCCCATCACCGTCGTCATCCGCGCCCACGGCATCACAAAGGGCGTGTTTGACAAGCTGACAAGGCTTACGGAGCACAACCCTTATTTCCATGTGCAGGACTGCACCTGCCCCTTTGTCAAAAAGATCCACCGCATCGCAGAGACCGAGTGCAAGCCGGACGATCTGTTTTTGGTGTTTGGCGATCCCAATCATCCGGAGGTGGTCGGAATTGGCAGTTATGCGCCTTGCGAAACCCTTGTCATCACCTCAGCTGAAGAGCTGAAATTGTGCAACTTGCACAACAAAAACGTAATTTTTGTTTCTCAAACGACCCAAAAATTGTCTGAATGGCACAAATGTCAGAAAAACGCAAAAAAGTACTGTACAAATGCCAAAATATTTGATACAATATGTAGCGTGACTGAAAACAGGCAGGCCGAGGCAAGAGCCTTGGCAAGCACGGTCGATATGATGGTAGTTTTGGGAGGCAAAGAAAGCTCCAACACGCACCAGCTGTATCGCACAGCCAAAGAAGTTTGTCCATTTACCGTAATGGCGGAGGACGTAACCGAGATCCCGCCCATTTCGGAAAATATATTAAAAATGGGAATCACTGCCGGCGCATCGACGCCAGACAGTATAATACAGGAGGTAATTAAAACTATGAGCGAAATCTATGAAGGCGAAAATTTCGCACAACTGCTCGAAGACTCTTTCAAAACTTTAAATACAGGGGATATCGTTACGGGTGTTATCACATCGGTTGCACCGAACGAACTGAAGGTTGATCTTTCCGCTAAGGTTACCGGCATCGTTCCGTTCGACGAAGTGGCAGAAGACTCTTCCACCGATCTGACCGCTATCTACAAGGTCGGCGACACCATCGAAGCAAAAGCGATCCGCGTCAGCGACGTGGACGGCGTGGCTACTCTGTCGGTCAAGCAGGTTGCCCGTATCACCAACTTCAAGAAGATCGCCGCTGCTGCTGAGACCGGCGAAATTCTGGAAGGAAAGGTTACCGATATCGTAAAGGGTGGCGTTGTTGTCACCTGCATGTTCACCCGCGTGTTCATTCCCGCAGGTCAGAGCGGCGTTCCGCGCGATGGCGATATGGAAGCGCTGCGCGGCAAGACCGTACGCTTCAAGATCATCGACGTTAACAACGAAAGAAGCCGCGCTGTCGGTTCCATCCGTGTGGTTGAACGCGAAGAACGCAAGGCAATGCTCGAAGAATTCTGGAACACCATCGAGGAAGGCAAGCAGTACACCGGTACCGTTAAGAGCCTGACCTCCTACGGCGCATTCGTGGATCTGGGCGGTATTGACGGTATGGTTCACGCTTCCGAGCTGTCCTGGACTCACATCAAGAACCCCGCTGAGGTTGTTTCGGTTGGCGAAACCCTGACTGTGTTCGTTAAGAGCTTCGACCGCGAAAAGAAGAGAATCTCTCTGGGCTACAAGACCGAAGAAACCAATCCTTGGACCATCTTCACCAACACCTACGCCGTTGACAGCGTGGCAAAGGTTAAGATCGTTTCCCTGATGCCCTTCGGTGCATTTGCACAGATCGTTCCCGGCGTTGACGGCCTGATTCACATCAGCCAGATCGCTGACAAGAAGATCGCAAAGCCCGCTGACGTTCTGGAAGTAGGCCAGGAAGTGGATGCCAAGATCATCGGTATCGACGAGGAAAACCACAAGGTCAGCCTCTCCATCCGCGCTCTTCTCGAAGCCGCTACCGAAGAAGCTGAAGAAGCTGAAGAAGCTGAAGAAGCTACCGAAGAAGTTGCCGAATAATTTTACTTATCAAAAAGCGTTGCCGTACGGCAACGCTTTTTTTACTATTATCGACTCACAAAACAAAAAAATCCCCGCGGGCTTGCGCCCACGGGGGACCTGGAGCTGGTAATCAGAGTCGAACTGATGACCTCATCCTTACCAAGGATGTGCTCTACCAACTGAGCCATACCAGCACCTCACGGCAAGAGATATAATATCATAAACAATAGCGTTTGTCAAGCACTTTTTAAAAAAAGTTTCAAAATATTTTAGTGCTATTAAAATGCAGTCAGATTACCGCCAATGGGTCATTTATCTTTTTGCTAACTCCTTCAAAATTCCCTTGCAGCCTGCAAGGATATCACGGTAGGTGATCGCGAAATCGCCGGTATACCACGGGTCTGCCACGTCGGAATTCGAGCCGGCATAGGACAGCAGCTTATGCACCTTTCCCTCGGGATCAGCACCGAAAATGCGCATCATGTTGCGGATATTGGCGCTGTCCATACCAATGAACAGATCGTAGTTCGGGTAGTCACTCTTTTTTAGCTGCACCGCTTGACGGATCGGCACGGCGATCCCGTGGCGACGCAGCTCCGCTGCCGCAGGCGGATAGATGGGATTGCCTACTCCGTTCCATATTTCCTCCGTAGAGGTGGCACAAGAGGAAACCTCAATTTCCTTTGCGAGCCCCGACTCTGCCAAAAGCGCCTTCATCACGCACTCCGCCATGGGACTGCGGCAGATGTTGCCGTGGCAAACAAACATGATTTTCATAGCAAAGACTCCAATTCCTTTAAAATACGCTCGGTATTCTCCTCGCTGTACTCGATCTCCGCCGAATACATCCGCGCAATGTCGAGAAGATCCGCAAGGGTGCAATTTTCCCGCAGGGCGCAAAGCACGCGAACCACGCGGTAGGAAAGAAAGGCAAATTGGATTCTTGCCTGCAAATCGGTAAGATCCTCCGCGCCCGGCAAATGTCGGTACAGAAAATAACAAATGAGATTGCGAAACTCTTTGTCAAATTGCGCCATCGGCTCATTCCATGCGCTTGGGGGAGCGTTTTTCCACCCGGAAAGTGCCTCGCTCCAAAGAGGATCCAGCCGCTCCAGCGATGAATAAAACGTGCACCAATCCATTTTGACAATTTCATCGGGCAGAGTGACAAGAGAAGCACCGCTTTGCACTAGCGAAAGCAAGTTCTCTCTTTCCTGTAAGATCTGCTGTTCAAAAGGATCCGAGTACTGCTCTTCCCCATCGTCCTCCCACACCTCAAGCGTAAAGGGTTCATCGCTGCAAAGCACAAGCTCCGCCGCCGCTTCGCAGCAAAGTCCGACTCCCATCTCCAGCCGTCCCGCAATTTCATTGTAGAAGCGGGGATGGTCGGTGCAGATCTGACAAAGCGCATCCTCACCGAGCTCGGTGTAGATATCGCAAAGTCCGCAGGCATTCAAAAAGGGGCATCGCTCGTCCTTTCCAAGGGTAAAATGAGCGCAGTCCTGCTCTATGGCGATATTATCCTTTAGTCGCCTGCCGAATTCGCCCTCGATGCTTTGATAGTATTCCAGCGAATCCGCATCGACATCGATCTCCCAGCCGATGCAGCAGCTGTGGCGGCACTTGTCCGCAATACACTTAAAATCCCGCAGATAGCGGGGTGCAACCGTTTTCATACTCTGACGATATAGTTTTCTTTTCTGGGGCGCGCTTCGGGATAGGGGCAATCGCGGTAGCCGATCGCCAGATGGCCGATCCCCACGTAGCGTGCGTCAATGCCCCACTCTGCCAGCAGTCGTTTGCCTTCTTCAGACGCAAATTCCTCCCTTGCCCGATGGATCCAGCAGGAATCCACCTCCAGCGCATGGGCGGCGTTCATCAGATTGCCAAGCACCAGGGCGCCGTCCTCCACGTGGGTGCGCACCTCGGGATCGGAAAGCACCAGCAAAATGGTGGGCGCGCCGTAAAAGGGATCGGCGTCGGGAGTGCCCATAATCTGTGCATTCATTTTGCGAAGGGTCTCTCTTACTTCGGGATCCTGAATGACAACAATCAGCGGTGCCTGACGGTTCATGCCGGTGGCGGCAAAGGTGCCCGCACGCAGGATCTCTTTCAGCGTAGCCTCGTCCACCTGACGGGGCTGAAATTTACGCACGCTGCGACGCTCGCACAGCGATCTGATCACAATATTTTCCATATCAAACTGTAATTAGCTCCTCTACTTTTTGCATAAGCGAATATTTGTGCAGTAAATGCAGGGCGGTGCGGTCAAAATCGGTGTGGCTGATGAGTCGGAACGCCGCCGACACCGCGTCGACCAGCGATTCAAGGCTCTTAGCATTTCCCAGCGCCATCAGCCGCACAAGGGCGTACACCGCGGCAAGGGCGGCAAACTTGTCCTGCACGGGCAGTCCCCTTTCCGAGAAGGGATAGCGGCTGAAGAACACATGATTGACCATCAAATGCTCGAAAAAGATGTCACAATCGGGAAGCAACGTCTCAAGACGTTCCCGCGCCGCGGCATAGCCGTTTTCCGCAAGGTACCCGATCGCCTTCTCGCCATAGAGGCGAATGCTCTCGCTGTGCTCGCACAGCGCCTGCAAAAGCGCGCAGAGCGCCGCCGTCGTTTCTTCGCTTACCTGTTTTTCCCGCCTGCCGCCAAGCGAGGCAAGACGTGCGGAAAGGGGCCGACTGCGATCCTGCAGAACGTCAATGCACGCCTTTCTTTGCGCCCAGCTTCCCAGCTCCTCCGCCGGCATGGGAGGCAGCTTCATGCTCCACTCTCTTTCTATGAAGGCAATGGGCTCTTTTCTTTTCAAAAACAGCTCGGGCACCGCCTCGCAGCTGTTTGCAAGCGAGATCTCATAATGGTCACCGTGGCATCGCACCCCTCTGGGGTACAGTCGGCAGATATCGGGAAGGATGTCCTCGCCCAGCTCCGCCTGCACGCCGCAGCGTCCGTCCGCCAGCCGAAGGGGACACTCTCCGAAATAATTGGGATGAATGGTCGCATACTTCCCTTCATCGGGATAATCCACGGGCTTTAGAGCGCAGTCCATCTTGCGCCGCAGCTCCTCGGAGCAATCGGTGCCGATGAGGGCAAAATAATTGTCAAGCGTAATGCTCACCTGCCAGCCGCTGCAGCACACCGTGCGGCAAGCACCCATCTTGCAGGAAAACAAGGGGAAATAATCGGGCATTAAAAACAGATTCGTTTGATTCATATCGCACCTGATAACAAATAGGATGGTCTATTATACTACCAAAAATAGCCCTTTGTCAACAAAAAAACACGGACAGTGTCCGTGTTTTCTTAAAAATTCTCGATCTCGATCTGGCACATGCGCATGGCATCCAGCGCACGCGCGTGGCTTTCGGGCGTCACTCCCGCACAGCAGGCGGCGTCCACCGCGATATCCGCCTCGGGCAGAGCTGCCTTAAGCAGCATGGCGTTGGAAATGACGCAAATATCGGTGCAAAGCCCCACAAGGGTAATTTTTTCAGGGCTTTCCTTTGTCAAAAGTTTCTGCAGCTCGGTACTGCCAAAGGTGGGCTTATCGATAATCCTATCACAGCGCAGTCCCGACAGCGCCGTTGTAATCTGCCAGCCCATTGTGCCTTCAATGCAATGAGGCACCGGCAGATGCTTGCCTTCTCTTGTTTCCATATAGCTATTCGGGTGGGTGTCTCTTGTGTACCACACCTCTCCGTCAAAGCCCTCAATCTTACGCTTCACGTTTTCCACAATGGAAACCGCCTCGGCAGTGCCCAGCGCGCCGTCTATAAAATCGTTTTGCATATCCACAACGATCAGTATATTTTTCATATGATTTCTCCCTTACGATTCTAAAAACGAGGCTATCCGAAGACAGCCCCGTTGTCAGTATTCTTATGCCTTGAGCTTGCCCTCTGCCACCATACGGTCCACATAGCTGTGGATCTTCTGTACGGGATCCAGCAGGGTGCTGATGGTGTCGTCCTTATTCATGGAGTCAACAAGCAGCGCTACGTACTTGCAGAGGTTGACCTCGCAGTACCAGTCTCTGGCGAGCAGCTCTGCGGGACGGTAGATCAGGTTGGTGGTGAACACTCTGTCGAGAATGCCCTTTTCATAAGCGGCGTCAAAGCGCTCCAGTCCGTTGCAGAACAGACCGAAGGTAGTGAACGCAAACACTCTCTTGGCACCTCTTGCCTTAAGCTTTTCGGCAATATCAATGATGGAGTCACCGGAAGAGATCATATCGTCCACAATGATCACGTCCTTGCCCTCCACGGGCTTGCCGAGGTATTCGTGTGCCTCGATGGGGTTTCTGCCGTTGATGATCACGGCGTAATTGCGGCGCTTGTAGAACATACCCAGGTCCAGCTTCAGAACCGAGGAGAAGTACATACATCTGCCCATACCGCCCTCGTCGGGAGAGACGATGGTGGCGTGGTCGGCGTTCAGAGTCAGATCCGGCACGTTCTGAATGAGTGCCTTGATCATCTGATAGGTGGGCTGAACGTTGTCAAAGCCGGAAAGCGGGATCGCATTCTGCACTCTGGGGTCGTGTGCGTCGAAGGTGAGGATGTTGGAAACGCCCATATTGGTCAGCTCCTGCAGCATCATGGCGCAGTCCAGCGACTCTCTGGCGCTTCTCTTGTGCTGTCTGCCCTCGTACAGCATGGGCATGATCACGTTGATACGTCTTGCCTTGCCGCCGATGGCGCCGATCACTCTCTTCAGATCGGCAAAATGATCGTCGGGACTCATGGGAACCGTCTGACCGTACATCTTGTAGGTGACGCCGTAGTTGAACACGTCGCAAATGATAAACACGTCTCTGCCGCGCATGGTGTCGTGCAACAGACCTTTTGCTTCACCGCTGCCGAATCTGGGGCATTCCGCTCCGACAGTAAAGGTTTCGTCGGTGCCGTGCCATTCCTTGAGGAACGCATCAACCTGACCGACAAACTCTTCACAGCCCTTCATGGCAATGATACTCAGATCGCCAAATGGTGTATGACTCATTCTCATAATGCAATACCGCCTTTTCATTTATTCATACTCATATACAGTCGGCAGTCCCGCCGACATCTTACTCACATTATAGCATATAAACGCGCAAATTGGAAGAGATTTTTTTATTTTCTTAAAATTTATGGTTTTGAACAAGTGCCCCTTGTAAAAAATGAAATTTTGTAGTAAAATGTATGTAAATCATCCATCCTTAAGGAGCTCACCATGCAAAAACTGTCCCCTTCCTATATTTTGACCAAGCTGATCCTCTTTTTATGCTTCGACGCCGTCGGCGTATGTCTGTCGTTTATGTTTTTGAAGATCGCGGAGGACTCTTCTCTGGATCCCTCCCTTTCGCGTGCCATCGCGGGCGGCATCGGCCTTGCCGTGTGGTGCGTGCTGTTCTTCCGCACCGTCATGACCGCAAAGCTTGACAAGATCAGAAAGCAGGACTACATCCTTGGCGAGTGTATCGCCGCTGCCATCTTCCTTGTCATCGCCGGCGTCTGCTCCACCGCATTTGGCAAAGAGGCGCTTTACGTCGGGTACAAAAATATCGTGTTCCTTCCCATGATGGCGCCCTGCTATCTTGTAAAGAATCTGTACGTCGGACTTGTCATTCAGCTTTTGTTCTGCGCACTCTTCGTCTTTGTTTGCTACGAGATCAAGCGCAAAAAGGATCCCACGCTGCTTGGCAGAACCAAAAAGGCGGAGTAACGCGGTATGCGCATTCTGGAGATCCGCAAAAACGATGCGGGACAGCGACTGGACAAGTTTTTACAAAAAGCAGTCAAAACTCTGCCCATTCCCCTCATGTACCGCCTCATTCGCCAAAAAAAGATCAAGGTCAACCGCAAGCGCGCCGAGCAGAACTACGTTCTGCAGGAGGGTGACACCGTTCAGCTCTTCATCTCGGAGGATTTCTTCACCGAAGAGGGGCAAAAGAACGATTTCATGCGTCTGAAGCCGCGCCTTCACATCGTCTACGAGGACGAAAACATGATGCTTGTGGACAAAAAGCCGGGTATGCCCGTGCACGCCGACGACGGGCAGTCCACCGATACCCTCATCGACCACGTCAAGGCATATCTATACCAAAAGGGAGAATACGATCCCACCTTAGAGCAGTCCTTCGCTCCCGCCCTTTGCAACCGCATCGACCGCAATACGGGGGGCATCGTCATTGCCGCCAAGACTGCCGAGGCACTGCGAATCCTCAACGAAAAGATCAGGCAGGACAAGCTGAAAAAACAGTACTACTGCGTCTGCCACGGTATTTTTCAAAAAAAGCAGGCGACCCTCACAGGCTGGCTTGTCAAGGACAGCGCAAAGAACACCGTCACCGTCTACGACAAAAAGCCAAACCACCCCGAGGCAAAGGATATCATCACCAAATACCGTGTGGTGAAAGAAAAGGACGGTCTTTCCCTGCTGGAGGTGCATCTGGTCACGGGGCGCACCCACCAGATCCGCGCCCACCTTTCCCATATCGGGCATCCGCTGCTGGGGGACGGCAAGTACGGTGTCAACCGCAGTGACCGCGAAAAGGGCTATAAATTCCAAGCGCTGTATTCCCACAGCCTGACCTTCTTACCGGACACCGAAAACGCCCTTTCTTATCTTGAGGGCAAGACCTTTACCGTGGATGATCGAGAGATTCCCTTTC
Source organism: Oscillospiraceae bacterium (assembly GCA_015064925.1). Lineage (GTDB taxonomy): Bacteria > Bacillota > Clostridia > Oscillospirales > CAG-272 > SIG655. The sequence continues at coordinate 13,553 of SVRH01000013.1, read as the reverse complement.
TTTCTCTGTTTTTATAAAACAAAACCCAAAAGCGGGCAGAAATCTGCCCGCTTTTGTTAGTTTAGTTCATTTTTTATCCGCTCGATCAGCTTTTCAAAGCGGGGATCTCCGCTTAGTTTACGGCAATAAGCACCGTCCTTGTCCGGCAGTGTTTGATTTAAAAGCTCCGGCACCGCCTTTGCGGCGTATATTTCGCCGGTGTAGTCACAGTGTAGCATATAGTTTTGTGAAATACAATTACCAATCGGTTGTTGCAAATCCAACGAACCGTTGTGTTTTGACATAAAATAAGCAGGTCTTTCGACCTGCTTTTTATTATTCGGTTTCCTCACCGTCGCCATCAGGCACAAAGCGTGCGTCGATCAGCGCAACCAGCCGTTCGGACAAAAGTGCCATGCTGTCGATATGGACCTTGTCATTTCCCACGTACAGCGTGTAGGAATCCCGATTGCGACGCATTTGGGTGATATCGGAAAAATGATACACCTTACGCTTACCCAAAAAGGTAGTATACACAAAGGTATCGGCGTCGATGACGTGAATGGTCTGATTGCGCCAGCAAAGGAAGGCTCCCACCGCCAGAATCAGCAGCAGCGGAGCCGCGATCACAAGACCTATGTGGAATTTAAAAATACAGACCACACCGCAGCCGATCCCGCCGACCGCCATGACCAGCGCACCCGCCAGCAGTCGCTCGGACAGAAACATATCCGCACGCGGTACATCCCCCACGCCCGAAGCATGAAGCGAATCGGTCACCAGAGAAATCAGTTTTTTTAAACGCATACCAAGCACCTCACTCACAGCTATTTTATCCAGTATAGCATAGGTCACTCCGTTTGTCAACGCAAATAAACTTTTGGTTTACATACACTCAAAAAGCCATCCAAAAGGATGGCTTTTTAAGCTATTTAAGCATTTTATGTTACACAAAAAGCGCGACGTTCTCTTTCTTTTCTTTGGACGCCTCTTTGGACACAGCGACGCTTGCCGTGTAAGAACGCACCTCCCGCACCGTCTCACCGTCGATCTGCAGGGGTCTTGGGCTGTCAAAGGAGATCTCGATCTCCTTTCCCTCCAGCACCGTTACGTATTTGCTGTGCCGAACGTGCTCTCCCTTAAAGATCGAAGGAAAGATCGTAAGCGTTCTCAGCTTACCGCTGCCGTGAAAGACCATGACCGAAAGCGTATCGGACGCCCGATCCTGTGCGGGCGTCGGCATCATGCCGCCGCCGTAATACTTCCCGTGCATAGTGGGGGCAAGCCAGACCTTTTCAAAGGCGTACTCTTTTCCGTCCACCGTGACAGTGGCAGAGGTGGGCTTGTAGTGAAACAAAAGGCCCTTGATGGCGATCGACGTATAGTTGATGGGCTTGTCCTTATGGGTTCTTTGGTTTTCCTCACGCATGGCGTCCCCCACCTCACAGCAATATCCGTCAATGCCATAGCCGACGCCGTTGATAAACAAATGCTTCTTTCCGTTCACCGATACCGTCGGCAGGCGCTTCAGATAGCCGTTGATGGTAAAATCGGGTGCATCGCCCCGCTTCTTGCCAAGCTCTCTTGCAAAATCGTTGCCGCTTCCGACGGCATAGTAGTACACGGGATTGCGGATATCCACGCCCTTGGTATCGTTGGCAAAACGGTTCAGCGTTCCGTCGCCTCCGCACAGCACCACCGTATCCTCCCTTTCCAGCCCATCAAAAAAGGCTTGAAAGCTTGTGATCCGATGAAGATCGATCGGTGTGACGTCCTGCATTCCCTCGATCCACTTCCTTGTTTCCTTCTCACAGCTGCCGTTGCCGGCAAGCGGATTGTATAATACGTAGCGCATATATTACCTCTTTCCAAATGATGTCCGACTGTAATATATCACGCCTTTTGCAAGTCTATCTCAACCAAAGCTCAACAATTGTTGAAAAAAGTCGATCCTATTCGATTTTGTCCAACCAAACCGTAAAACGGCAGCCGCCCTCCGACAGATTCTCCACCGCGATCTCGCCGCCGACGATGGTCAGAATTTGTTTGACCAGCGACAATCCCAGGCCGTTACCTTCCTGCTTGTGGGAGCTGTCCGCTTGATAGAATTTATCAAAAATATGATTTTGCGCTTCTTCTGTAATGCCCTGTCCCTGATCATCGACATAAAAGCAAATGCGATCCCCCTTAGCATACAGACGCACCGTGACCGCAGAGCCTTCGGGACCGAATTTCACAGCGTTCCCAATGAGGTTGTCCCACACACAGCGCAGCAGCGCCTCGCTGCCGTAATACCAAGTGTCCTCCAGCTCCACGTCAAGCTCGATCTTTTTTTCGCCCCATCGGGGCTCCAGCGCCACCACCGACGCACGGATCTGCTCATCCAGCCGATAACGGCATTTGTGCGTTTCGATCGACTGATTCTCCAGCTTTGACAGAAGCAGAATATTGCCCGTGAGCTCGGACAAGCGTTTGGTATTGAAAAGGATCTTCTCCACGTATTCACGTCCCTCTGGCGTCAGGTCCTCGCATCCCTGCAAAAGCGTAGCGTAGCCTTCAATGGCAGTCAGAGGCGTCTTGAACTCGTGGGAAACCGCTGAAACGAAATCGCTCTTCAGGATCTCTGTGGTCGACAGCTCTTTTGTCATCATATTGAAGCCGGCATACACCTCACGGATCTCCGCCGATGAGGACGTATCCTCAAGGCGTGTGGAAAAATCGCCGTCCGCCACCTGCTGCATGGCATGACGCAGCTTTTTGATCGGATCGAAAAACAGCTTGGAAAGCGGGAAGGTTACTACCACCGCCACAAACAAGCTAAAGAGTAAAAGCACGATCATATCGTGCAGATCGTTATACCAAGAAAACCACTGTGAAAACAGGATCGACAGTACGCTGGCGATCAACACGCTGACCACCACTTCAGCCCCCACCAAAAAGACCAGTCTCGTTTTCAGGTTGAACCAGCCGATCTTTTTACTGCGCAGCTTATCAAAGCTTTCCTTAGCATTCATTTTTTGACCACCTTGTATCCCACACCGCGGATCGTTTCGATCCGGATATCCTCGTTATCCTTCAAACGCTCTCTGATCCTTCCGATATGCACCTCCACGGTATGGCTATCGCTTTCGCTGTCATAACCCCAAATATCGTCCATCAGCTGCTGACGGGTAAAGATGCGCCCGGGATAGGATGCCAGCTTGTACAGCAGCAAAAATTCCTTTTGGGCGAGCATCACGCTGTTTCCCTTCCAGTACACCGTAAAAGTATCGAATTCCAGCACGGTATTGCCCAGCGTCTGTCTGCGCTCGGTGACCATCTGTGCCCGACGAAGCAGCGCCTGAATGCGCAGCAGCATCTCGTTTACGTTGATAGGCTTGACCATATAATCGTCAGCACCGGTCAAAAAACCGCGTTGCATATCGTCAAATGCATCCCGTGCAGTGATCATCAGCACGGGAATCGGATCATTCTGCTCCCGCAGGGTGCGCACAAGCTCGTGTCCGTCCATCACGGGCATCATAATATCGGTGACGATCAGATCGTACCGATCCCTCTCCAGAGCCTCAAGCGCGTCTTTTCCGTTAGACGTTTCCTTGACCGTATATCCGTTTTTGATGAGGATGTGGGCAAATAAGCGAGAAAGCTCCTTGTCGTCCTCCACGATCAGTATCTTTAACATAACAATCTCCATTCTGACACTTCGCGCCACGCGTAAATGTATGAGTAAGTACCTTTATTGTATGCCAATTCACCCGTGATGTCAATAAGAGAATTGGAAATGGCCGATCAAAAGTAAAAAAGCACTTCTTACGAAGTGCTTTTTGTTGGAGCGGATTACGGGGCTCGAACCCGCCACCTCGACCTTGGCAAGGTCGCGCTCTACCAAATGAGCTAAATCCGCGGCTATGGTGCCTTGAGTCGGAATTGAACCAACGACACGTAGATTTTCAGTCTACTGCTCTACCAACTGAGCTATCAAGGCGTTTGGTTGGGGGGGTGATCCGTGAAGATCAACCCCACGTGTGTTGGCGACCCGAAGGGGACTCGAACCCCTGACCTCTAGCGTGACAGGCTAGCGTTCTAACCAACTGAACTACCGGGCCATTCTGGTGGGAACAATAGGGCTCGAACCTATGACCCTCTGCTTGTAAGGCAGATGCTCTCCCAGCTGAGCTATGCTCCCATTCCCCATGTTCGCTCGGCTTCTTGCCTGCGACGGATGTTATTATAGCACAGCACAATCTTTTTGTCAACACCTTTTTTGAAAATTTTTCAAAAAAATTTTAAGTCCTGACTTTATACAAAAATCACTGTAAAGTCAGCGGTTTTTGGCATGATTTTTGATCTCTTCTCTTGTAAAACGATACTTCTTATCACAGAAGTGACATTCGGTCTGCATGGAATTTTCTTTTTCGAAAATTTCTTCGATGTCGCTTTCGGGAAGCGTAATCAGCGCATCCAGCATCCGCTCGCGGGAGCAGGTACAGCGGTACTCTACCTCGTAGTTATCGAACACGTCAAAGGGGATTCCCGCAAGGGCAATCTTGGCGATTTCCAAAACCGTCGCACCTCCCGCGATCAGGCGAGAGATATTCACAAGCCCGGGGGCGTTCTGCTCAAGGGTCGCAATGATGTTCTCGTCGGCAAAGGGCAACAGCTGCACCAGCACACCGCCTGCCGCCTTGCAGCTGCCGTCGGGATCGACCAGCACGCCAAGGGAGCAAAGAGTGGGGATCTGCTCGCTTTCGGCATAATAGGAGGTGATATCCTCTGCGATCTCACCGCTGACGATATTCGTAATGCCAACGTAAGGATCCTTTTCGCCCTCGTCGCGGATGACGTACAGTCCGCCGCTTCCCACGGCGGCACCCACGTCCAGCTTACCGTTTGCCTTGCGGGGCAGATCGCATTTGGGGCTTGCCGCATAGCCGCGCACGTTGCCCATATAGTCTGAAACTGCCAAAATTCCGCCGATGGGACCGTCGCAGCGGAAATTGAGCGTAAGCGAATTTTCCTTTTCTTTCAAAAGACTGCCCATCATGGAGGCGGCAGACAGAGTTCTGCCCAGCGCCGCCGTGGCAGTGGGGGCAGTGCCGTGGATCTCGATGGCACGGTTCACGATATCCGTGGAATTGATAACGATCACGCGGGCGCTGCCGTCGCTTGTCATTGCACGTAAAATTTCAGATGCCATATTATCAGTTCTCTCTTCTTTTTAAAGTTTTGGTCGAGCTTTTCCAGAAGCTCGCAGGGTTCGGGGCGGCGCCCGAGATTGCAGACACAGTGAGCTGCTTGCTGTCGGCGCTTTTCTTTTTGGTTCTTTTTCTTTTGCGCCTATTTGGTCAAAAGAAAAGAATATATGGTTTTTAATCCTTGATGTTCTTGCAAACGTAATAATGCCGCAGATCCTCTTCTGTGGCAGGCGTGCCCTCAAAATCACTGTAAATGCCGAGAATTTCAAAGCCCTCTGCGGTGAGCAGCTTTTTCAGTGTGGCGCTGCTGTAATACTTTTCTCTCTGGCTTTCCTCGTACCGTTTCCAAAGTCCGTTCTTTTCACGGCAGAAAAAGGTCAAAAGGAAGTCGCAAATGCCGCTTTTACTGTTAAAATCATTCTGCCAGGTACAGAAAACGTCGCCGTCGTCAAAGACATAGCTTTCGTTTCCGTACACCTCTTTGAATTTCTTCCCCGTATTCACGTCAAAAATGAAAACGCCGTCGGGAATGAGGTAATTGTGCACGAGCGAAAGGCATTTTGCCAGATCATCGGTCTTTGTCAGATAATTGAGACTGTCGGTGGCACACACCACGCTGTCTATACTGCCGTACAGCTCAAATTCCCGCATATCCTGATTGAGTAGCAGTGCGTGCTTGCCCGCATTCATAAGACGCATACCCGCCTCACCCAGCATTTCAGCACTGCCGTCCACCGCCACCACATCTGCCCCGCGCTGAAGCAGCGCCAGGGTCAGCATGCCCGTGCCGCAGGCAAGGTCCAGCGTGATGCCGTCGCAGTACGCCCCACGCTCTTTTGTCATCTTGATGACAAAATCCGCGTAGGCGTCATAGTCGGGATGGGTTCCCAAGCGGTCGTAAAACGCCGCCAAAACACTGTACGGTGCGTTCATAGTTCTCTTTGTCTCCTTATTTATCGTATCCGCTGTGATCGCTCTCAGGGGCCGCCAAAAACGGCGCGTACATCATAATGGCGGAATTTGCCGTGATGAATTCCTCCTTCAAGAAACGCCCCTCAAGGTCAAAGACCTGTCGGTACAGCTCGTTGTGACGGCTGTAGCCGCCCCAAAACTCGTTTCGCATCTCGTGATTGCGTTCGTGGATCTCATAGCGGTGTAAAGGCTCTGCATCGGACAGCCAAGTGCCGTTCAGGCATTCCTCGTCCAGCCAAAGCCGCAGCTGAAACGGACGGTTTGTGTCGTTTCGGATCATCAGGTCCAAATGGGGATAATAGCAGGTGGCGCCGCTGGCAAAGGGCTGGGTGCGCCCGGAATCGGGGAACACGTCAAAGCCGTGGCGGTGACGCTCAATCACCGTCAAAGGAGTATGCAGGGTCAGCCAATAAATGAGATTGGTCATCTGGCAAAGTCCGCCTCCGATGCCCTTATCCACCTTGCCGCTTTTGAGGACCATTCCCTCTTTATATCCCTTTTTTGCCGAGGTCTTGCCCACCAGATACCAAAAGCTGAAGATCTCTCCGGGATAGATCACCACCCCGTCGATCTTTTCGGCAGCCAAACGCAAATTGGTGATCTTGTTATACTGCAGCACCATATCCACGTCCTTCAGCTTGCGAAGAAGGATGGTGCGGTGCGCAAATTGCAGATAGGGCAGCGATTCGTTCTGCCTTTTTGTGGCAAAAGAACTGCGCATGGTCAGCCATTTCAATTTTCTTAGGTACGTATAGTATACCATGCCAAGCTTTGCGCGAAGTCTTGAACGTTTCTTTGGTTTCTGCATTGACCCATCCCTCCGTTTTTTAGCATTATATCTTATTTTAAAGCAGTTGTAAAGTGCTTTTGCGAATTTTGTCGTCCACGCGAAAAGGGCAGTTCTGCGAACTGCCCTTTCTTGTTATTTTGCGACCCTGATATCAATATCACCGCTTGTGGTGTTTGCCGTACATTTGCCGGCAGAGCTGTCAGCATCGGGAATATGGATATCACCGCTTGTGGTATCGGCAACAAAATGCTTCACCGAAAGGAGCGTTCCTTCGATATCACCGCTGGTAGTCTCCAGTTCCATGGTCTTAGCATCTATACGCTCAAATTCAATATCCCCCGAAGTACAGGAAAGGGTCATCTTCTCTTTTGCCAGCGTATCTTCCATCTCAATATCACCGCTGACCGTCTTTGCCGCAAGCGTTCTTACGTTGGAGTTCAGCACCAAAACGTCACCGCTTGTGGTTTCAATATCCAAAAGATCCCCATTCCAATCGTTCACTTTCACATCGCCGCTTATGGTTTCAATTTCACTCTTCTCAATTTGCAGATCCCGCACCGAAACATCTCCGCTGCGAAGGGTAAGCTTTAAACTTTGATACTGCTTTTCGGGCAGGTATACCGTAATATACACCTTTTTCAAAAAATGAATACCCAAATGCCGGTACCACTCAAAGGGCCCATACTGCACCTTCAGCTTGCCGTTGTCGACCGAAACCGAATAGTCAACGTCTTGATTCAAACGGCTTACCACTCTGCACACACCATCCGGCGAGGGAAGCACTGTCACATCGGAAGCGGCACAGTCAATTTCGATATCGGTAAAAAAGCCCTCTACCGTTTCATTTCTTTCAATATACGTCGCCGTATCCAATTTGTCAAAATCAAATCCCATCATCGTTCCTCCCAACGTCATCACAAGTATTCCAAAAAGGATCAGTATCAGCGCCACAAGCAGCGCAATTTTTTTAGATCTGCGCATCTTCTCTCTCCCCTTTCACAAGCTTTCTCTTTATCAGGGCAAACGGCATTACCATCAGCTTGCCGAAGCCGATCGTGGTATGCAGCGAAGCGAAATACATTAAAACAGAAAGCCCTGCAAGCGTCAGCGCCCCGCCGACCATCCAAAGCCCCTGGGCGACAAATCCGTCCACGAACATCAGAACGCCCATACCAATGGCACCGATCGAGCATCCCACAAAGGAAGCTCCCACCGCCCACAGAGTAACGACGCCTACAAGCAGCACCGCCGCCACAGAAAGCAGGATCACGAGCAAAGCAATGAGAAGAGAAAGCCAAATGGGGCTTCCCAGCGCCAACAGAACGATCTCAAGAGTGCTTATTTTCCGCTTCGGACGGATCTTTTCCTTCACAAGGCGTCCGATCGGCACCTCCGATACGATCCTTGCGGCAATTTCGTCAAGGCTCCCCATCGACGCCACCGCCTCCTGTTCGCTCATACCGTCCTCCATGCAGTCATCCAGCATTTCCGCATAGTAGGCGATCGACTGCTCAGCATCCTCGGTGGGAATGCCCGCCAGCTTCGCCCGCAGCTCTTCCAAAAACTTAAGTTTGGTCATTTGACCTTTCCTCCCTTACCACAAATTGATAGATCGCAAGGATCTCTTTCCATTCCTCGGAAAAGGACCTGATCTTTTCCCTTCCCAGATCGGTAATATGATAATACTTTCTCAGTCTACCGTTATGCTCCGCCGACTGCACGGTCAGATACTGCGCCGCTTCCAATCTGCGCAGTATCGGATAGAGCGTGGATTCGGTAATCTCCACGTATGGCTTCATATCCTTGACGATCTGATACCCGTAAGAAGGCTCGTACTTAATGGCGGATAATACGCAAACCTCCAAAAGCCCTCTTTTCAGCTGTACGTCCAACACATCATCTCCTTATGACAATACTATATCACGCATAGTATTATGTGTCAAGAGGTATTTTAAAAAAACAAAAAAAGTTGCCTTGCGGCAACTTTTATGCTGTAACGAGCTTTTCAATAATGGTAGTATCCACCGGCAGGATCTCGGCTTTGGTATAGAGGATCTCCTTGATCTGAGCGATCTTGCCGGGCAGCAAGGTTTCCTCAGTGGCAACGATCACGTTGGCTTTGCCTCCCGAGATCACCGCCACACAGTCCGAAAAGCCCTTGGCTTTGATGAGCGTTTCCACGGTGGCTTCCATCTCGATCTCCTTTGCAATACGGGAGATGCTCTCTCTTGCCGCATCCTTTTGCTCAGCGTCCGCATCGGTGCTGTCTACGATGGTCTGCAGCACCTCCAGTGCCTCTTCTCTTGCCTGAGCACGGTCAAGGGTAGCAAGGGCAAAATAGCTTTCGGGATCCTCACCCATGGCGTCCTTGTCACCCGCACCATCGCCTTCCACGATTCCGTCGGAGGCATCTCCTCCACTCACAGCACTCCCCTTCTTCTTACCTCCAAACAGTGCGATGTTCAGGATCACCGCAGCCCCCACCATGAAGACCGCACAAATGATCATGAAATTCTTTTTTCTGGCATCGGTGAAAAAGCCACCCAGCTTTTTAGGCACTTCCTTTACCGTTTCGGCAAAGCCCACAAGGGCTCTTTGTGTCGGCTTTTCGGTCGACTTGACTATTTTCATATTTACCCTCCGAATTTCATTTTGGTATTGCATATATATTGCATCTTAATCGCGAATAGAACCGACAAGCACAATTATTGTGACACAGAAACCGACCTCATGGGAAGATCCAGCAGGGCGCACAGCATAGTCACGATCCGCTGCCGCACAGTAGGATCTGCGCCGCCGTCGCACACCACCGCAACCCCGCGCACTCTACCCGATAGGATCAGCGTGTTTTTTCCGTTTTCCCATACGTACTCATTTCCGCTTTCCAGGCTCACACTTACCCTTGCCCGTGAAACGCCCTCCATCTGCAAAATCAGCTCGGTCAGCTCCTGCTCCAGCGCGCGCTTGGATGAAACGCTCGGCAGGCGATCGTCCACCACGGGATTCTTCGTTCCCACGCGAGCCGCAAGCAGCAGCAACAGCGCCCCCACCGTCGCAAGCACCACCCAAAGCACCGTCCTTTTGCCTCTGTGCAAATGCCGTATAAATTCCATCAACCAATATCCTCTCTGACCTGCACCTCACATCCGCAGGTCTGCTCCAACCGCTCTCGGATCTTGCCCGTGGCGGCAGCCCCCTTCAAGGTGCGTACCGTCACCTCCAGACGCATCAACCGCGGCAAGCCGTTTTCATCTCTTGCAAACGCCCGCACACTGCAGGCATCCTTGCCAAGGGAAAGCTCCTTTTCCAGCAGCGCCGACGCGGCTTCCTCGGTGGCATACTCAAACTGCCGCAAAAACGCGTCGGGCACCTGCTCCTCATTGCTTTCATCCCCCGAAAGCGTGAAATCGGGAAAGGGCAGTTCCGCCTGCAGCAGCGAGCGCAGAGGAGAAAGCAATCCCAACGTCAGCAGCAGAGCGCACACGTAACGCAGGTATTTTTCAAAGGCACTGCCCGCGCCCAGTGCCTTGACGATCCCTGCCGTGAGCACTGCCGACAGCAATGAAAACAAAGCCTCTTTCACAAATCACCCCATGCGCATGATCATCGCAAACTCAAAGATGAGCACTGCATCCAACAGTGCCAAAATTGCCATCAGCGCCCCTAAAAGTGCGCCCGCATCGCGATACAGCCCCGACAAACGGGAAAGCGAGAGAATGTCTGCCACCGCGCCCGCCAGCAAAAACGAAAGCCGCAGCGCCCAAAGCTCCAGCATGACGGGCAGCATCAGCCAAAGCACCACCGCGACCCCCACACCACCCGCCACCGCGCTCATCAGCGAAAAGGCAGAGCTGAGGGTACGGGACGCCTCCGAAAGCGCCCCACCCACAAGGGGCAGTGCCGAGGAGGCAACGTAGCGAAATGCCCGACCTGCCAGACTGTCCGCCCCGGCAGAAATGCCGGTTTGAAAGGCAAACACCGCCGTCAGAAGCGCCGTCACCGCTCCAATGGTACCCACAAAGAAACGTCGTACCAAAAGAGAGATCTGTGCGATCCCTCCAATGTCCGAAAGGGCTGACGAAAAGCCCAGCACGCAGCAAATACGAAGCAACGGCAGCAACGCCTTGTCGGCAATCAGCGCCGCAAACGCAGCCAAAAGGGACAGTCCGCCCCCGGCAGCCAGCGAAACGCCGTTCATGCCTGAGGCTGTACAGATCCCCGCGTACACGGGAATAACGCCCGAGGCAAAGGCAGATAGGGTGTGCATGTGCCGTACCGCACCCTCAAAGACTGTTTTCAAAAGCGTTGCCGATGCCGACGCCCCGGCAAGCACCGTCACGTACGCAAACGCCGTCACGATGCCTCTGCTCTCCACGCTCTCTGACAGTGCGGTCATTGCCGCTGAGATCGCTGCCACCGCTGCCAACACAAAAAAGCAGCGCACCGCCGCCAGAAACGCATCCTGCATCCCCTCTTCGAAATGCCCCAGAAGTCGGTTGACGTCCAGCCAGCCCACGATCTGTTCCGCATCCTCCGGCAGCTGCCCCAGCTCATCCGAGACCGCAGGAGGCAGAGGAAGCGCAGGCGACGGAACAGACTCTATGGCAAAGCAGGGTGCTTGGAAGCAGAAAAACAGGAAGCAGGCTGCGAACAGCATCACCACCGCCCGCTTCATGTTGAAAACTCCTGTGCAAGGACAAGCAGCTCCTGCAAAAGCGGTACAGATAACAGCACGATCTGTACCTTGGCAAACAGCTCTACGCCGGACGCCAGCGCCTCTTGACCTGCCTCCCGACAAAGCTGCGCGGTGAACTGACACACAAGCCCGATTCCCAGCGCCTTCAAAAGGGTCGCATAGCCACCGCGACCGATCGCTCCGCTCTGCTGCCCGAGAAAGGAAAACAATCGAGCAATGCTATCAACAGATGCCGAAAAAAACAGAAGCGCAGCGGCAAGCACAGCACCCCTTCCCCGTTTGCCCGCCTGCAGGACAAACATCAAAACTGCAAGGGCGACCCCGCAGATCTGCCAAACCGTCATAATCCAAACAGCGTGCGGATGGTAGCAAACAGCCGCGAGATCTCATCCACCAGCATCAAAAGCACGATCACCATGCCTGCGATCGAAACCATGGTCGCCTGCTCCTCTCTGCCCGCCTTACACAGGATCTGATGCGCAACAGCCACGATCATACCAACCCCCACGATCTTCAGAAGCAGCGATATTTCCATTCCGTTTCCTCCGTCATCATATCAGCAGGATCACAGCCACCGCCCCACCTGCCAGTCCCAGGCTGCGGTACACCTTTCCTTTTTCCGCCACAGCCTGCTCCATGCCGTTGATCAGCTCGCCAAGACGGGCAACGCATTCCCCCTCCAAAAGCTCACATTCCTCGGCGGAGCATTTTCCCATCTGTTCAAAAAAGGGCAGACACACCCGACTGACGGCAGGATCGGTGGGAAGCTCGGCAAATGCCGCTGCCGCACCGTATCTTGCCAGTGTTTTCAAAAATTTTCCCAAATGCTCACTTTCAAAACCCGCATAGATCTCGGGCAGCGGACGCTTGTAGCATCTGACCTCCGAGCCGATCCTTCTCACCAGCAGGAGCAGCTCCTTTGCCACCTTCCATTCCAGCTCCAGCCCCCGCGCCATGCCGCAGCCCGTGCCGGCAAATGAAAAGAATACCAGCCAAAGTCCCAAGAGCTTGATCATTCCATCACCCCCACAATGCCGTCTCTGTCGGTAAAGGTAAAATGAATGCCGCTTCCTCTGCGGCGGATACCCGCATAGCAACCAAAGATCGCTGCCCGATGCAGCGCCAGAATGGGGGCAGACGCCAGCAGCTGCGATAACGTTGACGCATGCACGCTGGCAAGAATGGGGACACCGCAGGAGGCGCAGTACAACAACGCGTGCGCTTCGGCAGCTCCGATCTCGTCACACACGATCACCTTCGGGGCAAAGCATCGCAGGGCAATCTCCATTCCCTTGGCTTTGGGGTATCCCGAAAGAATGTCCAGCGTTTGGCAGCTATTGTCCAGACTGTATGCCAACTCTCCGCGCGTGTCCACCGCTGCCACCTGCAGCTCATGAGGCTTTGCGCAGAGCGTTCGGATCATTTCCCGCAGCACGGTGGTTTTGCCCTGCCCGGGAGGAGCATAAAACAAAATACCCTGACGTCTGCTAAGAAAGGCGCGCACCGCCTCATCGGCACAGCCGCGGTGCACCGCGGGGATGCGAAAACACAGCCCCGAAAAATCGCGCACGCCGATGATGCCCCTGCCCGCCGCCGTGACCGCCCTTCCGCAAATACCCACCCGCAGTCCGCCATAGGAAATATAGCCCTCGTTGATGGTATCAAAATGCGCGTGCAGCGAATGCTCGCAGATCTCGTAGACCACCTCAGTAAATTCCTTTTCTCCCACCACCTTGCCGCAAACCGTTCCTGCCCTGCACGAACGGATCAGCGCCGGCTTGTTTGGGTATAAACGCAGCTCCTCCGGATCGTCGATCCCAACGCTGCGGGTATATCGGGTAACGACTGCGGGCAGTTCCATCCTTCCCATCTCCTTATGTCATTCGACGCACGGCAAGCCTGCCTTGCGCTCACTTGCTCT
>SVRH01000099.1 GCA_015064925.1 Oscillospiraceae bacterium | reverse complement strand
ACAAATTCTTAAATTCGCTTTGTACTCTCTTGTTGTTCAATTTTTAAGGACCGTTCTCTTCCACCGCCTCTTGGCGGCAGCTCAGGTAGTATAGCACATCTCTTCTTCCTTGTCAATACCTTTTTGAAAAGTTTTTGAAAGAATTTTGAGATTTTTTGTCGCAGTTCTTTGCGCAATCACCTCACCGGTTATTTGCATCTTCACCGCAACTTTTTGCATTATATCACTTTGCATTTCGCTTGTCAAGTACTTTTTGAAACTTTTTCAAACTTTTTTCAAGTGATCTTTTTCGCTGCGAAAGTTCACCGTGCAGTTCCCTTTGAACCCGTCGCTTTCAGACAGCCTGCGTAGTATAGCAGATCGTTATTCTTTTGTCAATAGGTTTTGCAAAAATAATTGATATTTTTTTGACGATTTTTCGCTATGCCAAATCGGCATATTTTTCTCCTTCCCGGAGATACTCATACAGAGGTGATCCCATGCTGACTTGCGCAATTCGTACCGTTATATTATATATACTTCTCATCTTGGGAATGAGGCTGATGGGAAAGCGTCAGATCGGGCAGATGCAAGCCTCCGAGCTCGTTACCGCCATCCTTCTTTCCGAGCTGATCACGGCTCCCATCCTCGACCCGGACCTTCCCATGCTGGCCGCCCTCGTTCCCTTTCTCCTCCTGATCGCCTTTGAGATCATCGTGCCCTGGTTCGCCTCCCGTTTTCCGATTGTAAAACGGGTGGTGGACGGCCGCCCCGCCATGGTCATACGGGACGGCAGGATCGATACGGCGCAGCTGCTTTCCCTGCGGATGTCTGTTGACGAGCTGATCGGACAACTGCGGCTTAAAAACGTGGGAGACATTGCCGACGTGCAGTACGCGATCCTCGAGCAAAACGGTCAACTTTCCGTGTTTTTGCGATCGGGCGCCTGTCCCGCCCCCGTGGATGACGTGGGAGCTACTCCCGCGCGAAAGGGCATCGCCCATCCACTGGTGGTGCAGGGGCAGATCAGTGATTTCCATTTGCAGCTTTTGGGCAAGGACCGTGCGTGGCTGATCCGTCAGGTCACCTCCCGCGGCTGCGCGCTTTCCGACATCCTTTTGTTTTCGCTGGACGATGATGGAAATTACAAGATATTAAAAAAAGGAGAGGATGGTACATGAAGGTTCTGCTTGCTTCTCTGCTTTTACTGACCTTCATCTTTGGCTTCTGTATTTACAGCGGCATGCACGTCAGAAACGCCTGCGATCGCTTGCTGGATACCGCCGAGAGAGCCGACAACGCCGAAGGCGCAAAAGTCCTTGACGGGCTTTGGCAAAAGGAAAAAGGGATCCTGTCCTTTTTTGTAAACAGATCCCTTTTGGTGCAGGCGGAGAGCGCTCTTGTCAAAATGCAAGCGTCGCTTTCCGATCCCCTTCTTTTTGAAAGCGCCAAGGCAGAGCTTTGCTGCCTTTTGCAGACCGTGCGGCAAAGCTACGGTCTCTTCTTTTCTTCCATATTATAATATATATAGAAAAGACGGCCGACAAGCCGTCTTTTCGGTTTATTGAATATCGGTCACCGCGCCGATGAAGATGGGCAGATTGGCTTCCGCATCGATGATCATGTACACAAATGGGCGGTCAAGCGTTACGTTTTTAGGATCCGTAGGCGCACCTTCCGCTTCCATTCCGGTCAAAGTTGCCGCACCCGCCTTGGTGCCAAACGTATCTACCGTGATAAAGCTCTTGTGTAAAACCTTTTCAATATGCGTAGGTCCTTCCACACTGCTGCTGCCAAGGGCACTAAAATCAGCATTCTCGCCAAATGCAGAGACAATTCCCATCTCAGTAAGCACCTTTGACATCTCAATTGCATAATCATAACTGAATTTGGGAAGCACGGCATTTACATCACATAAAATCGAATTAGCCAACACCGATGTCAATCTTTCAGAATTCATACCTGCAATATAATCATAAATATTCACGCCTTCATTTGGCAAAAGAGCAGCAAATTTATATTTTCCGCCTTTATAGCTCTTCACAAAGCCGATGGCGTTTTCATCCTCCAGATAACGGCGCTCTTCCGAATACATCATGGGCACTTTTTTCCTTGCTCCCAAAATGTTGGTAAAGGTCTTTTCGTGAACCGCACCCTCGGTATAGGGATTACTCCACTCGGCATCAAACAGAAGGGTGTTGATCAAGTACATTACGCTGTTTTCACCCAGTTCATCCAGCATCTTCTCGATCATACCGTCGGTGTTTTCCTTCACCCAGTAATTGATATCCGCAAGAGTAGTATCATCAAAGGGTGCTTTGAACACGTCTGCTCCGTAGTAGTCGGCAACGATCTGCAAAAACTCGGGATTAGCGGTAAAATCGGGCGTATCCTTGAGCCAGATCGAATTGGCGATCTGAAACTTCACTTTGCCATTTTCCGTAAGTTTCTTTGCATACCCTTTCAGATATGCATTCAGATCTTCCATTTTGATACCGCTGCCCAAGACCTGCTCCATTTCGGTTTTGGTCTCTGCACTTGCTCCGTTTGCCGTCATGGAAAGCGAAAGCATCACCGAAAGAGGAGATACCAGAACGTTTTTGTTTTTGCTCTCGATTACGCTGTTTTGAAACAGTTCCAGCGCAAAGGCCATCTGCGCACTTGTAAAACGTTCATCGATCTCTTTCCCATTATCCTTTTCGGAATCTGCCGCAAAGCCTTCCATCAGATTGTAAGCCTGAATCTCGTATGCGGGCTCCTTCGGATCATTTTCTTGCGGATCATCGGTTGACACCTGTTTGGATCCGCCGCAGCCGGCAAGGGGCAGTGCCATAGCAAGCACCAGCAGCCAGGATAGCCATATTTTCGTACTTCGTTTCATAATAATACTCCTTTCTCGCTCTTAATCATAAAAATTCTCATATTCGGGCAGCGACTTCCACTCTTCTGTTTCGGTCAGGATATCGCGGATGGCACGGTAGGTCTCAATGAACGCCTTTGCCTTTGCGTCCATCGTAAACACACCGTCGGGAATGGCAATTTCGCGGCATTCAATGTTTTTCACTCCAATGCCGTCATAAACGGAAAGAACGATCGTATAAGACGGATCCGAGCCATAATCCGGGAACGGGTTGTAGTTTTCAGGATAGTCTGCCACGTTCAGCCGATAGATCAGCGCGTAGATCTCCTCCAGCTGAGCCCGACTCAGATGCAAGATCGTTTTATACTCCTCGGGATGGGTGGCATCGGTGGTCTTTACCAGCTCTCCCGTTTGGCTGTCGTAAGAGCTGATTCCGTTAGTCCCCCACACCAGCGAAAACTGAAAATGCTTCGGCATTTTTTCGGGAAGCACCGGGTCATAAGGGTGGTCTTCGGAGCCGTCATCTCCCTCCACGCCACTGCCTTCGGTCACACCATCCCCTTCCATTCCGCCTTCCGGAGGTAATCCCTCGTAGGAATCATCATGATCGGGGGTACCGTTGTTATCACCGCTACCCACGCCATCGGAAACACCACCGCTGTTTTGGTCCAAAATCAAGCCATCGTCGGCAAGCGGCTTCCACAATAATACCGTACCAAGAATCAACACCGCCGATGCCGCCACGGCAACGCAGCCTCTCCACGCCTTTTTGCGCCAGATCGCCTGCAGCGCCAGTTCCTCGCGCATGGCAAGATGCTCCTCCAGCAAGCTCTCATCCAGCTCGCCGATGGCATCCATCAAAATATCTTCCATCATAGATAAATATCATTCCTTTCCAAGTGCAATTTCAGCCCCAGCTTGATCTTGGTCAGTTCCTTATACACGGCAGATTCGGTCAGGCGCAGTGCCCTTGCAATAGAGGTCACCGTGCCCGCCATATAATAGCGCTCCATGAAAATGTATCTCTGCTTTTGGGGAAGGCTTCTGACATAATCACCGATCACCCTGCCAAGCTCCTTGGCATCATACGCATCGGTTGCATCACCGCTGTGCAAGGTATACGCCAGATCCTCCATGGACACGGTCAGTTCGGAGGGCACACGTCTTTTCGCCCTCATCTGCTTATACCGATTGATGGCAATGCAACGCGTGATCTTGCACAAAAAGGCGCGCAGCATCTTCGGACGCTCGGGCGGTATTCGATTCCAGGTCTCAAGATAGGTATCATTTTGGCACTCCTTTGCACATTCATCATCGTTCAAGCAGTTGTACGCAACGGTGTGAAGCAGCTTGCCGTACTTCAAATCGGTCTGCGCAATGGCATTCTCGTCGCGCGAAAAGAATAGTTTCACGATGTTTTCATCACTAAGGTACGATTCATTGTCCATGCGGATCCCTCCCTTCACTGTATAAGTCAACTTTTTTCTTGAAAATTGGAATGATATTTGTAAAAAATTTAAAAAAAATTGCAGGCGCGCCCCTGCGGACGCGCCTGCACCTTTTCAGCGAAACTCGCTTCCGTCCGCCAGATAGCAGGTTTCTTTCATGATAGTATATTCTGTAAGTTCCCTGTTCAAATTTGCTTCGATGGCACGCACCAAATGCTCGGGATTGACAAAGCTGGTCTGTCCCGCATCCATGCGAATCGTAAGCACGGTACCGCCATCGGTTTCAAAAACGGTATAGCCACGGAGCTTTTCCTTCAGATCCACCGTGATCATGCCCTTCTTGGATTTCTTTTCGATGGCAAGGCTTCCCGAAAGAGCCGCTTCCAGCTCTTCCTTTTTGCAATCGGCAAAGACAAAGCGGTAGTCCGCAGTGTCCACCTCGTGCAGCTCCTTGCCCTTGGGGTAGATCTCCACCACCTGCAAAAGCGCGGGCAGCTCTGCATTGATGGCGGCCTTCAGCGCCACGGGATCTCTTTCCTCGGTAAAGGGGATGTCCACGTATTCCGAAATACTCTCAACGCCAATGGAGAGGGGCTGGGTGAACACCATTTTGGGATGGGGATTGAAGCCCTCGGAATACTTGATGGGAACCCCTGCGCGATTGAACGCGCCACGAAGGGTGCGGCAGAGATCCAAATGGGAAATGAATTTCAGATCTCCGATCTTATAAAACTTGATTCTCACGTTCCCGGACACCATGTGCAGTTACCTCCCATCTTACTCGCTCCGCATCCCGCGCAGGATTCCTTGCAGCAGGGTGTGG
>SVRH01000012.1 GCA_015064925.1 Oscillospiraceae bacterium | reverse complement strand
CAAGGAATTTGAGCGCTGGTGTAAGCTGGCGGACAGCGAAACGGTGGCAGAGCTGACTGCCAAAGCGGGCGATGATGAATGGATCCGCTACTATTTTCAGGGTCCCCTTGCCTTCGGCACCGCAGGACTGCGCGGCACTATGAACGCAGGCACCTTCGCCATGAACCGTTACACCGTGGCGCAGGCGACCCAAGGTCTTGCCGACCTGATCAATCGCGAAGAAGGCAACGCCGATCGCGGTGTGCTGATCGGCTTTGACAGCCGCAACAACTCTCCCGAATTTGCTCGTATCACCGCCTCTGTACTGGCGGCAAACGGCATCAAGGTGTTCCTCTACGATGAGCTACGCCCCACCCCCATGGTATCCTTTGGTCTGCGTTACCTGAACTGCATCGCAGGCGTGAACATCACCGCATCCCACAACCCAAAGGAATACAACGGTTATAAAGTATATTGGGAGGACGGCGCTCAGATCTCTCTGGAGCAGGCGATCGTGGTTTCCGATTCCATCAATGCCACCGATATTTTCGAGGGCGTGAAGACCTGCGATTACGACGCAGCTGTGGCAGAGGGCAAGATCACCGTGGTCGGCCCCGAGCTTGACGAGGAGTATCTGAAAAACGTCATGGCACAGCAGGTGGACCCCAAGGCGATCGAGCGCACCGCAGATGAGCTGAAGGTGGTTTACACACCCTTCCACGGAGCGGGCTACCGTTTGGTGCCTGAGGTTCTGAAGCGTGCGGGACTGAAGTATCTCTATCCCGTGCCCGAGCAGGCAACGCCCGACGGAGATTTCCCCACCGTCAAGAGCCCCAACCCCGAAAACCCCGAGGGCTTTACCCTTGGCATCGCTCTTGCCGAGAAGATCGAGAGCGATCTGATCGTGG
This sequence comes from Oscillospiraceae bacterium, assembly GCA_015064925.1. Classification (GTDB taxonomy): domain Bacteria; phylum Bacillota; class Clostridia; order Oscillospirales; family CAG-272; genus SIG655. The sequence continues at coordinate 29,993 of SVRH01000012.1, read as the reverse complement.
GCACAGACCCCGACGCTGACCGCGTGGGCGTCATGGCAAGAGGCAAGGACGGCAAGTTCGTGACCATTACGGGCAACCAGATGGGTGCGCTGCTGCTGGACTACATCCTCACTGCCCACACCGAAAACGGCACCATGCCTCCCGAGCCCTTTGCGGTCAAGACCATCGTGACCACCGAGCTGGCGGCTGCCATCTGCGAAAAGTTCGGCGTAAAGCTGCACAACGTGCTCACCGGCTTTAAGTTTATCGGCGAAGTCATTTACCAGAGCGAGGTGTCGGGCCACGGAAGCTACATCCTTGGCTTTGAGGAAAGCTATGGCTACTTGAAGGGCACCTACGCCCGCGACAAGGACGCTGTGGTGGCGACCCTGCTGATCATCGAAATGGCATCCTACTACCGCAAGAAGGGCATGACCCTCATTGACGCGCTGGAATCCGTGTTTGCACGCTACGGCTTCTACGTGGAAAAGACCGTGAACGTGACCATGGCAGGTCTGGACGGCACCGAGCGCATGGCAGCGCTGATGGCAAAGCTGCGCGCAGAGGCACCCAAGAGCGTGGGCGGCCTTGAGGTGGTTGCCATCCGTGACTACAAGGAGGGCACCGTGACCGCTAAGGACGGCAGCGTGACCCCCACCGGTCTTCCCAAGTCTAACGTTCTCTGCTTTGATCTGGCAGGCGGCAACACCGTGGTGGTGCGTCCCTCCGGTACCGAGCCCAAGATCAAGTTCTATCTGCTGTGCAGAGGCGAGAACGAAGCACAGGCAAAGGAAATCCTTGCCGCCTGCGAAAAGGAAAGCGCTTCTTGGCAATAAATCACTTGGTATCATACTGTTTGGAGATTTAGATTTTTATGAGTTTAATGGCAATTCCCGAAGATTATAAACCCCTTCTTGACGTGCGTCAGACGCAAAACGCCATCAAGAAGGTGAAGGACTTTTTTGAAAGAGATCTGGCGATCCAGCTGAACCTCGTGCGTGTTTCCGCCCCTTTGTTCGTGACCACCGACAGTGGCCTGAACGATAACCTAAGCGGCGTGGAGCGCCCCGTATCCTTTGACGTCAAGGGAGATCACAAGGAGGTGCAGGTGGTGCAGTCGCTTGCCAAGTGGAAGAGATATGCCCTTGGTCAGTACGGCTTCACCGACGGGGAAGGTCTGTACACCGATATGAGCGCCATCCGCCGCGACGAGGACACCGACAACATCCACTCCATTTACGTGGACCAGTGGGACTGGGAGCGTGTGCTTCGCAAGGAGGATCGAACAGAAGAGACCTTAAAGGAAATGGTGCGTCACTGCTACAGAGCGCTGCGTCACACCGAGGACTACATCGCCCGCGAGTACGTCTTTGCGCAGAAGTTCCTGCCGGAGGACATCTATTTCATCACCTCTCAGGAGCTGGAGGATCGCTATCCCGAGCTGACCTCGAAGCAGAGAGAATATGCGGTGGCAAAGGAGCACGGCGCGGTGTTCATTTCTCAGATCGGCGGCAAGCTGCGCTCGGGCAACAAGCACGACGGACGTGCACCCGACTACGACGACTGGTCGCTCAACGGTGACATCATCGTCTACTATCCGATCCTGGATATTGCGCTGGAGCTTTCCTCCATGGGTATCCGTGTGGACGAAGAGGCGCTGCGCTATCAGCTGGAGGAATCCGGCTGCATGGACAGAGCCGAGCTGCCCTTCCAGAAGGCGCTGCTAAGCGGCGAGCTGCCCTACACCGTGGGCGGCGGCATCGGTCAGTCCCGCATCTGTATGTTCTTCCTGCGCAAGGCGCACATCGGCGAAGTCCAGTCTTCCGTTTGGTTGGAAGAGGACAAGAAGGCGCTTGCCGAAAAGGGCATCCATCTGCTTTAAAATGAAAAAATGCTGTTGCCTTGGCAACAGCATTTAAATTAACCGTAAAGAGACATCCGAAAAAGAACGTTTTTGATCCAACCTTTTTTCAAAAAGGTTGGCGCGGTCAAGGGCGCGTAGCTCTTGGCGCCCCTTTCAAGGGGCGAAATTTCTCGGCGTTTCTTTTTTGCCAAGCTTTTTTCTTTGTGCCTGTAGCTGCCAAAGAAAAAAGCGGACTTGGTATCTTGTAATCAAAAAAGGTCAACAGGAGGCAGCATGGAAAATAAGCTGTTTGAAAAAGAACTGGAAAGAGAATACGTGTTCAAGGGTCGGATCTTCGATGCGGCGCTCTGCCGAGCCGAGCTGCCCGACGGCACGAAGGTAAATAGAGAAGTGATCTGCCATTCGGGCGGCGTGTGTGTGCTTCCGCTGGAGGAGGACGGCACGGTGACCATGGTCAGACAGTTTCGCTACGGCGTGCAGGACGTGACCCTTGAAATTCCCGCAGGCAAGCTGGAGCGGGGAGAGGATCCTCTGGAGGCAGCCAAGAGGGAGCTTTCCGAGGAGACCGGCTTTACCGCCGACGAGATCATTCCGCTGCATATCGACTATTCCTCCCCCGCCATTCTTTCGGAGATCATCTACATTTATCTGGCAAAGGGACTCCACGGCGGCAAGGCGCACCTTGATGAGGGCGAATTTCTCTCAGTGGAGCGCTACCACATTTCCGAGCTTACGGAAATGGTCATGAGAGGACAGATCACCGACGGCAAGACCCAGATCGCCATCCTCAAGACCGCAAGAATACTGGGAATATAAACAGCAAAACGCAGTATTAAAAAAATGTAGCAGCGAAAACGCATCCCTTGTGCAAAGGGAGGTGGCTTGCGTAGCAAGACGGAGGGATTGTAATGCAAAGAAAACACAATAGAGATATTGTCCCAACTGCAAAAATGTTGCGCAAAAACATGACTAAAGAAGAGAAGCATCTTTGGTATGATTTCTTGCGTACGTATCCTGTTCGGTTTTCGAGGCAAAAAGTATTGGGAAGGTATATCGCAGATTTCTATTGTGCAGAAGCGAAACTTGTTATAGAGCTTGACGGTTCCGGGCATTTTACAGAGCAAGGAATGCAGTATGACAAGGAAAGAACGGCATTTCTCGAAGGATATGGATTAACAGTTATACGAATATCGAATTTTAGGATCCATGATAATTTTGGAGGAGTTTGTGCTTATATTGATAGTATTGTAAAACAATCCCTCAGTCAGCTTCGCTGACAGCTCCCTTTACACAAGGGAGCCTTTGATGCATATCCGCCGTATTCTAAATACAATATAAATTTGAGATTGGAGACAAAATATGAAAAAATGGGTTGTAGAAGATTGGCAGTTTGAGTTAACAGCGATTGAAGGAAAATCCGGCAATTGCAGATTGGGTTTAGAAAAGGGCGATATGTTTACTTTTACATATGAATGTCCGGCAGGGATGTGTCCCAGAGTTATGACGCAGATATATACTTGGTGCGAAGTGATCAGATGCGGAGGGAATTTTACTTACAGAGGTTTTGGGGAAAAGTATGAAATGGATTTAATGTGTCCGTGTAAAAGTATACATTTTCGGTTAAAAGCAATTCCTATTAACAGAGATGAAAACGGAAAGGCATTGCCGAATCATCCAAGGCCTGATAATTGATCGTAATAGATCAAACAGATGAAGATTAAATCGATCCTATAGCAAGATAGAATATCCAAAGCATGGTGGTGCAGCTCTATTTTAGACGAGTTCTACTTGACTCAAATGATATGCATGTTGTGTTTGACGGATCTGTTAACTATGCAAAATGTTATGTCTGACCGCGGACATAATAGCAAAGCCTCCCTTGTGCAAAGGGAGGTGGCTTGCGTAGCAAGACGGAGGGATTGTAGAAACGCGTTTTTATATAATCTTTTACTTGTAATTGCAGAAAAACAAAAATCCGTCGGAGTATCTCCGACGGATTATTTCTTATCCATGATACAGTTTATAAACCTGATACTTGGGATCGCAGGTGACGTTGATGCCCAGCTTTTTGTAGGTCTTTTCGTCCACAGAGGAGGGAATGACGGTGAAATGCGCATCGCAGTCCTTGAGGTTTTGCAGCTGTGCCAGTGCGGCTGCGGCGATGGGACAGGTCACCGAGGAAATGGAAAGGGCAATGAGCACCTCGTCCGAATGCAGACGCGGGTTGCGGTTGCGTAAATGCTCCAGCTTCAGTCGGCAGATGGGCTCCAGGATCTGATGGCTGATGAGCTCCTTTTCTTTGGGAATGCCCGCCAGCGCCTTGAGGGCGTTGAGCAGCAGTGCCGCGGAGGGACCGAGCAGAGAGCTGGTCTTGCCGGTGACCACCCTTCCGTCGGGCAGTACCATAGCACCGGCAGGTGCTTCGGTGGCACTTGCCTTTTCGCGGGAAGCTGTGATGGCAGGGCAGAGCGAATCGTCCACGTTCAGCTGCTGCATGAGCAGTTCCAGCTTGTTCTTTTGGCTTTCGGCAGCCTCACCTTGACGGATGGCGACCTGCGTGTGATAGTAGCGCCGCAGGATCTCGCGGCAGGATGCCTCGCGTACGACCTCGTCGTCGTAGATGCAGAAGCCGACCATGTTGACCCCCATGTCGGTGGGGGACTGGTAGGGGGATCTGCCGAGGATCTTTTCCATCATGGCCTTCAGCACGGGGAAGATGTCCACGTCGCGGTTGTAGTTCACCGCCTTTTCGCCGTATGCCTCCAGATGGTAGGGATCCAGCATATTCTTATCGTCCAGATCCGCGGTGGCTGCCTCGTACGCTATGTTCACGGGGTGACGCAGGGGCAGATTCCAGATGGGGAAGGTTTCAAATTTTGCATATCCCGCCTGCACGCCGTGCTTGTGCTCGTGGTACAGCTGGGAAAGGCAGACCGCCATCTTGCCGCTGCCGGGACCGGGAGCGGTGACCAGCACCAGAGGACGGGAGGTTTCGATGAACTGATTCTTGCCGTAGCCCTCGTCACTGACGATCTTTTTGATGTCGGAGGGGTAGCCGTCGATGGGGTAGTGCAGATAGCTCTTGATGCCCTGCGCCGTCAGACGGCGGATAAAGGTGTCGGTGGCGGGCTGACCTGTGTAGCAGGTGATGCACACGCTGCCCACCAAAAAGCCCAGACGGTTGAAGGCGTCGGTCAGGCGCAGCACGTCGTCGTCGTAGGTGATGCCCAGATCGCCGCGCTTCTTGCTCTTTTCGATGTCGCCCGCGTTGATAACGATGACGATCTCGGTCTCGTCCTTCAGCTGCTCGAACATACGGATCTTGCTGTCGGGCTCAAAGCCGGGCAACACACGGCTGGCGTGGTAATCGTCAAACAGCTTACCGCCCAGCTCCAGATAGAGCTTTCCGCCGAACTGATTGATCCGCTTGCGGATACAGTCGGATTGTAAGGAAAGATATTTTTGGTTATCAAAGCCCTTTCGCATGGTGTCACCCTCTTTTCGGTTGCAAAAATCTTCTTGTATTATAGCATTTTTTTCTTTCAAAATCAAGATGCATTGTTAAAAAATAATAAAAAGACTGTTGCTCTGCAACAGCCTTTTGGTAGTATGGTTGAATTATTCAGCAGCGATGCTACCGTCGCCCTTATCTTCTTCCTTATCTTCTTCCTTGTCATCTTCCTTGTCGGTGGTGGAAGTGTTCTTATCGGGGTTCAGGTTATCGTCGATTGCGTTGTCCTTGTGTTCGCCCTTTTCGATACCGCTCAGGATGGAAACCAGAAGAACGATGACAACGAATGCAACAGCGATGATAGAAGTGATCTTGGAGAGCTTCTGAGAACGGCTCTGTTCCTTGTTCTTACCGTAAGAGGAGCCGGAAGCACCGGAAAGCGCACCGGAAAGTCCTTCATTTTTGCCTTCCTGCATCAGAACAGCAACAATCAGGAAAACTGCCGCAACCAGCAGAACAATACCCAAAATAATATCCATAAAATTTATCCTCCGTAAAGTGCCTTGCGGCCGTATTTTGATGCCGATGATATCGGCAAACTAGTCACATAAGGGAATTATATCATATATGATCCGTAAATGCAAGATGCTTTTTCAAATTTTTTCATAATTTTTTTGCATCTGCGAGGATCTTTTTCAAAAATTGACCTGTGTGGGAGTGCGGACAGGCGGCGACCTCCTCGGGAGAACCCTCTGCCACCAATGTTCCGCCCTTGTCACCTCCCTCGGGACCGAGGTCGATGATGTAATCGGCGACCTTGATCACGTCCAGATTGTGCTCGATGACGATGACGGTGTTGCCGCCGTCGGCAAGGCGCCCAAGGATGGAGATGAGCTTTTCCACGTCCACGCTGTGAAGTCCCGTGGTGGGCTCGTCCAGAATGTAGACGGTCTTACCCGTGCTGCGTCGGGACAGCTCGGTGGCAAGCTTCACGCGCTGCGCTTCACCGCCCGAAAGGGTGGTGGAGGACTGACCCAGCTTGATATAGCCAAGGCCCACGTCGTACAGCGTTTCCAGCTTACGGCGGATGGAGGGAATGCTCTCAAAGAAGGAAAGACTTTCCTCCACGGTCATATCCAGCACCTCGAAGATGTTCTTGCCCTTATAGCGCACCTCCAACGTATCGCGGTTATAGCGCATTCCGCGGCAGGCGTCGCAGGTGACGTAGACGTCGGGCAGGAAGTGCATTTCGATCTTTTTCACACCGTCGCCCTCGCAGGCTTCGCATCTGCCACCCTTAACGTTGAAGGAGAAGCGGCCCGCCGTGTAGGCGCGGCGCTTGGCATCGTTTGTTTTGGCAAACAGCTCGCGGATCTCCGAGAACACGCCCGTGTAGGTGGCGGGATTGGAGCGCGGCGTGCGTCCGATGGGAGACTGGTCGATGCAGACCACCTTGTCAAGCTGCTCTGCGCCGAGAATGGCGTCTGCCTTTCCCGGGAAGGTGTAGGCGCGGTTGAGAGTGCGGGCAAGATAGGGGTAGAGAATGCCGTTGACAAGGCTGGACTTGCCCGAGCCCGACACGCCCGTGACGCAGGTCAGCTTGCCCAGCGGGAAATTGACCGTCAGATCCTTCAGATTGTTCTGCTTTGCTCCCTTCACCGTCAGAAAAAGCCCGTTGCCGGGGCGACGCTTTTCGGGAATGCGGATCTGCCGTCTGCCGGTGAGGAAATCAGCGGTGACCGAGTTCTCGTTTTTCATGACCTCCTCGGGCGTACCGCAGGCCACGATCTGTCCGCCGTGAACGCCCGCTCCGGGGCCAATGTCCACGATGAAGTCGCTTTCCAGCATGGTTTCCTCGTCGTGTTCCACCACGATGACGCTGTTGCCGCTGTCGCGTAAGCGCTTGAGAGTACCGATGAGCTTTTGATTGTCCCTTTGGTGCAGTCCGATGCTGGGCTCGTCCAGAATGTAAAGCACACCCATGAGTCCCGATCCGATCTGGGTCGCCAGGCGAATGCGCTGGGCTTCGCCCCCCGAAAGGGTGCCCGACTGTCGGGCAAGGGTCAGATAGTCAAGGCCTACGCTGTTGAGAAAACCGAGACGCGCCTTGATCTCCTTGAGGATGTCCTTTGCGATGACCGTCTTTTCGCGGTCGAAGGTAAGTCCTTCGGTGAATGCCAGTGCGCGGCTTACGGGAAGAGCGCAGAATTCGTCGATGCTCTTGCCCCCAACGGTCACCGCCAGAATTTCGGGCTTCAGGCGTTTGCCGTGGCATTTGGGGCAGGGGACGCTGTCGATGAACTGCTCGTAGTATTCGTTTCTGCCCATCTCGTAGCGAGCCTTGATCATGGAGATGATGCCCTCAAAGCGCACCAGCCCGTGACGGGAGATGCCCTCGAAATGACGGGTGACCTCGTACTTTTCGGGGGCACCCCAGAGCAGCACCTGCTTTGCCTCGGGAGAGTACTCACAAATGGGGGTGTCCAGCGTAAAGCCGTAGCGTGCGCCCACGGCGATGTAAAGCGGTCCGTTGTAGGTGCCATCGTCGATGGATTTGAATCCGTTGACCGCAATGGCGCCCTCGCGCAGCGAAAGGCTTTCGTCGGGGATGATCTTTTCGGGAGAAAAGGCGGTGCGCTCGCCAAGGCCGTCACATTCGGGGCAGGCGCCGAAGGGATTGTTGAAGGAAAACATTCTGGGGGAGAGCTCGGGGAAGCTGATGCCGTGCTCCTCGCAGGCGAAATTCAGAGAGTAGGTGGTGTCGCTGTCCCCTTCGCGGCTGACGGTGGTGATGGTGACCAGTCCCTCGGTCAGACGCAGGGCTGCCTCCACCGAGTCGGAAAGACGGCTGCGGATGTCACCGCGGATGACCAGACGGTCAAGCACGATGTCGATGGTATGCTTGATATTCTTGTCAAGGGTGGGCAGATCGGTCAGCTCGTAGAGGCTGCCGTCGATCCTTGCTCTGACGTAGCCGCTCTTTTTGGCGTCCTCAAAGACCTTTTCGTGCATACCCTTTTTGGCGCGCACCACGGGGGCGCACACCATGAAGCGGGTTCCCTCGGGCAGGGTGAGGATCTCGTCGAGGATGGAATCCACCGTTCTTGCCACGATCTCCTTGCCGCAAATGGGGCAGTGCGGAGTGCCGGTGCGGGCGTACAGAAGACGCAGATAGTCGTAGATCTCGGTGACCGTTCCCACCGTGGAACGGGGATTGCGGGAGGTGGTCTTCTGGTCGATGGAAATAGCGGGGGAAAGCCCGTCGATGGAGTCAAGCTCCGGTTTGTCCATCTGCCCGATGAACATACGGGCGTAGGAGGAAAGACTCTCCACAAAGCGGCGATGACCCTCGGCGTAGATGGTGTCAAAGGCAAGGGAGGACTTGCCCGAGCCCGAGGGGCCGGTGAACACCACCAGCTTGTCGCGGGGGATCTTTAAGTCTATATTCTTCAGATTGTGGGCGCGTGCGCCCCTAATGGTAAGATATTTGTTATCCATGTTACCTCTGTTGGCTTTTTATCAATATTTGGGGCGCCGCCCCAAGCTCTGCAAAACTTTTTGAAAAAAGTTTTGATCAAAAACTTTAAATAGGAAGAATGATAAACTCTATTTTCGATAACCATTCCTTGATTTAAAGTTTTTGGGGCCTACCCTTTTTTCAAAAAGGGTAGGTGGGGGTGGGGCAACGCCCCACATATAATTATAATTATTTCTTCAGTTCAGCAATGCGGTCGCGCAGCTGTGCGGCGCGCTCGAAGTCCAGCGCCATGGCGGCACTGGTCATTTCGCGGGTCAGCTCGGAAATCAGCTTGTCGCGCTCGGCGTCGGTCATCAAAGCGCCTGCGGGATCCTCTGCCACTGCCTTGACGGTGATCTTCTCGCGCTTCTTGCCCTTTTCCTTCTTCTTTTCCTCGCTCTTGCCGATCTCAATGAGATCTCTGACTGCCTTGCGCACCGATTCGGGGGTGATGCCGTGCTCAAGGTTGTATGCGTTTTGAATGCGGCGGCGGCGCTCGGTCTCGTCGATGGCAAGACGCATGGAGCGGGTGACGGTGTCGGCGTACATGATGACCGTGCCCTCCACGTTACGCGCGGCGCGTCCGATGGTCTGGATGAGCGCGGTCTCGGAACGCAAAAAGCCCTCCTTGTCGGCGTCCAGTATGGCGACCAGCGACACCTCGGGGATGTCAAGTCCTTCTCTTAATAGGTTGATGCCCACCAGCACGTCAAACTTGCCGATGCGCAGGTCGCGGATGATCTCGCTGCGTTCCATGGTCTCCACGTGGTGGTGGATGTACTTCACCTTGATCAGATTCAGCTCCAGATATTCGGTCAGATCCTCTGCCATTTTGGTGGTGAGGGTGGTGACCAGCACCCTTTCTCCCCGCTCGGTGCGGGTACGGATCTCGCCCATCAGATCGTCCACCTGACCTTCGATGGGTCGTACCTCCACCTTCGGATCCAGTAGTCCCGTGGGGCGGATGATCTGCTCCACCGTTTGCATGGAGTGCTCGTTCTCGTAGTCGGAGGGGGTGGCGGAGACGAAGATGGTCTGTCCGATCTTTTCTTCAAATTCGGGGAAGAACAGCGGACGGTTGTCAAATGCCGAGGGCAGGCGGAAGCCGTAGTCCACAAGATTCTGCTTTCTGGCGCGGTCGCCTCCGCTCATGCCCTTGACCTGCGGCAGGGTCACGTGGGATTCGTCCACGAAGAGCAGAAAATCCTTTGGGAAAAAGTCAAGCAGGGTATAGGGGGTGGAGCCTGCGGGACGGCCCGATAGGATGCGGGAATAGTTTTCCACGCCCGAGCAAAAACCGATCTCTCTTAGCATTTCCATGTCGTACTCGGTGCGCTCGCGGATGCGCTGAGCCTCGATCATTTTGCCCTCGCGCTTGAAGTAGGCCTCCCGCTCCTCCATCTCCTGCCGGATCTCTTGCAGCGCCTTTTCGCGCTTTTCGTCGGAGGAAACGTAGTGGGTGGCGGGGAAGATGGGAAGGTAGGTCATTTCTTGCAGGATCTCACCCGTCACGGTGTGGATCTCGGTAATTCTGTCGATCTCATCTCCGAAAAACTCCACGCGGTATGCCTTGTTGTCCACGTTTGCGGGATGCACCTCCACGGTGTCGCCCCGCACGCGGAACTTGTTACGGGTGAAGTTCAGATCGTTTCGCTCGTAGCGGATGGAAATGAGGCGGTCGATGAATTCGTCGCGGTCCATTTGCAGTCCGGGGCGGATGCCGATGAGCTGGCTCTGATACTCCTCGGGGTCGCCCAGCGTGTAGATGCAGGACACCGAGGAAACGATGATCACGTCCCGCCGTTCGAAGAGAGCGGAGGTGGCGGAGTGCCGCAGCATATCGATCTCGTCGTTGATGGAGGAGTCCTTTTCGATGTAGATATCCTTGCCCGGGATGTATGCCTCGGGCTGGTAGTAATCGTAGTAAGAAACGAAGTATTCCACCGCGTTGTGGGGGAAAAACTCACGGAATTCGGAGCAGAGCTGGGCGGCAAGGGTCTTGTTGTGGGCAAGCACCAGGGTAGGGCGGTTGAGCCTTGCAATGACGTTTGCCATGGTGAAGGTCTTGCCCGAGCCGGTGACACCCAGCAGCGTCTGCGCCTTCATGCCCGCATTCACGCCGTCCACCAGCGCTTCGATCGCCTGCGGCTGATCGCCCGTGGGCGCATAGGGGGATACCAATTTGAATTCTGCCATAGACTGCTCCTTTCAAACGTTCTCCTTTCATTCTATCACAGATCTTATCAGAATAAAAGGGGGTATATAAATTTTTTTGCCGCCGTCTTTCCTTGACAAAGGACGGATCATTTGGTATAATAAATAAACAGAGTACAAGGGGAAAAGAGCGCCCGTTCGTACCCCAAGGCGGGCACGGCAGGCGCTTTTTGCTTTTTATAAAAAATTTGCAAAGCCGTTCCAATTTTTCGCATTTTTGTTGACTTATATAATGAAGAGAAACAGTTGAAAGGAGAGTCTATCATGAAGAGAATACTATGTATATTGCTTTGCAGTTGTATGCTGATGCCCCTTGCCGCCTGCGGCGGGGAAAAGCAGAATGATGCGGCGGTGGTGTTGTATGAGCGGTATGAATCGGTACGCTTGACGATTGCCAAAAGCGAGAACGGAAAACAAGCCATTGTCAAGGTCGATGATCAAAACAAACAGGATTATTTCTTTGCCACGGACAAACAAGGGAACTGCTATCGTGTGAAATACAACAGTTCGTATTCGGATATTATAAAGCAAGGTGCGACTCTGTATTTGACCTACTACGGTGAGTGGCTTACGGAGATTGAAAACGCCGAAGAAGACCACGGCTTTATACCGCAGTATGATTTGAGCGGTTTTGTTTGGTCTATGAAGGCATGGCAGCTGAAAGATATTGCCTGTGAAAAGGCAAGCGAAGCTTTTGATGTGTCTGCCCGCAGTTTGAAATTGATAAAGTGCAACCAAAGAAAATCGGGTGAGTACAAATTTTATTTTGATGTGTATTTGGCAGGGATTGAGGCTGCGAGAGTGTCGCTTGGCTTAAATGCCGAGGGGGATATCGTCGAAACGGATTTTGGCTATGATGAAGAATATTTGAAATACGTTGGTACAGATATAGAAAAGGAAATTCCGAATGCAATTCAACGAATGAACAAAAATGCGGGCGAAGAGGTGCAGCATTTGTACTTTAAAATCAAAGACGGATATGTGTATCTTTGCGGAGAATCGATTCATCATTCCGGAAATGACCACAGTCACGCAATGTACGAAGAAAAACTTGGAAAAGCGCAGTAGATAAGCTGCAAATAAGATGCCAAGAGAAAGGTGTGCCTATTATGAAGAAAAATACTTTGTATCCTGCTTTGCATTTGTATGCTGATGCCCCTTGCCGCCTGCGGGAAAAAGGCAGATAAAGAAAAAACGTTGCAGGAAAGCGATGCGCTGACAGCGATCGTTATGACCGTTGCCAAAAGCAGTCAGGTGGGAACGGTGTTTGAAAAGGTCACGCAGGTCACCGATGAGTTTTACGGAACGACCGAGACCGAGATCCTCAGCTTTTTGGCGTATGATGAAAAGGGCGCCTTGTATCGCATTCCATCGGGACGGTATGATACGCCGTCTGCGGGCGAAGAGATCGTTGTGACCTATGATCCCGCCGGCTCTCCGATCCAAGCGTCGGGTAAGGATACCGACAAAGCGGGAGTAAAGATCGACTACGAGCTAAAAGCCTACTGGGTTTGGACAAAATGGGAATGGGAGCTGAAAAAAACGGCAGATAAGCTTGTTCAGGAAGCGTGCGGATTGCCACTCTCCTGTCTGAGGGTCCGATACGAACGCGATAAGAACGGAAACTATGAGTTCGGTTATACGGTGATGCTTGGTGGATTTGTTACGGATGAACAGCATAAGCTGCTTCTGTCCACCACCGGTAAGCATTTGGGAAGCAGATGCAGCGAGAAGGAATACTCAAAGTATATCGGCACCGACGTGGAAAAAGCCATTCCCGAAGCGATAAAGCGTATCAAACGGGACAGCGGCAATCAGGATCCCTATTTGTATTTTGAGATCAATGAGGATGACGGATGCTTGTATTTATGTTCTGAAGAGATCGTGCATTTGAAGCCGGGAGACCGCTATTATGAGGAAGACGGTCTGGATCATTTGCATGAGTTTTACAGAGAAAAGCTTGGATAAGCATAATAAAAAGAGACCGAAAGGTCTCTTTTTATTATGCCCCTTCAAATTGGCTGTTCCACAGTGTATGGTAGAATCCGCCGCTTTGCAGCAGGGTATCGTGATCGCCCATTTCCACGATGTTGCCGTCCTTCATCACGAGGATGAGATCGGCATTTTTGATGGTGGAAAGGCGGTGAGCCACGATGAAGGAGGTCTTGCCCTTCATCAGCGTTTCGAAGGCATCGCTGATCTTGAGCTCGGTACGGGTATCGATGTTGGAGGTCGCTTCGTCCAAAATCAGCATGGGGGGCATACACAGCATGATGCGGGCAATACAAAGCAGCTGCTTTTGTCCGGCGGACAGTCCGCCGCCGTTCTCGCCCAGCACCGTGTCATACTGCTTTGGCAGTCGCGCGATGAAGGAGTGGGCATGGGAACGCTTTGCGGCATCCACGATTTCCTCCATGGTGGCATTGGGACGCCCCATGGCGATGTTTTCACGCACGGTGCCACCCGAGAGCCAGGTGTCCTGCAGTACCATGCCGTACTGCGCGCGCAGACTGCTTCGGGAAATGGCACGCAGGTCGGTGCCGTCCAGCGTAATGCTGCCCTTGTCGGGCTCGTAGAAGCGCATGAGCAGATTGATCAGCGTGGTCTTGCCGCAGCCCGTGGGGCCGACGATGGCGATGCGATGGCCTGCGGGAACCGAAAGATCCATGTCTTCGATGAGCCTTTTGTCCTTATCGTAGGAGAAGGAAAGACCGTGGATCGCCACCTTTCCCTGCACGTTTTCCGGTGTCATTTCACCGTCGGGAGATACTTCGGGGGCATCCAACAGCTCAAAAATGCGCTCTGCGCAGGCAAGGGAGCTTTGCAGCTCTGCCGCCACGCCCGAAATTTCGTTGAAGGGCTTGGTGTACTGGCTGGCGTAGTTCAAAAGGGTGGAAAGCAGTCCCACCGAGAATCCGGGCATGGCGAAGAAGCCGCCCTGCAGGATGGCGTAGGCACCGAAGAAGCAAACGCCGGCATAGACCAGAGCGTTGACAAAACGGGTCACGGGATTGACAAGGGAGGAGAAGAACACCGCTTTCAGGGAGGTGTCGTGCAGCTTTTCGTTCTTTTCGGCAAAGCGCGCGGCACTTTGCGCCTGCGCCGAGAAGGCAATGACCGTTTTCAGAGAAGAGAGCATTTCCTCGGTGTAGGCGGTGGCATTCCCCTGCGCCTCGGCTCTTGCCCTTGAGAAGCGATAGGTTCTGTTTGCGATGAAGCGGGCGGCAAAGAGCGAAAGAGGTGTGGCAACGATGACGAACAGAGCGATCTTCGGATGGATGGTGAACATGAAGACCACCGTGCCGAGAATGGTGAACACACCGGTGGCAAACTGGGTAAAGCCCAGCAGCAGCCCGTCTGCAAAATGGTCGGCATCCGAGGTGATGCGGCTCATGATGTCACCCGTGCGGTGACTGTCAAGATAGGAAAGGGGCAGGCGGTTGATCTTTGCCATGGCATCCCCGCGGATGCGGTGGAGCACCGAGTAGACCGCTCTTTTGCCCACGAAATCAAGGGCAAAGTGAGAAAGCGTTCCAAGAACGGTCAGCCCCAGCGCAAGGCCGAGGTAGAAAAGAACGTTGTCACGGTCGGGAGACGCTCCCGATACCGCGTCGATGGCAAGGCCGATACAGTAGGGAATGCCGAGGGTGCAGACCACCACCAGAAGCGAGAAAAACAGAGAGAGCACCAGCACACCCTTGGTGTGGCCGATGTAGCCCAGTACGCGGCGCAGTGTGCCGGGACGGGCGGAATTTTTCTTTTTCATCGATCTGCACCTCCCTTGAACTGCGAATCGTAGATCTCGCGGTAAACGGTGCAGCCCTCCAGCAGCGCCTCATGGCTGCCCATGCCCGCGAGCCTTCCATCCTCCAGCACCAGAATGGTGTCGGCATGGCGGATGGAGGCGGTGCGCTGGGAAACGATGAACACGGTGGTGTCGGAAAGGGCACGCAGCTCCTTGCGCAGAGCCGCATCGGTGAGGTAGTCCAGCGCCGAGGCACTGTCGTCAAGGATCAGGATCTCGGGATCTCCCACAAGGGCGCGGGCAATGCAGAGCCTTTGGCGCTGACCGCCCGAGAGATTGCGTCCGCCCTGCTCGACGTAGGCGTCAAGTCCGCCCTTTTCCAGAACGACCTTGTCTGCCTGCGCGATCTTCAGCGCCTGCCAAAGGGCATCGTCGGTGGCGTTTTTGCCGCCAAACAGCAGATTTTCACGGATGGTGCCCGCAAACAGACGGCTCTTTTGCTCCACGATGCCGATGTGCGCACGCAGCTCGTTGGGCGCGTAGGCGCGTACGTCCTTGCCGAAAACGAACACGCTGCCCGTGCTTGCATCGTAGAATCGGGGGATCAGATTGACAAGCGCGCTTTTTCCCGCGCCCGTGCCGCCGATGATGCCAACGGTCTGTCCCTTTCTTGCGGCAAACGAAATATCCGAAAGCGCGGGCTCAGCCTCTTCGGTAAAGCGCAGGCTGACGCGCTCAAATGCCACTGCCGCATCCGTCTGCACAGGACGGTTTTCTTCGGCAGAGGGGATCTTTTTTGTCAGATCGTCCTCTGGCAGTGCCAGCACCGCCCAAACGCGATCGCCGCAGGCCTTGGCCTTGGTCATGGTGACGATCAGATTGGCAAGCTTTAAAAGCTCCACCAGGATCTGCGCCATGTAGTTGTACAGAGCCACCACCTGACCTGCCGTGAGATCCCCTCCCTCAATCTGCAGGGTGCCCGTGTAGATGAGCAGAAGGGTCGCCAGATTGATGACGAGGAAGGTCAGCGGCGAGGTGAGAGCAGAGAAGAAGCCCTCGCGCAGCTGCCGCTTTTTCAGATCGGTGTTTTCATTTCGGAAGGCGGTCTCCTGATCCTTTTCCTGACGGAAGGCACGCAGCACGCGCACGCCGTCCAGATTGGAGCGCAGTCTTCCCATCAGGGCATCCAGCCCCTTTTGTACCTTTTTGTGCAAAGGCACGGTGATCATCATGATGCCGAAGACGATGACGGCAAGGATCGGGATGACGCCAAGGAAGATCAGTCCGCTTTCGGGATCCACCGTAAATGCCATGATCATGGCACCGAACACGATGCAGGGGGAGCGCAAAAACAGTCGCAGTGTCAGATTGACGCCGTTTTGCAGTCCCTGCACGTCGCTGGTCATACGGGTGATCATGGTGGTGCTGCCTACTCTGTCCACGTCCCTTGCGGAAAGAGAGAGCAGCTTTTCAAACAGGGCTTTTCGCACGTCGGCGGCAAAGCCCACCGCCGCGTGGGCGGCGAAGTACTGGGCAGCAAGCGCCGCACCGAAGCCCACCGCCGCCAGCAGTGCCAGCAGCCAGAAGCTGTGATTGATGGCTGTGGCGTCACCGCCCTGAATGCCTTCATCGATGGTGTAGGCGATCACCAGCGGCACGAACAGCTCAAAGCAGGATTCCAGCAGCTTGAGAAGAGGGGACAAAAAGCAGTCCCACTTGTATTTTTTGAGGTATCGTAACAGATGTTTCACGTCGGGTCCTTTCAGATCTCATCGGGGAGGATGACAGCGCGGTTCAGATGGAAGGAGTAGATCACCGTACGGTAGACGCCTTGACCGCAAAGGCGGTGCAGAGCCTGCTTGTAATAGCGCATTTGCTTGCCGTGACGCTCGATCAGCTCTTTTTCCACCTCTTCTTCGGAAGCTTCCTTTGCAAAGCGGTCGGTCTTATAGTCCACAAGCCAAATGCGACCCTGTTGATCCTTGAAAAAGCAGTCGATGACGCCCTGTACCAACAGTTCCTCGCCTTTGGCTTCGGGATCGTCGGTGAACGAGGAGGCAGGGAGGGTGATCATGAAGCGTCGCTCGCGGTAGATGGCGGTGGCGTGCTTGATCTCCCGATACAGATCACTTTCGAAGAAGCGGTCGATGGCGCCTCGGTCTGCCAGCTCCGCGTCGGCTTTGCCAATGAAGCCCTGCGCTTGCTGCCGCTGCAGCTCCTTCTCCGCGCCGTTTGCTTCGGCAAAGGCAAAATCGCAGAACTGCATCACTGCATGGGTGGCACTGCCCCTGCGGGCTGCGGAGCGCTCGCTCTTTCCGCCGTCAACGAAGCGAGGCGTTTTCAGGGTGATCGCCTGATCGGTGCGCAAAAGGGCAGCGCCGTCCTCCTGCTCCAAAAAATCCTCTCGCAGGGTGGAGACAGAAAGCTTTGCCGGGATGCGGCAGGCAATGCTGTGCTTGTAGCGGAAGCCTTGTCGCTCGGCAAGCTTTTCGCAAAGGGCTGCGGCGGTGGCTTCGTCATACACGGTAAGATCGGTCGGAGATGGCAGAGTGGATGCGGGTGCTTGCTCCGCCTCGTTCCCCTTTTCTTTCTCCGCTTCTTCTTTTGCGATCTGCCTAAGCCGATGTTCCACCTGCTCTGCATGGTAGGGAAGCCCAAAGGTCAGCTCGTTGTTTTCGTAAATGGCACAGCAGTCTTTTTCTCCTGCCCGATAGAGGGCAATGAGGATCCAAGCGAGGTAGGAGGGGTTGTCCTCCAGCACTGTCGGATGATTAAATGCGGCATAGAAGCGGCAGCGATCGGTGAAGGTTTCGATCTTTGCAGTCTTTGGCGTTCCGGTCACGATCAGATGCTCTTTGGCACGGGTGAGTGCCACGTACAGCACGCGCATTTCTTCGTTCAGATCGGTTTTGGAAGAGGCGATTCTGCAGGCTGTTTCCTGGGCAGTTGCCAGATTGGATATGCCAAGGGAGTCCTTCAAAGAGAAGGAGGGACCGAGGATCGGATCAAAGTCGGAGGGCTCCGGTGCGCCGGAGCTGAAATATTTTCCGCATCCAAACAGACAGCAAACACGAAATTCCAGTCCCTTTGCGCCGTGCACGGTCATGATGCGGACCTTGTCCTCATTCTGTCCGCGATCCTTGCGATCTCGCAGCCCCTCGCTTTCCATTCGATCCAGTCGGGCAAGAAAGGTGCGCAGATCCTTACATTCAAGGGAAAGACCGTAGAGATAGTCCAACCGTTCCTTTGCTTCTGCGCGGCAACGGGCGTTTTCGGCTCGGATGGCAGCGCGGAAATCAGGGGATTCATACAGCGAGAATAAAAGGGCATCGGGGTCTTCCTCGGCTGCAAGCAGACGGTATGCCTCCAGCGTGCGCAGAGCGGCGGTCGCCTTTTCATTTCCTTCTTCGGAAAGCTGCTTGAGCTTTTCCCAAAGCGTTTCGCAATCCCTTTCAGCCAGGCAGATCAGCTCCTTGTCCGAAAAGCCAAGCAGAGGTGATCGCAGGATCGCAGCCAGAGGAATGTCCCGTGTGGGATTGTCCACAGCGCTCAGTATAGCGCGGGTGAGCACGATTTCGGGCTCATCGAAAAAGGCGGAAAGACCGGAAACGGCAAGCGGAATGCCGCGCGCCGTCAGCTCATCAATGAGCGCTCCCACCGCTGTCATCTTCAGAGAGCGGCAAAGAATGGCGATATCCCTCGGGGAACGACCGCTTTCCAAAAGCTCAGCGATGCGATCGGCAAGGAAAGCCGCTTCGGCACTGGCGGCGTTTGGATAAAAATCCTCGTCTGCTTTGATCAGATGAAGCTCTGCGGGAATGTTCAGTCCGAGGTCCTCCTTAGACCAGTTCAGTGCGTCCTCGGGCAGGTACTGCATTCCCGTGCAGTGGGGGAAAACGTAATCGCACACAATGTTTGCAAAACGAATGATACTACGATCACAGCGATAGTTGTTTTGCATAAAGATACGGCAGGTGTCAGCGGAGCTGTCGCCATGGTCGGCAAAGGAGGCGCGCAAGGAGGAGAAAATGGTGGGGTCGGCATAGCGGAAACCGTAGATGCTTTGCTTGACGTCTCCCACAAGAAAGCGATTGCCGCGGGAAAGGCGATTGAAGATGCGATTTTGGATCTCATTGACATCTTGATACTCGTCAATGAATATCTCGTCATATTCCTCCTGCAGCTGGAGTGCCAGCGGCGTGGGCTCTGATCTTTCGTCCTCCAGCAGCGACAGGGTCATCCGCTCCATGTCGGAAAACTCCAGAAGATTGCGTTTTTTCTTTTCTGCCATCAGCTCTGCCTCATAGGCACCGATCACGGCGTGAAGCATACGGCAGTGCTGCGCCAGTGCTTTGTACTGTGCCGACAGATCCTCGGGATCAAATCGGATGCGCAGCGATTCGGTGGATTTGAAATCCTTTTTGAATTCCTCTCTTGCATACTTGACAAAGCACTCGGCAAAGGAATCGTGAGGAAGGGTTCGGTTGGGAAATTTGTGATTGTCGGAAACGGCGTCGAAAAAGGCGCGCGCATTCTTTTTTTCAAGAGCATCAAGCAGCCTTTCGGCGTACTGAAGATCAGAGATCAGCTCCTTGCCCACGGCAGCCCCTTTTTTGTCAAGAACCGCACTGTATCGTTCCATGACGTCAAGGCACTGCTCGCGGTAAAGGGTGATCTTTTCTGTAAAATGATCCCGTAGGATGCCGCCCCATCGACTGTCGAACAGTCCCTTGTCTGCTGCCTGCTCCAGCTCCTGCGCCACCTCCAAAATGGCATCGGTGCCCGAAGCAAAGCAGGCGAGGTTTTCGTGCAGCTTGATCAGGGTATCGGGAAAGCTTTTTTCGTCCCGATCGGTGACGAACAGGTCGGAGGTGGCAGCGAAGTCGGGCTCATCCCTGTAGAAGCGGTCGATGGTCTTTTGCATGATACGCCGCTTGATTTCGGAAATGGCGCTGTCCTCTGCCACGTTCACATCGGGCGAAACGCCCAGCAGATGGAAATGGCTTTTCACGAAATTGATGCAGTATTTGTCAATGGTGCAGATGTTGGCGCGGTGCAGCATCATGGCTTGGCGGCGCAAATGCTTGCTCGGGTTCTTTGCCAGCGCCTCGGCGATGCCCTTTTGCAGACGGGCGCGCATTTCGGCAGCCGCCGCATTGGTGAAGGTGACGATGAGCAAACGGGACAGCTCCAAAGGATGCTCCTTGTCGGTGATGCGATCCAGGATGCGCTGACAAAGCACGGCTGTCTTACCCGAGCCGGCAGCTGCGCATACAAGGGTATCGCGGCCGCGCACGTCCAGTGCATTTTGCTGCGCAGGATTCCACTTGTGTGCCATTACAGCTCGTCTCCTTTCTCTTCGGTGTCTTTGTATCGGCAAACAGGACGGAACGCACAGTACTTGCAGGCATCCTGCTTTTTTTCCTTCAGGGGGGAAATGTCTGTACATCCGCTGTGGATGCGTCGGGTTATCTCGCCCAGCGTGTTCGGCAATTCTTCCATCATGCTGACGAAATCCTCTTCGCTCATGCGCTTACCCTTGCCGGTGGGCAGGTAGCAGCCCGTGCCGGTGGTGTCCTGTGCCAAGAGCAGGTTATCTTCGTTGATGGCAACGCCATGCCGTTCGATCCTGCCTCTGGCGCCGGCAAGGATTTCCTCTGTGGTCATGCCGGGATCCGAAACGAAGCTGGGGCGCTTGGCGATGCAGTACACGATGCCCGCAGGACGCAAAAGGGTGTTTTCATCCGCACCGATCCGTTCCAAGAACGCTTTGTCACGGCAGCTGCAGACCGCTCTCATGTAGAGTAGCATCTGCCCCGAAAGACCTTTTTCCAGCTCTGCACTGTCAAATTCCTTGTTGCCGGTTTTATAGTCCACGATGCGGAAATAAACGGTGTTATCCTTTTGGTAAAGGTCCACACGGTCAGCCACTCCCCGCAGACCTGCCTTCAGTCCGTCCTCCTGCAAAAATTGCAGCGCGGGCAGCGTGAGGGCGCCCTCTTCGCCGTTCATGCCGAAGGGAAGCTCGAAAAATGCGGGGCGGAAAAGACTGTGCTTGAACTCATCTCTCATGCCGGAGAGCAGCAAAAACGCGGTCACGCCTGCGCGGCGCAGCAGTTGACGGGTGCGGGGATCGTCCCCGTCGCCGATCATGTTCTTTTTAAACGCTTCGATCTTTTCGTCGATCAGCGCGGTGATGGTGCCGTCCTCAGCTTCGGCGGGATCGCCCTTGGCGGAAAGATCCCGCAGCACCTCTTCAAAGACGGCGTGCATCAGCGTGCCGTATTCATTGGCAGCGGTATCGGGGGCTACGTCCTCCTTCAGCCGGAAGAGATAGGTGCAGGTGTAGGCAAATGGGCAGGAAATGAATTTTTCCAGCTTGGACTGGGAAAGAAGCATATTGTCGCCGTAAAGCGAAAGGGCAAAGTCTGCGTCAATGCCGCCGCCGTAGGGTGCTGTTTTGACGGTGTCGGCAAGAAGCGACGCGAACAGCTTCTCGTAGACCCCCGTGCCGCCCGAATGGTACAGACTTACCAGCATGGGAAGGCTGCCCAGACGCTTGGCAAGTGGCAGATCTCCGTAGCTTTGGCAGACAAGCGAGGGAAGGACCTCCTTCACAGAGGCGAGGAACGGGGAGGGAGAGGTGCCGTTGGCGGCACTGTCCTTGGTGGGGTAAGACAGAGTCAGCTGCTCCTTGGCAGCTGCTACGGCTTCTGCAAAGGCGAAGAATTCGTCGGTGGCGCGGTGCTCCTCGATGCCGGGCAGATCCACGCCGTTTTGTTCAAAAAATCGCAGCTCCGCGTCGGCAAACAGACCGCCCCCACCGGCGGAGGAGGGGAAGCTGCCGTCGCAAAGTCCGGGGATATACAAATGCGCAAAGCGCTGGCTGCCCGACGAAAAAACATCGGTGATCAGCACCTCGTCGTTCTTCTGAGGAATACTTCCCACTGTTTTTTCGTCTATGACGGCAGAGAGCATTTCCGCAAACAGTGAAAGCGTGCAGGGCAGATCCCCCGCCGCCTCGGTCAGCTCGTCCAGACAGTCGCAAAAAAGATCGCCCGTTTGACAGAGTCGCAGCGCTCCTGCGCTGTCGCCCGCGTCATTTTTGCGGTGCGCCTGCTCCAAAATGCGTTCTGGGTAGCCGTTCTTTTCGTAGAAGCGCCAAAGCAGCAAAGCTCTTTCCCGCACGGTCAGCTCGCCTTTTTGATCGGCGGCAAGCTCCTCCAGCGGCAGCATCACAAGGCGCTTGAGTCGGTTCAGCTCCGCCAGCTGCGCGGGCGCGTCGGGATTGATCTCGATGCTGCGGCCCTTGGGATTCATGCACCACTCGGTGTCGCTTCGCCATCCGGAGCCTTCGATCTGCCAAATGCTTGCGTAGTCGCTAAGGCGGCAGATCTGTGAAAAATCAAGGGGGGTAAAGCCCGCCTTCAAGTAGGCGTCCATGTCGCCGGCGCGGTAACGGTTGGCAACCAGTGTCATGGCAGAAAGCAGACTTTTCACCGCAGGCTGATCGGACAGCGGACGGCTTTGGGCAAAGTAAAAGGGGATTCCGGCTGCTCTCAGACGGCGGTCCAAAATGCCGCGATATTGCTCGGGATCGCGCAAAACGACTGCGTGGTCGCGCCATCGACGCCCGTTCCCCACAGAGTCCAGAATGGAAACGGCAATCATGTCCGCCTCCTCCGCCTTGCTTTCGCAGCGCATGAGCGTCACTCCGTCGGCTGAGGGCTCTTGGGATGGCTCGTTGGAAAACAGCTCCGCTCGCAGTGCAAGAAGGGCAGCGGAAGGACCGCTTGTGTCCTCCGGAACCGTGTGTACTGTAACGGGGCAGTCCATGTCCTTTGCTGCCTCACGCAGTGCGCGCTCGTACCAATGAAGCTTGCGGAAGATGGTTCGTTGATCCTCAAGACAGCGACCGACGGTGGCGGTCACCAAGGGTGACTGCGCAAGGATGCGGCGCAGTACCGCCAGCTCTCTTCCCGAAAAGGAGGTGGTCTCGTCGATAAAGACGGTGTAGCCTTCAAAAAAGGAATGGGTGTCAAGCAGGGTGCAAAGACGGTCCAAATCCTCCTCCGGATCGTGAAAATCCTTGTGCAGAACGGCGCGGTAGCCCTCGCGGATGAGGATCAGATCCTCCAGCTTGTGAAAAAGCACACGGTTGCCGCACTCGTCTGCCGCCTTTGCCAGTCGGTTTAGCGTTTGGTTGGAAAGGGCTGCGCGGTCAAGGGCGGTCAGTGTGTCAAGCAGGGTCACAATGACCTTTTTATTGCCGAGATCCAGATCGCCGTACACCTTCAGCGAGGGGCTCAGCTCACGCAGAACACGCCAAAGCACGAGGAGCTTGCCCCCCGTGCCGATGTAATTGTGATAGAGTCCGCCGTACTCGCGGAACACGCGGTTGCAAAGCCGTCTGAAGGACAGCACCTCGAGCCCCAGCTTGCACTCGTCCGGCACGGCAGACAGCATGGCTTTTTCCACCGCCACCGAGCGTCGCTCGGGAACGAGCAGGATCACCCGCTCGCCCTGTCGTAGGCAATCGGTGATCTTTTGAGCAATATAATCGCTTTTTTGACTGTTTTTGGTGCCGTAAACGAGATGAAGCATAGAGCCTCCTTTTTGAGGAATTAAATGTCCGCGTCCTTGGCGTAGCGGCTGGCGTTTTGTTGGATAAATTCCTTTCTGGCGGGCAGATTGTCGCCAAGCAGCGTGTCAAACATGGTAAAGGTTTCCTCCGCATCGGTGGGGGTCACCCGTACAAGGCGTCTGGTGGCGGGGTTCATGGTGGTCAGCTCCATCATTTGCGCCGAGTTTTCACCCAGACCCTTGGAGCGGTGCAGGGTGTATTTCTTGCCCTCCAGCTCCTTTAAGATGGCTGCCTTTTCCCATTCGTTGTAGGCAAATTGGGAGCCGTCCTTGGTCTCGATCTCAAACAGAGGAGATTCCGCGATGTAGATCTTTCCCTTTTCGATGAGGGTGGGCAGCAGACGGTAGAAGAGGGTCAAAAGCAGGGTGCGGATCTGGAAGCCGTCCTCGTCGGCATCGGTGCAGATGATGATCTTGTCCCAGCGAAGATTTTCGTAGTTGAAGGTGGGAATATCGCCCTTTTGCTTGCCCTTCAGCTCCACGCCGCAGCCGATGACCCGCAGAAGGTCGGTGATGATGTCGCTCTTGAAGATGCGGTCGTAGGATGCCTTAAGGCAGTTCAGTGTTTTGCCGCGCACGGGAATGACCGCCTGGAACTCGGCGTTGCGCGCCAGTTTGACCGAGGTCATAGCCGAGTCGCCCTCCACGATGTAAAGCTCGCGCTTTTCGGGATCCTTGCTGCGGCAGCCCACGAATTTTTCCACGCGGTTGGTCATGTCCATGGTGCCGCTGAGCTTCTTGCGGATGTCAAGTCGCGTGGTCTCGGCGCTTTCACGGCTGCGCTTGTTGATGAGCACCTGGTTGGCGAATTTTTCCGCCTCCAGCGGCTTTTCGGTGAAGTAGATCTCCAGATTCTTCTTGATCCATTCGTTCATTGCCTCGGCAATGAAGGTGTTGGTGATGGCCTTCTTCGTTTGGTTGGCGTAGGAGGTCTGGGTGGAAAATCCCGAGGAGACCAGCACCAGACAGTCGGCAATGTCGGAGAAATTGATCTTTCCCTCGTTTTTCTTGTATTTTCCCGTGTTTTTCAGATACTTGTCCAGCCCCGAAACGAACGCCGAGCGCACCGCCTTATCGGGCGAGCCGCCGTTTTCGAGGTAGCTGGAGTTGTGGTAGTATTCCAGCACGCTTGTGCGGTTGGAAACGCAGAAGGCAAGGTTCATTTTCACCTTGTATTCGGGAAGGTCCGCACGGTCGCGTCCCTGGGTCTCGGTCTGCCAGAAGATAGGCTCTGTCATGGCGGATCCCCCCGCAAATTCCTTCACGCGGTCGAGAATGCCGCTTTCGTATAAGAACTCCTGACTTTGGTAGCCCCCCTCGCCCTGCAGCTTCAGAATGAAGCGGATGCCGGGGTTGACCACCGCCTGACGCTTCATCATGTCCACGAAATAGTCGTGGGGGATATCGATGTCGGTGAAGACCTCAAGGTCGGGGCGCCAGCGGATGACAGTACCTCTCTTCTTTTCGCCCTTTTCCAGCGGGCGGGAGATCAGCTTGCCGTGGACCTTGCCCTTTTTGAAATGGATCTCGTGGCGGTTTTCTCCGTCGTAGGAGTAGACGTCCATGAATTCCGAGCTGTACTGGGTGGCGCAGGCACCAAGACCGTTGAGGCCCAGCGCGTATTCGTAGGCGCCGCTGTCGTTGTTGTTATACTTACCGCCGGCATACAGCTCACAGAAGATCAGATCCCAGTTATAGCGCTTTTCTTTTTCGTTATATCCCAGCGGAATGCCGCGTCCGCAGTCCTCCACCGTGACGGTGTGGTCTTTTTCGGCGGTCACCGTGATGATATTGCCGTGACCCTCGCGCGCCTCGTCCACCGAGTTTGAAAGGATCTCGAACACCGAGTGCTCGCAGCCCTCCAGTCCATCCGAGCCGAAAATGACGGCGGGACGCTTGCGCACGCGGTCAGCTCCCTTTAACTGGGTGATGGCGTTGTTATCGTATACGGGCATGGTTTTCTTGGTTGCCATGTGGGTTCCTCTCTTCATCAGATTTGATAATTATTCATCTTATAGAATACCCCATTTTCCTTTGTTTGTCAAGGGAGGCTCTTGTAATTTGCGTGGTTTTATGCTACAATCGGTGCGAGGTGAAGACCAAAATGATCATAGAACCGATTCGGGCGGTGATGCAAGAGCAGGGGATCGAGCTGTTCGGTGCGCTCCCGCTTGTCGATTGCCGGATATATAACGAAGGACTGCTTGCACGCAGGCTGCCGGACTGCAAAAGTGTCCTTCTTTTTGCCGTTCCCTATTATAACGGGCTCCATCCCGAGCGCAATATCTCGCTGTATGCCGCGGCAAGGGACTATCATCTGTACTTTTCTCTTTTGGAAAAAAGCCTTGTGCCCAAGCTGCAAGCGCTGTTTCCTAAGGCGCGCTTAGCCGTCACCGCCGACCATTCGCCCATTGACGAGCGCGCGGCGGCGCTGAGGCTTGGTCTTGGGGTGAAGGGCGACAATCATCTGCTCATCACAAAGCGCTACGGAAGCTACGTTTTCCTCGGGGAGGTGCTTTCCACCCTGCCGGTGGAAGCCTTTTACGAAAACGGGGAAGTACCGCCCCCAAAAGAAGAGAGGGAGTGTCTGCACTGCGGCGCCTGCCAAAGGGCGTGCCCGAGCCATGAAGCCTGCCTTTCCGCCATCACCCAGAAAAAGGGAGAGCTGACAAAGGAAGAGATCGATATAATGCTACGTGGCGGTATTTTGTGGGGCTGTGACGTTTGTCAGACGGTGTGTCCCATGAATCGGGGCGCCGAGATCACGCCGATCTCGTTTTTCAGGGAGGATACGGTGTATAAGCTGACTGCCAAAGAGGTGGAGGAAATGCCGAAGGAACGCTTTAAGGAAAGGGCATTTTCGTTCAGGGGCAGAAATACCGTTCTGCGCAATTTGAGACTTTCGGAGGAGAACAAATGAAGGATTACGGAATGATCGCGAAGGAGCTGTTTATGGCGGGCTACAACTGCTCGCAGGCGGTGTTTTGCGCCTTTGCCGAGGAGCTCGGCATGGACAGAGCCACGGCGGCAAGGCTGTCCGCGCCCTTTGGGGGCGGTATGGGCAGACTGCGGCTGACCTGCGGCTGCGTGTCGGGGGCGATGATGGTGTTGGGGCTTGCCCTCGGTTATGATCCCGAGAACGCGCCGAAGGATGCAAAGGGCATTCACTATGAAAAGGTCAGAGAGCTGGCGGCGGCGCTGGAAGCGCGCAATGGCTCGCTCATTTGCAAAGAGCTGCTTGCCATGAAGGGCGTGGATGCAAGCGCGGGCGGGGCGCCCGAGGAGCGCACCGAGGAATATTACAAGCGCCGTCCCTGCCCCGAATACGTCCGTATTGCCGCCGAGGAAACGGCAAGGATACTGGAAAAATATCATTGTATTTGAGACTCCGTCTCAAGCGCCAAAAACTTTAAAACCTTTTATTAAAGTTTTGGTCAAGCTTTTTTAAAAGCTTGCGGATTCTTAAGGCGGAGCCTTGAGTCGCTGTCGCAACAGCGAAATCCTTTTCGGCGTTTCTTTTTGGAGCTTTTTCTTTGCGCCTGCCTTTTCGCAAAGAAAAAGCGGCTAAATGGATTGGGCTCTTCACGGGAAACCGATTGATTATCGGTTCATATAGCCGCTTTTCTTTTGCCTGTAGAAGGCACAAAAGAAAAGCTCCAAAAGAAAATGCCGTATCCGCAGGGGTTCCACCCCCGCACCCCCTGCGACCTTTTGAAAAAGGTCGATCAAAACTTTAAAACAAAGTGAGCGAATCCGCTTTGTGAGCCTTCCCATGCGGTGGATGAGGAGATCGCTTGCCCAAATAAAATAAAAACAGGAGAAAAAAATGACTATCCATGAAAAAATGCACAGCGTCAGCTTGTATTCCTGCGCCGACGGAGCGCTGGTGGAGGAGCAGACCGCCTGTCTTGATAGGCTGTACGATTTCAATATGACCCGTCCCACAGAAGGGAAAAAGCGGCAGACGATGCTAAAGGAAATGTTTGCTGAGATCGGAGAGGATTGCTATATCGAGCCGCCGCTGCACAGCAATTGGGGCGGCAAGCACGTCCACTTCGGCAAGAACGTCTATGCCAACTTCGGTCTGACGCTGGTGGATGATACCCATATCTACGTGGGGGATTATACCATGTTTGCTCCCCACGTTACCCTTGCCACCGCAGGGCATCCCATCCTGCCCGAGCTTCGGGAACAGGCGTATCAGTATAACGCCCCCATTCGCATTGGACGCAACTGCTGGTTGGGCGCGGGGGTCATCGTCCTGCCGGGCATTACCATCGGGGATAACAGCGTCATCGGCGCGGGCAGTGTGGTCACAAAGGACATTCCCGCAAACGTGGTCGCCTACGGAAATCCCTGCAAAGTCATCCGCGAAATCGGAGAAAAGGACAGAGAAACCTACTTTAAGGGTAGAAAGATAGATCCCGAGGATCTGTAAAAAGCCAACCGCCGAAGCAACAGTTCGGCGGTTGGTTATATTATACAAAAAACTTAGTTGCATTTTGTTTTTTTTGCCATATTTACTTTCCCCCGATTTTTTGCTATAATGAAGGTGAAGAAAAATACGGGGAGGAAAACGCCCATGAACGAGGAAACTTTTTGTTAAAATGACTTTTGAGTGTTGACAGGTGAATATAATACTGAATATTTATGAAAGGATGCTTATCATGAAAAAAAGAGTATTTATTTTAGTGTTGACCGCTTGTATGATCCTTCCTTGTTTCAATGGTTTGTCGGTAACGGCGCTGGACACCCTGACCGATGACAGCGTTGTTGCTCCCATGCCCGAGGCATCGGAATCCGATAACGTATATAACAAACTGCATTTCTATTTCGATACCGAAGCGCACGCCACCATAGAAAGTGCTGCAGAATTGCAAACTGCTACCGCTTCTGTAAAAGCCGACTATGTATCGGCACAGAATACAATGGCAAGAAGCGGTGAAGCGGCAGAGGAAAACGTATATATTACCGTTCAGTTTGCAAGCGACTATTTGGAAGATGAAACGTATTTGGAACTGAAATCAAATCGCGAAAATGCCAAAACGGCATTGCAGCGCGATAGTGCCAAGAGCAGACAAAATGCCTATTCCAAAAGCTATCATCAGGCACTGGTAACGGAAAATATGCCGCTTCTTTCGGCAATTCCGTATACCGATTTCAATGTGATTGATTATTCTTCATTTGTTACTCTGACAGTGCCGGCAGTCTCCCTTGACCCCCAAGTTTTGGAAACTATCGCTGAAAACGAAAATATACTGCACATTTCGTTGACGGATGGGTTTGAAGTTGAACCGATAGTCGGATCCTCTGCGTCAACAGACGAGCCGCATGATAAATCTGAATGGCTAGACGTTTTGGAATGCATCAATGCGAAAGATATTTATGAGAGCAGACAATATACTGGTAATGGGGTAAAAGTTGGTATTTATGAGTATAATACTGTCACATTTAATCTTAATTATACTTTTGATAATGTATGTGATGTTACACATGAAAATTTGCAGTCGATTGTTAATGATGATAGATTTGTGTTTAGATCTGGTGATGAAGGGACAGAAGGATATGAGTACGATATTACTCATGCAACAATAGTTGTTTCGATATTAACAAACATGCTTCCGGATGCAACATTTTATTTTGCAAATACTCCTGTAAATACTACAGGACAGTGCAGAGAGGGCGTTGGATGGTTTATTAGCCAGGGTTGCGATGTGGTAAATTGCAGCTTTGGTTCGCCATCAACGACGTATCGGTATGATTATGATGCCGTATATGATTATCAAATAGAAGTAAATGATATAACGGTTATTGTGTCTGCCGGTAATGTTCCCAAAGTTGGTTCAAGTCAGCTTGCTTCTCCCACCAGAGCACATAACGTTATTACAGTTGGCGGAATTGAGTATACATCGGAGGAAGGATGGATACATGCCTCGGATTCGTGTTATCTTGGCTCGTCGGTAAAACCGAATGTGGTTGCGCCGTACTATATTCAGATTCCCAATATAACGGGCGAGTTTTCGGGAACAAGCGGGTCTGCACCGCTGGTTACTGCTTGTGTTGCTGTTTTGTATGAGCATGCATACGAAAGAATATCCGGTTATTTTCCGGCTCATTTGGCAATGCCGATGCTGATGTCCTCGGCAAATAAAACAGATGTTTATTATGAACAAAGTGCAAATCAGCGATTGGATTTGCATGTAGGTGCAGGTGTTGTGAATTTGGAGCGAATACTACAATGTAGTTTTTATGATTATGATCTCCAAGGTATGTATCACCAAGTAGTTAAAGAAGTCCCACTATATGTTATGGCAGATACCGATATACAAATTGTGTTAACGTGGTTAGCAAAGGCAACGCCTGTTCCGTACAATCAGTCGGGTGGGGACTGTTATGTGCCGGATTATAACATTTATTTATATAATCCATCCGGCTTAGTTGTTGCACAATCGCTGTATTCGGATGGCAATGTGGAATTGCTACGATATGTAGCGTCAGTTTCCGGAACATATAAACTAAAAATAGTAGCGAATGAAAATGTATCGCAAACTATAACTTGCGGATTGAGTATTTCGTGGTA
>SVRH01000011.1 GCA_015064925.1 Oscillospiraceae bacterium | reverse complement strand
ACCATCACGCGCAGCAGATCCTGATACTCGTCCACCGCCGTGATGACCGCTGCCAAAAAGAGCAGGAACTGGGTGTTTTCGTGAGGCTCGCTGCCGGGATTGAAGAGGTTTTCTCCCATGCCCGTGGCGATGGACCAGTTGTTGTGCTTGCCGCTGCCGTTCACGCCCTCAAAGGGCTTTTCGTGGAACAGACAGACAAGTCCCTGACGGTCTGCCACCTTCTTCATGATCTCCATGGTGAGCTGATTGTGGTCGCAGGCAAGGTTGGTCACCGAAAAGACCGGTGCCAGCTCGTGCTGGGAGGGGGCTGCCTCGTTGTGCTCGGTGGCGGCGAAGATGCCCAGCTTCCAAAGCTCCTCGTCCAGCTCCTCCATGAATGCCTTGACGCGGGGCTTGATGACGCCGAAGTAGTGGTCGTCCAGCTCCTGACCCTTGGGGGCGGGCGCTCCGAAGAGCGTTCTGCCGGTGAACACCAGATCGCGTCTGGAAAGGTAATCCTTTTTATCAAGAATGAAGTACTCCTGCTCGGCGCCCGTGTGCGACACCACGCGCTTGACCTCGGTGCGTCCCAGGGCGTGCAGCACTCTGACTGCCTGCTCGGAGAGGATCTCGGTGGAGCGCAGCAGAGGCGTCTTTTTGTCCAGCATTTCGCCACCGTAGGAGCAGAAGGCGGTGGGAATGCAGAGGGTGCCGTCCTTGATGAAGGCATAGGAGGTGGGGTCCCAGGCGGTGTAGCCTCTGGCCTCGAAGGTGGCGCGCAGACCGCCCGAGGGGAAGCTGGAGGCGTCGGGCTCGCCCTTGATGAGGTTTTTGCCCGAGAATTTTTCGATGGCGGTGCCGTCGCCCGCAGGCTGCAGGAAGGAATCGTGCTTTTCGGCGGTAATGCCGGTCAGCGGCTGGAACCAGTGGGTGTAGTGGGTGGCGCCCTTTTCGATCGCCCACACCTTCATGGCGTTGGCAACCACGTTGGCAAGGGTGATGTCCAGATCCTTGCCGTCGAGAATGGTCTTTTTCAGAGATTTATAGATGTCGCTGGGCAGCTTTTCGCGCATGACGCGATCGTTGAACACAAGCTGCGCAAAGTTTTCGGTCAGTTTTCCCATGATCGTTTCCTTTTTTCACAAATGATGACGATAGTATAGCCATACTTGCTGCGTTTGTCAACCGCTTTTTGCAAATTTTATCGATTTTTTTTGATAAATTTTTACAAAAAACACGATCATTTTGCAAAAAATCAAGATTAGGGCCCGAAAAATGCAAAAAATCGGCGATTGATCGTGGTATTGGATGCAAAAAAATCGAAAATGAGCGCGAAAAATCGAAAAAACAAAAATTTTGAAAGCGATTTTTGAAAAAACAAAGGATTAAAATGCGATTTTTGAAAAAACGGGAAGAAAAATGCGCTGCTTTTTCGTTGATTCCGTCAAGCAGACCTGCGTTTTCCACACCCTTTTTCGTCCACGGCATATAGTGTAGTAAGCCGCCCCGAAGGATCGACGGCGGCTTTTTGGATTGTAGGATCGAAAGGCGGATCGTTCTATGCGCAAGATTGCATTGATCGGCGGTGACTGCCGACAGATCCATGCCGCCGCGACCTTTCAAAGGGCAGGCTTTGTGCCTTTTGTCTACGGAAACGACGGTGCGTCAAAGGCAGGATTTACCGCACCCTATACACTCAAGGAAACGCTGGAGGGTGCCGAGGCGGTGCTGCTGCCGGTGCCAAGCGTCAAAAAGAAAGGATTTCTCCATGCCCCCCATACCGAGCAGCCGCTATCTGCAAGGGCGCTGTTTGACCTTTTGCCGCAGGAGGGGACTGTATTTGTGTGGGGAAGAGAAAATTGCCGTATCCCCGACGACTACCGCACGGTGGATCTGGCGGAGGATGAAATTTTACAAAACGAATATGCCTCCATCACGGCACAGGCGGCGCTTCTGATCGCCATGCAGGCGTCGGGCAGACGTCTTTCGGACGCGCGCTGCAGTGTGGTGGGCTATGGCAGGATCGGCAAGCGGCTCTGCCGACTGGCTGCCGCCTGGGGCGCACGGGTGGAGGTCGTGACAAGACAGGGGAGCAACCGCGT
This sequence comes from Oscillospiraceae bacterium, assembly GCA_015064925.1. Lineage (GTDB taxonomy): Bacteria > Bacillota > Clostridia > Oscillospirales > CAG-272 > SIG655. Next base: position 29,275 of record SVRH01000011.1, on the reverse strand, counting down.
GCTGGCGTTGGGACAGGGGCTGACGGTGAAGGATCCCCGCAGCACAGCGCTTTTTTCGCAATCGGATCTGATCTTCAACACCGTTCCTTTCCCGATCCTTGACGAAAAGAGCTTCGCACAGGTGCCTTCCCATGCCCTCTATATCGAGCTTGCCTCCCACCCCGGGGGCATCGACCCCGCATTTGCCGCCTTTCTTCCCATCGGCTTTCTGTCGGGCGCGGGGCTGCCGGGCAGGATCTGTCCGGAAAGTGCCGGCAAGGCACTGGCACAGGCGGTGCTGCTGCATCTGGAGGTAGGCGCATGGTGATCTGCTACGCATTTTGCGGTTCCTTTTGCAATTTCGAGCGCTCCTTTACCGAATTTGAGAAGCTGATCGCGGCGGGGCATGAGCTGATCCCCGTTTGCAGCTACCATTTTGCTGCCACCGACACCCGCTTCGGCAGGGCGCAGACCCTGGTGGCGCGCATCGAGGCAGCCTGCGGCAAGCGGATCATTGACACCATCGAGGCTGCGGAGCCGGTGGGGCCCAAGCTGCGCCCCGATCTGATGATCATCAGCCCTTGCACGGGCAACACCCTTGCCAAGCTCGCCTGCGGCATTTCGGACACCCCCGTGACCCTTGCTGCCAAGGCGCATCTGCGCGGTCGCCGTCCGCTGCTGCTGGCGCTCGCCTCCAACGATGCTCTTTCGGCAAATTTTCGCAATCTGGCAACGCTGTACGAAAAGAAAAACGTCTATTTCGTGCCGCTTTTGCAGGATGACGTTCTGAAAAAGCCATCCTCGCTGGTGTGCGACTTTTCCCTTTTGACAGACTGTGTCACCGACGCGATGGCGGGCAGGCAACGGCTGCCGCTGTTTGTGTAAAAATACCCCCAAGAATGACTCTTGGGGGTATTTTGGTGCGCGTATTACGGTAGAGCGATCATGGCTGCCATGGTTCCCCTGACGCCGCCCGAGGCGCGGTGGGAAAAGAACAGATCGGGGGCACAGCAGGTGCAAAGCCCCGAGTCCTCGGTGTTTTCCCGTAAAACGCCCCCCTTTTGCAGCAGAAACAGATTGAGTGCGGGCAGATCGCAGAAGAGCTTGTCCTCTTTGTGAAGAAGGAACCGCTCACCCTCGTTTTTCGTGGCAGCAAGGTACTGCACCACAAAATCCTCCTTCACCTCAAAGCAGCAGGGGCCGATGCGCGGCCCGATGACCGCGCGGATGCGTTGGCGCTCGGCGCCAAGGGCCACCATTTCGTCAAGAGCGCGCAGGACGATGCCCGCCGCGCTGCCCCGCCAGCCCGCGTGTACGGCTGACACCACGCCCGCCTCGGTATCCTCCAAAAGGATGGGCAGACAGTCCGCCACCTTGACGCAAAGGGTAATTCCCCTTACCTTTGTGACAAAGCCGTCAAGGCTCGGCTTCTCGTGGGGCACCTCGCTGACGGTGAGCACCCTGTCCGAATGGATCTGGGATGCGCTGACCACCCGCCGGGGCAGCTCTGCGGCAGAGAGGAAAATGCGGTAGTTTTCCGCAAGATTTTGCGGTTCATCTCCCCGATTTTCCCCCAAATTCATGCTTTTCAGATGGGGCAGGGTGCTGACACCCCCCAGCCGCGTGGAAAAGGCGTGGGGGCTTTGCAAAAGAGTGCTTTTGTAAAAATGCACCCCGTTTTTGACTTCCCGTATCATCATATCACTTTTTGACAAGGATCTTTTCGATCTCTACCACGTACAGGGTGTGATAGTCGCCTGCGGCGTAGACGCTTTCGGGGATCCTTTCGTCAAGAAAACCCTCCTTTTGCATGGGGGCGGCGTAGAGCTTGCGGCAGAGGAAGATCTTGCTTGCCTGCCCAAAGCCCACAAATTTTCCGTCCACAAAGGGGGTAAGCCCCGCTTCCTTTATCTTATCGCAGTCCTTTCCCGACTTGGTGCCGCACAGCTGCAGCGCCTTTTTCTGCTCGGGGGCGAAGAATGACAGGGTCAGATACTCGCTCTTGTCCACGAACTGCTTGGTATAGCGCTGGGGACGGATGAAAAGATAGGCAACGTTTTTGTGGAACAGCACACCAAAGCCGCCCCAGCTGGCGGTCATGGTGTTGAAGGCTCCCGTTTCGGGATCCATGGCGGTGATGAGCATCCAGTCGTCCCCGATCATGCGGAAGGTGTTTTCACTGAGCTCTTTGGGTTGGATTTCTTGGAAGGTGGTCATGGGCAATCCTTTCAAATAATTAAGAATTAAGAATTAAGAATTAAGAATTGAGAATTGAGAATTGAGAATTGAGGTAGGGAGTGGTGGTCGGGTATTTAATGATATTGATATGCCGCTTGGCGGCTGTGTATGTGCTTTATCATAGCACGAAGCGCAAAAAAATGCAAGTTTTTTTCGCATCGGGGCAAAAAGCCCCACGCAAACGGTTTACAAAATGGGAAAAATGTGCTATACTGTAATTTGAGTAGGTATATTTGCGTTCCGAAAGGAGAAGTCAAATGAAAAATAAAATCAAAAAGAAGCGATCCGCCGCCCTGATCCCCACGCTGCTCAGTCTGGGGCTGGGAGCCGTCGGCATCCTTGCATATACCATCCTTTGCTACCGCGTCTGGCCGAAGGCAGTGGGCGTGGGCTACATGATTTTCGTTCTGTACTGCTGTACTGCCCTTTTGGGCTTTGTGGTGTACCGCTTTGTGAAGGGCGCGAGGGAAAATGCCGACGCGAGCCAGTTTGCCTTTGACGGCGGACTGTCGCTGGTGACCCTTTCGCGGGCGGTCATGCCGATCCTCATCTGCGATGCGCAGGAGAACATTCGCTGGATGAACGCCGCCTTCCTTGAGGTCATCGACGGCAAGGATCTGCGCGGAGAAAGCATTCGCTCGGTTCTGCCCCGTAAGCTTCCGATGCTGGTGGACGAAAAGGAGGGCGTGGAGTGCATTCTGGAGGACAGAGTGTTCAACGTGCGCGCCTTTACCACCGTGTCGGACGACCGCACGGTGTACGTCACCGTTTGGCACGAGCTGACCGATCTGCGCGCACTGGAGGACAAGATGGCAAGGGAAGAGACCCTTGTGGCATACATCACCATCGACAACCTGGAGGAGCTGATGCAGTTCGTACAGGGAAACTATCGCTCGGTGGCTTCTCAGGTGCACACCATTCTTGAGGACTGGTGCAACAGCGTGGGGGGCGTGCTGAACGAGTATTCCCGCGATAAATATATGTTCTTCTATCAGGCGCAGAACTTCGATCTGTTTGCCGAAAAGAAATATGACGTGCTGGACCGCGTGCGCGAGATCCGCGTGGGCGAGAACAACACCCCCGTTACCATCTCCATCGGTACTGCCAGGGTCAGCGGAAGTCTTGCTGCCAAGGCATCTGCCGCCTCGGGCGCGCTGGAAATGGCGCTGCAGCGCGGCGGTGACCAGGCGGTCGCCAAGGAGGAGAATTCCATCAAGTTCTACGGCGGCGTCGCCAAGTCCTTCCAAAAGCGCACCAAGGTGCGTGCCCGTGTCATCGCATCGGGGCTGGCTTCCCTTGTGGAGCAGTCCTCGTCGGTGCTCATCATGGGTCACCGCTTTGCCGACTTCGACGCCTTCGGATCCTGCGTGGGTCTGGCGAGATTCTGTCTGTACCACGGCGCCAAGAACGTCAACATCGTTTCCGATCTGCGGGACGCTTCGCTTGCCAAGTGCTTTGAAAAGGCAGGGCGTCTGCCCGGATTTTCCGAAATGTTCATCGACAGCTTCACAGCGCAGGATCGCCTGCGCTCCGACACGCTGCTGATCATTGCGGACGTGAACAACAAGACCCAGTTTGAGTCGGCAGAGCTTGCCGAAAACGCCTGCACCGTGGTGTACATCGACCACCACCGTCAGGCGGCGGAATTTGAGACCAAGCCTGCCATCAAGTACATCGAGCCCACCGCATCCTCCACCTGCGAGCTGGTGGCGGATATGCTGGAGCAGACCCTGCCCGCGGGCGCGCTGACCAAGGACGAGGCGGAGCTGATGCTGGCGGGCATCGTGCTGGACACCAAGAAATTTGCCGTCAACACCGGTACCAAGACCTTCGGTGCGGCGCAGTATCTGGAAAGCGAGGGCGCAAGCCCCATCGAGGTGCAGAATCTGTTTGCCTCCAGTCAGAACGATTTCCTGCGCGAGGCGTATTTCCTGACCGACCTGCGCTCCATCGCAAACGGCACGGTGGTCATCGCCATCTCTCACAGAGAGGACAACACCGCCTCCGACCGCATCGCGGCTGCCAAGGCGGCGGACAAGCTGCTGTCCATCGACGGCGTGCTGGCATCCTTTGCCGTGTGTCTGGTGGACGGTGCCATCCGTATCTCGGGACGCTCGGGCGGTAAGATCAACGTGCAGAGAATTATGGAAAAGCTGGGCGGCGGCGGACATTTCGAGGCGGCAGCCACCAGCATGAGCGGGGTGACTCCCGAAGAAGCGGCGGACGTTTTGGAGCAGGCGGTGAACGAGTACCTGCGTGAGACCGCCGAGGCGGAAGCCAAGAAAAATCAAAGTAACGTAACACAGAAAGAGGGATAAATCATGAAGGTAATTTTATTGCAGGACGTAAAGGCACAGGGAAAGAAGGGCGATCTGATCAACGTTTCGGACGGCTACGCCCGTAACTTCCTCTTCCCCAAGAAGCTTGCCATCGAGGCAGACAAGGGCGCCCTTGCTGACCTGAAGAACAAGGAAGAGGCACGTCTATTCAAGATCGAGCAGGAAAAGAAGCAGGCAAGGGAGCTTGCCGAGAAGCTGGAGAGTCTGCAGGTGCGCATCAAGGCATCGGCAGGGGCTGACGGCAGATTTTACGGTGCCGTCACCAGCAAGGAAGTGGCAGAGCAGCTGGCAAAGCAGCACGGCATCACCGTGGATCGCCGCAAGATCCAGATGGATGCCATCAAGGCGTTCGGCAGTTACACGCTGGAGGTGCGTCTGTACACCGAGGTGACGGGTAAGATTCACCTTCTGGTCACCGAGTGACGGAGGGTGCCGTGTCAGACACGTTGATCGGGGCAAGAGTCATGCCCCACAGTCTGGAGGCTGAGCAATCGGTGCTTGGCTCCATCCTCATCGACCCCGAGCGCTTCGGCGACATCACGGGGATCATCCAAAGCGGCGATTTCTACATGAAGGAGCACCGCGAGATCTACCTCGCCATGCAAAAGCTTTTTCTGCAGAGCCGCACCATCGACCTTGTGACCCTCATTGACGCTTTGGTGTCGGCGGGGGTGTACAACAGGGAGCAAAGCGTTGCGTACATGAAGATCATCGCCGAGATCGTTCCCTCGGCTGCCAATATTGTGGACTATGCCAAGATCGTGCGGGACAAAAGCCTGCTGCGCCGTCTGATCGCCGCCTGCGACGAGATCAACTCCGCCGCCTACGAGCAGAAGGACAGCGCGGGCAGCATCGTGGACATGGCGGGCGGCAAGATCTTAGGACTTGCCGAGGAAAACGCCAAGGGCGATTTCACCCACATCCGCGACGTGCTGATCGACACCTACGCTCAGCTGGACGAGATCATCAAGAACAAGGGCGAGGCGCTGGGAACCCCCTCGGGCTTTGGAGAGGTCGACCGACTGCTGGTGGGCTTCGGCAAGGGGGATCTGGTGCTGGTGGGCGCCCGACCCGGTATGGGTAAAACGAGCTACGCGCTGAACCTTGCCACCAACGTTGCCCGTTCCTCGGGCAAGGCGGTGTGCATCTTCTCGCTGGAAATGTCCAAGACCCAGCTGGTCTCCCGTATGCTCAGCAGCGAGGCGCTGGTGGACAGCTATGCCATGCGCACGGGCAAGCTGGACAAGGAGCAGTGGGCGCGGCTTGCCAAGGCGTCCGCCTATCTTTCGGAGTGCGACATCTACATCGACGACACCTCGGGCGTTTCGGTGGCAGCCATGAAGGCAAAGCTGCGCAGAGTGAAGAATCTGGGAATGGTGGTCATCGACTACCTGGGTCTGATGCAGAGCGACAGACATAGTGACAACCGCGTGCAGGAGGTCTCCGAGATCTCCCGAAATCTGAAGATCCTTGCCAAGGATCTGGGCATTCCGATCATCTGCTGCGCTCAGCTGAACCGTGGCTCGGAAAGCCGAAACGACAAGCGTCCCATGCTGTCCGACCTGCGTGATTCGGGTGCCATCGAGCAGGACGCAGACATCGTCATGTTCCTTTACCGTGACGAATACTATGAAAGAGAGGCGAAGGACGGCCAGACCGAGGCGGAGGTCATCATCGCCAAAAACCGCCACGGCTCCATCGGCACTGCCAAGCTTGGCTGGTTCGGAAAGTACACCAAATTCGCCTCCATCGAGGACGTTGAGGAGAGCTGATATGCCTCAAAGCGTAACACAGTGCTTTGCCATGGGACTTGCGCGCTGTCTGGAGGGGAAAAAGGGGCAAAAGCTCCTGGTTGCCCTTTCGGGAGGCGCCGATTCGGTGGCAATGCTGCATCTTTTGCGGGAGGCTGCTCCCACGTGGGGGTACACCCTTGCCGCCTGCCACGTCAACCACGGCATCCGCGGCGAGGAGGCTCAAAGGGATGAGGATTTTTGCAAGGCACTTTGCAAAAAGCTTGGTATTTCCCTTGAAACGGTGCGCCTTGACGTGCCGACGGCTGCCAAAGAGAGAAAAATGGGGCTGGAGGAATGTGCAAGAGAAATGCGCTACGGGGCGCTGCGGCAGGTGGCGCGGCAGTGGGGGTGTGACCTCATTGCCACCGCCCACCATGCGGAGGATCATTTGGAGACCGTGCTGTTTCATTTGGCACGGGGCTGCGGCACCGAGGGCCTTACGGGCATCGCACCGGTGCGCGGCTGCATCATTCGCCCCATGCTGTACTGCGAAAAGGCGCAGATCCTTTCCTATCTTGACGGTATCGGCGCCGATTTTTGTACCGACAGCACCAATGCCAACACCGATTTTACCAGAAATCGCATTCGCGGGATGCTTCTGCCCGAAATGCGCGCCATCAATCCAAGGGTCGCGCAGGCAAGCCTTACCGCAAGCGAGATCCTGCGGCAGGACGACGCCTTCATTTGGTCGTTTGTGCCGGAGGAAATGCCACCTCTTTGCGAGCTGGCAAGGCTTCCCGATCCGGTGCTGACAAGACTGCTGCGCAGAGAGTACGAAAGAGCGGGGGGCGCGGGTGCGTCCCACGGTCAGATGCTTTCGCTTTTGGCGCTGGTCAAAGAGGGAAGGACCGGAGGTGAGGTCAGCCTGCCCTGCGGGATCACCGCAAGGCGCACCAAAGGAGAGCTGGTCTTTGTTCCCACCCTGCGGGAGAAAAAAAGGGAGCGCGGATTTGAAAAACACCCTGTTCTTCGCGCAGGCGACACCGTTTTTTCAGACGGTCCTCACATTGTTCTGATAGAATCGGAGCAATGTGGCAATAATACTCAAAAAGTTTACAATTTATCCATCAAAACCGAGGTCGACTCTGCTATACTGTCCCTCGGACTGTTTTGGCGCGCCCGTCTGCCGGGGGATACCGTTCGCATCGGCGGCATGACGCGCAAGGTGAAAAAATTACTGTGGCAAACGGGCATGAGCCCCGAACAGCGGGATGCGCTGCCCATTCTTTGCGACGAAAGGGGACCGATCTGGGTGCCCGGCTTTCCCGTAAGAGACGACCTGCTGCCAAAGGCAGGTGGGAAAAGCGTGCTGCTTTGTCTGATCGAGGGAAAGAAACAGGAGAAGGTACAGCCGTAAGAAGCAAACGAAACGGACGGCTTTCTCGGTATAAAGGAGGAATTTATGAGAGATAACAGCATTTTCAAGCGACTGCTGATCTATGCCGTGGTCATCGGTGTCATCATCGCCGTGATCGTGATGCTGGTCGGCGGTATGGGCGAGGATGAAAAAACCACCGCAGATCTTTTGCAGATGTTCAAGGACGATAACGTCAAGGAATTCGTCATGGACAATTACAGTGACGAGCTGACGGTCAAGACCAAGGATGGTAAGACCTACACCTTCACCTGCACGGAATCGTTCTTCAACGATCAGATCTACGAGAAATATAAGGATAAGATCGGCTCGCAGGAGGGTCAGATCGAGTTTAACTTCAAGGAGCCCACCACCGTGCCGTGGTGGATCAGCATGCTGCCCACCGTCATCATGCTGGGTATGGGCATTGCGCTGTTCGTGTACGTCAAGCGTCAAGCCTCCGGCAAGGGCGGCGCTGCCTCCTTTGGTAAGTCCAAGGCGAGAACCGCGGGCGAAAACGGCGAAAAGGTGCTCTTCACCGACGTGGCAGGTGCCGACGAGGAGAAGGAAGAGCTGGAAGAGATCGTTGAATTTCTGAAAAATCCCGGAAGATACGAAAAGCTGGGTGCCAAGATCCCCCACGGCGTGCTGCTCGTGGGCCCTCCCGGTACCGGTAAGACCCTGCTTGCCAAGGCTGTGGCAGGCGAGGCAGACGTACCCTTCTATTCCATTTCGGGCTCCGACTTTGTGGAAATGTTCGTGGGCGTGGGTGCTTCCCGTGTGCGCGATCTGTTTGAGACCGCCCGCAAGAACAAGGCGAGCATCATCTTCATCGACGAGATCGATGCGGTGGGCAGACGCCGCGGCACCGGTCTTGGCGGCGGCCACGATGAAAGAGAGCAGACGCTGAACCAGCTGCTGGTGGAAATGGACGGCTTCGTGGGCTGCGAGGGCACCATCGTCATCGCTGCCACCAACCGCCCCGACGTGCTGGACCCCGCGCTGCTGCGTCCCGGACGCTTTGACCGTCAGGTCACCGTAAACTATCCCGACATCCGCGGCAGAGAGGCCATCCTCAAGGTGCATTGCCGCAAGAAGGCGCTGGAGCAGAGCGTGGATCTTAAGAAGATCGCGCAGATGACCGTGGGCTTCACGGGAGCAGACCTTGCCAACCTCATGAACGAGGCGGCACTGCTGGCTGCCCGCAAGGCGAAGAGTCTCATCGGCATGAACGATATCGAGGAATCCTATATGAAGCTGCTGCTGGGACCCCAGAAGCGCAACAAGGTACGCACCGAGCGCGACATCAAGCTGGTGGCGTACCACGAAACCGGTCATGCCATCGCTTGCTACTGCTGTCCCTCAACCGACCCTGTCAAGCACATCACCACCATTCCCGCGGGCAATACCGGCGGTGTGACCCTGATGGTGCCCGAGCATGATCGCTTGGGTCAGACCAAGGGACAGATGGTGGACCACATCGTGGTGGCACTGGGCGGGCGCGTGGCGGAAATGCTGGTCATGGACGATATTTCCACCGGCGCCTCCAACGACATTCAGCAGGCGACCGCTGTGGCGCGTGACATGGTCACCCGTTACGGCATGAGCAAGAATCTGGGTACCGTTTTGTACGGCTCCGAGCACACCAACGACGAGGTGTTCTTGGGACGTGACTTCTCCACGGGTAAGAACTTCTCCGAAAAGACGGCGGCTGCCATCGACGACGAGATCCGCGCGATCATCGACGATGCCTACGCCCGCTGCACCGAGTATCTGCAAAGCAATATTGAAAAGCTGCATTTTGTTGCGGGCTTCCTCATGAAGTACGAGACCATGGATGAGTTCCAGTTCAAGGCTGCCATGGAGCGCGACGACATCACCTACGAGGAGCTGGACGCGATGGTGGCGGAAAAGCGCCGCATCAGCGAGGAGGAAAACGCAGCAAAGCGCGCCCGTGACGAAGAGGAAAAGAAGAAAAAGTCCAAGCGTCACGATGAGCGCGATAAGGACTACCGCGAGCAGCTGCGCCGTGATTTCAAGGCGGAGATGAAGGATGACGCGGTGGCTCCCGCTGCGCAGGAAAAGAACGAAGGCGCCCCCACCGACGAGGACGATTACCGTGAGCGTCTGCGCCGCGAATTCGGCAACAAGGACGACGAGGAATAATGCAGAATTCTGAAGGATGAATTCAGAATTGAGGAGGCTTTTTGCCCTTTTGGGGCAAAAAGCTTCTTTTTTGCCAAAATAGAATATTCATTGTAAGGGGGCGGCAATTTGTAATCCGATCGTCTTTCTTGCGAAATAAACTAAAAAATTCCTTCATTTTTCACAATCCGTTCTTGATTTGTTTACAATAATGTGATACAATACCTAAGATGGCGGATTGTATCTGCCAACTTGTGCGTTTTTCTGTCTTGCGGACAGTGAGATAACTGGAAAGGAAGTCAACTATGATCAAGATTCAGAATCTGGTGAAGAACTACGGCAGCATCGAAGCTGTCAAGAATATCAGCTTTACCGTGGAAGAAGGCGAGATCGTCGGATTTCTCGGACCGAACGGTGCGGGTAAGTCCACGGTCATGAATATCTTAACGGGATATTTGTCCTCCACGTCGGGCGAGGTGGAGGTTAACGGCGTAAACGTTCTGGAGAATCCTCTGGACGCTAAGCGTCAGATCGGCTATCTGCCGGAGCAGCCCCCCTTGTACCCCGATATGACCGTCAAGGAGTACCTTGGCTTTGTGTTTGATCTCAAGGGCTGCAAGCTGCCCAAGAAGGAGCACCTTGCCGAGATCTGCGAGGTGGTAAAGATCAAGGACGTGTACAACCGAGTCATCCGCAATCTGTCCAAGGGCTACCGTCAGCGTGTGGGCATTGCCCAGGCGCTCATCGGCAATCCCAAGGTCGTTATCTTCGACGAGCCCACCGTCGGACTTGACCCCAAGCAGATCATTGAGATCCGCTCTCTGATCCGCGAGCTGGGCCGTCACCATACCGTGATCCTCAGCACCCACATCCTGCCCGAGGTGCAGGCAGTGTGCGACCGGATCGTGATCATCAACCGCGGCCGCATCGTGGCAAACGAAAAGACCACCGAGATCAGCCGTGCCGTGCAGGGTGCCGGCAAGATGAGCGTGAAGATCTGCGGACCCGAAAAGGACGTGTACTCTGCGCTGCGTGCCATTCCCGGTGTGCAGAGCGTGACCGTGCTGGGCGCGCAGGATGCCGACAGCATCACCTACTACGTGGAAAGCGAACGGGGGCTGGACATCCGTAAGGTGCTGTTCCGTACCGTGGCGCAGAAGGGCTGGACCATGATCGGCATGGAGGCAATGGGTGTGAACCTGGAGGACATCTTCCTTTCCGTTGTGGAGGATCCTGCGGATGCCACTGCCAAAAAGAAGAACCGCAAGGGAGGTAACGTATAATGCTTTCGCTTTTGAAAAAGGAGCTGCACTCCTACTTTATAACCCCCATCGGATACGTGTTCGTCGCCGTGTATCTGGCGGTCAACGGTGTTCTGTTCACCAACCTGACGCTGAAGGCGACCGTCCCCACCACCAGCGTGGAGGCGTATTTCACAAGCTCGGTTCTGGCACTGGTGTTGCTGGTGCCGCTGCTGACCATGAGAAGCTTTTCCGAGGAACGGAAAATGAAGACCGACCAGCTGCTGCTGACCGCTCCCATTTCGCTGGGTGCCATGGTGGGTGCCAAGCTGCTGGGCGCTTACATCGTGTACGCGCTGACCGTGGTGGCAAGCTCCATGAACATGATCGCTCTGGGCATCTACGGTGCCACCATCAACTACGGCGCCATCTTCGGCTCTTATCTGAGCCTATTGCTCATCGGACTTGCCTGCGTTTCCATCGGCGTGTTCATTTCGGCACTGACCGAAAACCAGCTGATCTCCGCGGTGATGACCATGGCGTTCCTGCTGGTGATCGTCTATCTCAGCCTGTTCAACAGCCAGATCGAAAGCGATTTCCTGCGCACGGTGCTCAGCTGGATCTCCCTGCTTGACCGCTACGCGCTGTTCACCTACGGTATTTTCGACCTTTCGTCCCTGATCTACTATCTCTCTATTGCGGGCGTTTTCTATTTCCTGACCGTGCGCGTGTTCGAAAAGCGCCGTTGGGGCTGATGCGGAAAGGATTTTGTAAAAATGAATTTTCAGAAGGATATCAAGAACAACAAAAAATTCAAATACGGCTCCCTTTCGATCATCCTGACTGCGGTGATCATTGTGGCAGTCGTGCTGCTGAACGTGGCGCTGACCGCGCTGTTCAGCTCCAATTTGTGGTATATCTACAACGTGGATGGCGACATCCTGAAGATCTCCAAGCTGACCGACCGACTGTTTGAGGAAAACATCGACGAAAAGAAGGACAAGGTCGAGATCGTATTTCTGACCGACAAGGACCGCGTCAATGACGTCAGCTCGGAAATGAAGCAGATCCACGAGCTTGCCAAGCTGTACGAGAACCGGTACGATTTCATCAGTCTGCGCTACGTGGACTACGAAAACGACCCCGAGCAGTGGCTGACCGACTACCTTAAGGTGGACAATCAGACCGTGACTTCTGCCAACGTGATCGTGAAGAAGGCGGGCGCAGATGCGGCAATGCGTATTCTGCACGCCAGCAACTTCTTGGTTAAGGACACCTCCACGGGCGCCTACATCGCCTTTGCGGGCGAGCGCTGCTTCACCATGCGTATCCTGTCGCTGTATTCCAGTGATACCGTGGCGTACCTGACCACCGGTCACGGTGAAAAGGCAGAGCTGGACCGCTTCAAGGATCTGCTGGAGAACACCGGCTTTACCGTTAAGGAGATCGACCTCAAGACCGAGGAGATTGCCGCCGAGGCGGATCTGGTGGTCATTGCCGGTCCCACCAAGGACTTTGAGGGCATTGAGAACGGTGTGGTCAACAACGAGATCAAGAAGCTTTCCGATTTCTGCGACCGCAAGGGAAGCCTGATGGTATTCGTGGACCCCGGTATGATCTCCAATCTGACCAATCTGGACGATTTCCTGTCCGAGCGCGGCATTGAGTTCAACAACGATATGGTCTACGAAAGCTCCGACCATTCCAGACCCTCCAATTCCCAGAGCTTCTACGCTTCCTTTGTCAGCTCCGGCGATGGCTCCGCGCTGACTGCCGGTGTGCGCGACATTCCCAATATCAAGACCATCCTCACCAACGCCTGCACCATCACCATCGGCAGCGCCGGCGAGGGCTTCCACAACAGCCTTAAGAAGGAGACCACCGTTTCTGCGGTGCTGTCCACCTCCAAGGATGCGGAGCGCGTGGATTACAGCGACAGCGACAAGAGACTGCCCGCTCCCGGTGCAGGTCTGATGGTGCTCATGCAGCAAAAGTGGGTGGAAGAGGATAATACCGAGTATTCCTACCTGCTTGCCTGCGGCTCGTCCTCCTATATTTCGGACGCTTCGCTGGGCGGAAGCTATGCCAACGACAGCGTGACCTACGCAGCGCTGCGCGCCATGGCGGAAAAGAATCCTCCCGCCGAGGTTGCCAATATCGAATTTGTGAACTATGCGGACAACAGCCTGATCATCACCAACGGCGAGGCGAACACTTGGATGATCATCTTCGCAGTGGTGATCCCGATGGCAATTCTGATCACAGGTATGGTGATCTACTTCAGACGCCGCCACAGATAATCGTAAGGATAAGGATGTATGAATACGAATATTACGAATAATCCCGTCAAAAAGAAAAATTACCACAAGACCGAGACCTATCTGATCCTCGCCGTTCTGTTGGCGATCGCGATCATGGTTCCCCTTTGGTTTTTGTTCTTGAAGCCGGAGCCCACGCCCGTGCAGCAGCCCGGAGAAAGCGTGACGTACAGCGTGTATGATAACGCCAAGTTCGATGGCACCGACGACGTGGTGGGCGAGCTGGAGATGGCGAACATCGAAAGCATCCACTTCATCAAGAAGGACAGCTCCTGGGGGCTTGTGTACGACTACGTGGAGGAAAACTACTTCCTCGACGGCTACGGCAAAAGAATTGCCTATGACCAGGGTATGCCCCTGACCTTTATCTTCGGATTTGCCTCTCAGGCAACCGCCCAGAGAATGGTGGCGGAAAAGGTGACCGATTTCTCCAAATACGGTCTGAACCCCGATTCCGAGACCCTTTTGACCGTGCACGTAAAGACCAGAGACGGCAAGAGCGTGCGCGTGCTGCTGGGCGATATGCTGGCGGACGGCTCGGGCTACTATGCCACCACCCCCGGCAACGATAAGGTGTACACCATCAACCCCATGAACTACGGCTATATGAGCTGCAGCGTGTACGAGATCATGGATTCCCGTATCACCAATCCCTTCACCGAAAGCGTGTACGTGCCCGAATACTTCGCTATCTACCATGGCGACGATAAATTCGTGGAGCTGAAGTACTACGGTGACGAGGCTGCGGACATGGAGTATATCAAGACCACCGTTGTGACCTACCCCACCGCCTACTTCCCCTACGGCGCCAGCAGCCAGTATTCTTCCATGCTGTATGACAACGTGCGCGGTGCCATCTACGGCGAGGTCGTGGTGGATGCGGAGAAGGAGGGCGAATCCTTCAGCCCCGACTATCTGAAGGAAAAGTACGGCATCGACGTGCACGACAGCAATTGCAAGATCCTGCGCTTCTACCGTGACATCGACAGCATCACCGTGGAAAACGAGGTCTGGTTCAGCCCCAAGAGCAACGATGGATATTACTTTGCCTACAATCCCGGTCTGCGCACCGTGGTGAAGATCGCCGCCTCCAAGGTTTTCTTCATCGACTGGACGGCGGAGCAGTACATGGAGCCTGCGGTCTATCTGCAGAGCATTAACACTGTAAAGAACCTAACCATCAACAGCATGAATCTGCAGTCGATCTACGAAATGGCAGGTCACAAGAAGGTGAACGTCAGCTTTGCCACCAACACTCCCACCGACGAGGAAACGCCTTTAAAGGTGACCTACAACGGCGACAAGGCTCTGCCCGACGTAAAAAAGGCGGACGGCAGTCTGGAGCGCAGCGGCACCGATAACTACCGTTATCTGTTCCTGGCGCTGCAGTCGGTGGATCTGTACGATAAGCTCACCCAAGAGCAGCTTTCCGAATACAAGATTAACCTCGACAGCCCCGACGTGACCGTGACCATCAACACCCGCAAGGGCGAGGAGCACGTGCTGCGCTTCTATTACTACGGCACCGGACGCGCCTACTTCACCTACAACGGCGGCGGCGGCTACACCGTGTATCAGAGCGCGCTGAAGAATCTGCTGCAGTCCTGCCAGGACGTGGTAAACGGCGTTGCGATCCCCATGTTCTGATCAAACAAATATAAACAAAGAGAGAAGGGCAAGGGCTGTTCTCTCTTTGTATCTTTGGCGTGAAATAATGCCAATTGTTCCATTGAACTATTCAGTTCACGCCCCGAATTTGTTAAAAGTGGGACCCAACCCACTGTTGCCGCCGAGCGGCACAAATATTCAGTTATGCTATTTACGCTGACGCGTATGCGTCAGAATGGAGAAGGATATGAAAAAAACGATTGCCATTTTGCTTTGCCTTGTCGCTGCGCTGGGACTGTTTGCCTGCGGCGAGAAGGGATATGCCCACGGCAGCACCGATACCGTTCTGAATATCGGCTCCCACAAGGTCCCCGAGGAGATCTATCGCTATTTTCTGCTCAACACCATGGACGAGATGACCGCGAAGGACAAGGAATGCTTTGTCGGCAACGACAAGACCGCTGCCTATGCCGAGCTTGATTCCACCGTGCTTGCTTCTCTGAAGGACTATTACTCGGTACTTGACCTTGCCAAGCAGATGGGCATTTCGCTGACCGATAAGGAAAAGGCGCAGGCAAAGGAAAACATGACGCTCTTGCGTCAGGAATGCGAAAGCGAGGCGGAGTACGAGAAGAACCTGGAGAAGGCATATCTTTCGGAGTACGTGGCGTACAAGATGGGCTACAATGAGCTGCTCTACACCGCCATTTACAAGACCGCATCCGAAACGGGCAAGTATTTTCCGGTGGACGGTAGCGACGTGCTGCGCTTTGCCAAGGAGAATTTCCTGTTTTGCCGTCAGTTCGTGATCAAGAGCAGCGATCCTGCCGTTGACACCGAGGCGCAGGTGAAGGCGGAGGCGATCCACGCGCGTCTGAAGGCGGGTGAGGAGGCGGCAAAGGTGCTGGCGGACTACGAAACCGACGGCAACGTGGTGGGCGGCTACTACTGCTTTGCCGAAACCGAGGATTTTGCCGCCCTTGACGAGAGTGCGGTGGCTGCGCTGCAGCCGGGAGAGATCTCGGACATCCGTTTGGACGGAGAGGGCTTCCACATCATCATTCGCCTTGCCGCAGATGAGACCTATCTGCAGGAAAATCTGGGACAGAGCGTGTTCGAGTCCTACTGTATGCATCATCTGATCGAAATGCAAAACGAGATCAAGGACGCATATCAGGTCAAGTATATCAACAAAAAATCCCCCGAAAGCTATCGATAAGGAAAAACGCCTGCACACGCAGGCGTTTTTTGATGGAGAAGAAACTTGTCAATTGTAAATAAATTGTAAACTGTGTAAAAAATCTCTTACATTGACAAGGAATATGTTGACAAATCAAGGGAAGATGCTATATAATAAAATTGTAAAGCAAATTCAAAGCATTTTTTTGACAGGAGGATACCATGATTCACACAAGTATACGCGTTACGGCGCTTTTGATGGCGGCTTTGATCTGCCTTTGCGTCCTCTTGACGGGATGCAACCAAACGAAGAAGAACGACGTAGCCTCCGATACCAAAGAGGATGGCGTGCAGAGCAAGCCCGATTGGGAAGAGAATACAGAGGGAAGCACCACTGTCCCGGGCGAGAGTAGCACCACTGCCCCGGGCGAGGGTAGCACCGACGAAAACGAGGATGACAAGCCGCAGGGCGGCGATCTGAGCCGTGTGCCCACTCTCAACGTCCTTGTGGATGCCCTGGAAATGGAGCAGGAGCAGACGCTGGATATTTCGCAGTACGTGGAGACCAACGATGCCGAGGAGATTGGCTTTTCGGTCTCTGACAAGACGATCATTTCTGTGAACGAAAGCGGCAAGCTCACCGCGATTGGTGGCGGCACGGCATACGTCTCTGTCACCGCGCGCAACAGCGTGGGAGTGGTGAAAAAGTATATCGACGTGACCGTTCACAAAAAGCTCGGACCTCCCCAGCCGCCGACACCCGATATTCCCGAAGTGACTTTGTTTGAAAAGAGAGCAACGATCGACATCGGTAAGCAGTACGATTTGATGGAAATGATGTTCACGCTGGCAAGCGAGGTGTTGTTCACCAGCGACGATTGGTCGGTGGCGACGGTCGACGAGGAGGGGATCATCACGGGTGTTGCCGTGGGCGAAACAGTGATCAACGTTTACGTGGTAGAGGGCGGCGTTCTGTACGAAGGAGCCAAATTCCCCGTAAAGGTGGGAGAAAAATGGGAGGCTGATGATCCCGTTACCAAAGAGCTCCTCAATTTGATTGACGAGTTGCCGATGTACCGCGGTTTTACGTGGTTCAACTGCAACATCTTGTCAACGCCAAAGTACAACGTGCGCGATCTGGATAAAGCTACGGCGGGACCTGCGGAGATCTGGGCCTCCACTCTGCAGCTCAACATAAGATTCGAGCGAAACACGATCGATGCCACCGTTGGCATTGAGAATATGGAAACGTACGACTTCTATTTTGATTTCTATTACCGCCCCTACAGCGAGTCAAACGATCGTGTTGACTACAAAAAGGCGGAGCTGCAGCCTTGGTCGGTCTATAACGATCTTTATAATCCGATCTACCGCTGCAGGTTTTACGATGCCTTCGGCTTTGGTAAGGGTGAGGGCCTTGTGGAAGGACAGCTATACCAGATGTTCGTCGTGATTCGTCAAGGAGAGAAACCGCTTGGTTATTACGAAACCGAAATGACCTGGACCGATTCCTGCGCCAGCTACGTGGAGGCGGCGGAAAATGATCCGACCATTCTCAAATAAACAGAAAGCCAAAAGCCCGTCTTATGACGGGCTTTTTTGCGTTATTTTGGCTCTTTTACCACCAAAAAGCTGTCGATGCCGTAGTAGCGGGCAAGGTCAAGGGTGTGCTCGTCGATGCGCTCGCCGCAGGATAAGATCGGTACGGCGGGAGGGCAGGCGACGGTGGGACAGGCAAGGATCCTGCCAAGGGCGTCCTCTGCTGCCACGGCTTCGCAGGGCGCGGCGATGGCATCCTCTGCGGACATGGCTTGCTCCTTTGGACGGTAGTCGGGGGGTGTAGGTGCCGCACTTCTTTTTTTTGGCAGACACAAAAGCGCATCCCCCACAAGAACGAGGGCTTCGTCTGTGATCGCGGGGGTGAACATCAGCACCAGCACGTCGGGGTCGGCAAATTCCGCCTCGATCCCGTAGCAGCGCAGATGCTCTGCCATTTCCTCACCGCGGTAGCCGTAGGCGCGGGCGTGAACGGTGATCTTCAGCGGCTCGTTTCCCAAGAGGGTGTAGCCGTTTGCCGCAAGCGTGGCTTTGAGGGTGTTCAGCTTGCAAAGAAATGCCGCCAGCCGTTCACGGTAGTCCTCTGCCAAATTGGCGTTAGCCAGATCCAGCGACTGTAAGATCAGGTAGGAGGGGGAGGTGGAGCCGAAGAGCGACAGCGCGTTCTTGGCGTTTTGTACAAAAAAGTCGGGTGCGTTTTGTGCAATCTGCAGGTAGGCGCCCCCCGTCAGCACGGGCAGGGTCTTGTGCGCCGAATCGCAGCAGAGATCCGCTCCCAGATCCATGGGATGCAGGGAGGGGGACAGAAAGCGAAGGTAGGCTCCATGGGCGTTGTCGCAAACAAGCAGCACGCCGCGGGCGTGGCACACCCCGGCAAGCGACGCAATATCGGCAAGGCTGCCGAGGTAGTCGGGGCTGGTGACGTACACCGCGGTGGGCAGCTGCTCGCAGCCATCCAGCGCCCCGGCAAGATCCTCTGCCGAAACGGGGCAGGAAAGATAGCTTGCGGATTCCTTTGGCGTAAGGTAGTCCACCTTGATGCCAAGCAGTGCGGATGCGGTGACGAAGGTTTTGTGGGTATTGCGAAACGCCAGCACGCTTGCCTGCTTGCCGACGCCTGCGGCGTAGCATTTTAACAGCCAAAGTATGCTGCGAATACAGTGGGACGAGCCCTCCGTGGAGTAAAAGGTTGCCTTTGTTCCAAAGAGAGCGGTGGCGTTTTTTTCACTTTCGGCAATGATGCCGCTTGCTTCATAGAGGCTGTCGGCACCCTTGATCTCGGTGATGTCAAGTGCTTCCGCGCCAAGGGCTCCCGTGCCCTTATGGCCCGGCATGTGCAGGCGCACGGGGTGGGAGGCGGCGTAGGCTTTTACAAAATCGACAATGGGGGTATTCATTCTTCTTCGCCAAGGGTGCGGGCGATGGCGACCATGATGGCACATTCCATTCTCTTGCGGAAGAGCTCGCAGCCGGGCTCATACACGCCCTTGACCGAGCCCGTGGCGTGGTAGGCGTTGGCAGCGCAGCCGCCCGAGCAGTACAGTCTTGCCCAGCAGTCGCGGCATTCGGGACGGGCGTAGACGTTGCACTCGGCAAATTCGCACTGGGCGCACTTGTTGGTGACACCCTGATAGATGTCGCCCAGCTTGTATGTTTCCTCGCCCACGAACTGATGGCAGGGGTAGAGGTCGCCCCAGGGGGTGACCGCCATGTACTCGGTGCCCGATCCGCAGCCCGAAACGCGCTTGTAAATGCAGGGGCCGCCCTCCAGATCGATCATGTAGTGGTAGAAGGTGAAGGGCTTGCCTTCCTTGTCCCGCTGCAGCATCAGCTCTGCCAGCTCCTCGTACTGCTGCTTGACAAGCATACGGTCCTCTTCGGTCAGCTCTGCGGGATCGCCGGGGGCGCACACCACCGGCTCCATGCTCAGCTCGGTGAAGCCAAGGTCCAGCATGGTTTTGATGTCGGCAAGGAAATCGGGGTTGGCGTGGGTGAAGGTGCCGCGCATATAGTAGTTCTTGCCGCCGCGGGCCTCCACCAGCTTTTGGAACAGGGGAACGATGCGGTCGTAGCTGCCCTTTCCCTCGTAGTCCACGCGGAAACGGTCGTGGATCTCTTTTCTGCCGTCCAGACTCAGCACCACGTTGCTCATCTCGCGGTTGGCAAAGTCGATGACGTCGTCGTTGATGTTCATGCCGTTGGTGGTCAGGGTGAAGCGGAAATTTTTGCCGTGTTCTTTCTCAATGCTGCGGGCGTATGCCACCAGCTGCTTGATCATGTCGAAGTTCAGCAGCGGCTCGCCGCCGAAGAAGTCCACCTCCAGATTGCGGCGCGTGCCCGAATTTTCGATGAGGAAGTCCAGCGCGCGCTTGCCCACCTCGAGCGACATGATGGCGCGCTCGCCGTGGTATTTGCCCTGACTGGCAAAGCAGTAGGAGCAGTTGAGATTGCAGGTGTGGGCCACGTGCAGGCAAAGCGCCTTGACCACGCCCGCGCTCTTTTCCTTGAGCTTTCCCGCAAGGGGAAGGAAGGTATCGGGCGCGAAGAGCTTGCCCGCGTCCTTCAGCTCGGTGATCTGATCGTAGCACTCCGCCAGCTCCTCTGCGGGCAGCTCGGGGTAGCGCTCTGCCATGACCCGAAGTACGGTCTCTCTGTCATTTTGTTCGTAGAGGGCGATGATATCGTAGGCGATCTCGTCCACGGCGTGCACCGCGCCCGAGCAGACGTCCAGAACGATGTTGTAGCCGCCCAGCTTGTACTGATGTATCATATGTATCTCCGTTCCGATTACGTACAGCAAAAAAGGCTGCGGCAAACTCTGAATTTGCCAACAGCCCCTTTTGGACGAATCCATCTTACTTCTTTTCGGTGTTTTCGCACTGCTGGTTCGCGATGCCGCAGCTGGTCTTGCAAGCGGACTGGCAAGAGGTCTGGCATTCGCCGCAACCGCCGTTCTTTGCGCTTTCGCACAGGTTACGGGTAGCGATGGTCTTTACGTGCTTCATGTGAGTATCCTCCGGTGAAACGTTTTCTTTGTATCAGTGTAGCATACTTTTTCAGTAAAGTCAAGAGCAGAGCGAAAAAAACCGCGCTAGATCAGCCCTTGTCGCTCCATTTCCTCCTCCAGCTGCCCTTTGACCGCCTCGCTCGGCGCGCAAAGAGGCAGTCGCCACTCCGCCTTGCAGAATCCCAGCCGCGAAAGCGCCCATTTGACGGGAATGGGATTGCTCTCTGCAAACAGAGCCTTGACAAGGGGCAGCAGCGAGCGCTGAAGCTCTGCCGCCTCTGCGGTCCTACCTGCAAGGGCAAGCTCGCAAAGGGAATGGACTCTGGCGGGCACCAGCCCCGACAGCACCGAGATGCAGCCCATGCCGCCCAGCGACAAAAGCGGCAGGATCCCATCGTCGTTTCCGCTGTAGATCGGCTTTTCGCTGACGGCAAGGTATTCTGCGCCAAGGGCAAGGCTGCCGCTTGCGTCCTTTAGCCCCGCGATGCCCGAAAGGGCGGAAAGCCGCTTCCAAAGGGTGGGGGAGATGCCGATTCCCGTGCGGCTCGGCACCGTGTAGGCAAAGACGGGCAGCTCGGTCGCCTCCGAGAGCGCCTTGTAGTGCAGAAACAGTCCTTCCTCGCTGGGCTTTACGTAGTAGGGGGTCACTGCCAGAATGCCGTGCACCCCCGTGGCGGCTGCCATGCGGCAAAGACAGAGAGAATCGGCGGTGCAGGCGTTGCCGCAGCCCGCAATCAGGGTGGCGCTTTCGCGGTACTCGCTTGCCGCGAAGGAAAAGATCGCCTGCTTTTCGGTCTTGGAAAGGGTGGCTGCCTCCCCGGTGGTGCCGCAGAGCACCAAAGTCTTTACCCCTCCCTCGAGCTGGTATTCGATCAGTCGGGCAAGGGCTTGAAAGTCCACCTTTCCGTCCTTGAAGGGGGTGACGAGGGCGGTGGCGCAGCCGCGGAACAAAATGTCATGTTGCATAGATGTCTCCTTTGAGTCGGGTAAAGGGGGGATTTTCCCCCAAAGAAAATTTGAAAAACGGTTGCAATACGGCAAGATTTATATTATAATATAAGATAATAGTGTAAACGATAGGACAGACGGCATTTTGCCGCAAAGGATAAAGAGTATGATCACCAACCGCCGCCCCGAAACCAGCCTTACCACAAGGGATTTTTTCTATGATCTTCCCGAGGAGCGTATCGCCCAAACGCCTGCCACTCCCCGCGACAGCTCGCGTCTGATGGTGGTGGACCGTCATACGGGAAAGAGAGAGCATCGTATTTTTAAGGATATTACCGAATACCTGCGCTCCGGCGACACGCTGGTGGTCAATGATTCCAAGGTCATTCCCGCAAGACTGTACGGGGTCAAAGAGGATACGGGCGTGGAGTGTGAGATCGTGCTGCTGCGTATGCATAAGGCGGATCTTTGGGAGTGCCTGGTGCGCCCCGGCAGACGCCTGAAGCCCGGTGCTACCATTGTATTCGGGGACGGGCTTTGCCGTGCGGAAATTGAGGACAGTCTTGAGGGTGGAAACCGTCTGCTGCGCTTTTTCTACGATCACGGCAAGTGGAATTTCTTCACGCTGCTCGATCGCATCGGGCAGATGCCTCTGCCGCCCTACATCACCGAAAAGCTAAAGGACAAGGATCGTTACCAGACGGTGTACGCTAACAAGGAGGGCTCGGCAGCCGCGCCCACGGCGGGACTGCATTTCACGAAGGAGCTGCTGGAAAGGGTACGCGAAATGGGTGTGGCGGTGGTGCCCGTCATGCTTCACGTGGGTCTTGGCACCTTCCGTCCCGTGAAGGTGGACGATCTGACCGCCCACGAGATGCACAGCGAGTTCATCACGGTCACGGAGCAGGCGGCAAGCATCATCAACGAGCGCAGAAGGGCAGGCGGACGCATTATCTGCGTGGGAACCACCTCCTGCCGTACGCTGGAAAGTGCTGCGGACGAGGAGGGCACTGTGCACGCCGTGGAGGGCGACACGGGGATCTTCATCTACCCCGGCTACCGCTTCAAGGCAACCGACGCGCTCATCACCAATTTCCATCTGCCCGAAAGCACCCTTTTGATGCTGGTCTCGGCTTTTTCGAGCCGTGAGATCATGCTGGATGCCTACCGCGAGGCGGTGGAGAAGGAGTACCGTTTCTTCTCCTTTGGAGATGCGATGTTCATTTCGTGATATGAAAACAGAAAACAATCAAATGATCAGAGTCATCGCGGTGGTGGGACCCACCGCATCGGGAAAAAGCTCGCTTGCCCTATCCCTTGCCAAGCGGCTTGACGGCGAGATCGTTTCCTGCGATTCCATGCAGATCTATCGCGGCATGGACATCGGCACCGCCAAGGCAAGCGTTGGGGAACGAGCGCAGGTGCCTCACCACCTGATCGACGTGGCGGAGCCCGAGGAAAGCTGGTCGCTTGCCGAATTTGCCGAAAAGGCACACGCTGCCATCGCGGAGGTGGCGGGCAGAGGAAAGCTGCCCATCCTTTGCGGCGGCACGGGGCTGTACCTTGACAATATTTTATATGATACCGTCCTCTCGGACGCACCCGCCAACGAAGTCTATCGTGAAAGCCTTGCGGGCTACAGCAACGAGGCGCTGCACGCCATGCTGGCGCAGGTGGACGGCGAGTGCGCCGAGGCAAACCATCCCAACAACCGCCGCAGAGTGATCCGCGCGCTGGAGATCTACCACACCACCGGCAAGACCAAGACCGAGTGGGACAGACAGTCCAGGGTGAAAACACCCCGCTACGACGCTCTGATCCTGGGGCTTCGCGCCTCGGATCGGGAATACCTTTACCGCCGCATCGAGGAGCGGGTGGACCTGATGATGGAAATGGGGCTTGCCGCCGAGGTGGCAGCGCTCGCGCCCCGTCTTGGCAGCACCGCAGCCCAAGCCATCGGCTACAAGGAGATCCTGTGGGGACTTTCGGGACAGATGACAATGGAGGATGCGGTGACGCAGCTGAAGACCGCCACCAGACGCTACGCCAAGCGGCAGCTGACCTGGTTTGGCGCGAGCGGTGAGATCCGCTGGCTGGACATTTGCGGCAAGGACAAGGAGCAGCTGCTGCAAGAAAGTATGGAAATCCTGCAAAAATCGTTTTCTTGACGCATTATGCAACCAAATGGGGTTTATATGGATAAAAGATATCTTAAAAACGTGCTGATATACCTGCTTACGGGTGCGCTGTCGCTCCTTGGCATCGGGTACATCGTGTTTCATTTGTCGGGTGCGGACACCGTTTCCGTTTCCACAGAGGTGGCGATCCTGACAACGACCGAGACCCGCGTGCAGGCGCAGGGAATGATCCTGCGGGATGAAACGCCGATCAAGGCGCAGGGCAGCGACGTGTGCAGCATCGTACAGGACGGGGTCAACGTCACCTCGGGAAGCGACGTACTGCGGATCTTCGGGGGAGATCAAGGCGTTTCCCAACAGATCCGGGCACTGGAGGCGCGCATCACGGTCCTGCAGAACAGTCTGGCGGGAACGGGGATCCCCACCGCGCACAACTCAAATGAAAAGGAATTGAAGCAGCTGTACAGCACCATGATGGACACCGTCCACGGCGGCAGCCTGGCGGACGCCGAGAAGCTGAGCGTGCAGCTGCAGACCCGTATCAATTTGCGCAAGCATTCCTCGGTCACCGAGGCAGCCATCAAGGCATCCATTCAGGAGCTGCAGGGACAGATCGACGCGCTGCTGGCAGCCCAAGCCGGCAATATCACCGTCTGTACGGCACCGGTCACGGGGCTGTACTACCTTGGCTCGGACGGCTTTGAGGACGTTTGCACCTTGCAGGCGGCAAGGACCATGGGCTATGGCGATTTCGTGACGCTTGTGCAGGCGGTCGCCAAGGGCAGACCGACAGAGGGCGTGGGCAGGATCGTCACCGACACCTATTGGTGCGTCGCCATGACGCTGGATGTGGCAGAGGCGCGCTCGCTTCGGGTGGGAGCGCAGTATCCCATCTGCTTTGACGAGAACGAGGGAACTACGGTGATGATGACCCTTGAACGCATGGAAACAGAGTACAAGCAAAGCGATTGCCTTGCGGTGTTCGGCTGCCGCACGGTGCCGAAGAATTTCAGCTTCAAGCGCATTCAGCAGGTGTCGGTGGTGACAAGCAGCGTGAAAGGCATCCGCGTACCCGCATCGGCGGTGCGGTATTTGGACGGAAAGGCGGGCGTGTACGTCACCGAGGGCAACAAGGTGGTGTTTCGCCGTATCGACGTGCTGTGCGCCAAGGACGGGTATTACACCGTCAAGCAGTACGACGTGAAAGAGGAGGCGTATGCCGATATGCTGCGTTTGCACGATCGGATCGTGCTGACGGGAAAGGGCTTGTATCACGGCAGGTATTTGCGGTAATATGGAACAGAAAGAGATTTTACAGAATATAGAAACGATCCGCCAAAGGATCCGCAGCGCCGAGCGCGCCGCGGGCAGAAGGGAAGGTGAGGTGCTGCTGCTGGCAGCCACCAAGACCGTGTCGGCGGAGGATATCAACTTTGCGGTGTGCAAGGGGGGGATCACCGACATCGGCGAGAACCGTGTGCAGGAGCTGCTATCTAAGTACGATGCCCTGGAGCGCGACAAAATGCGCATCCATTTCATCGGCACCCTGCAGACCAATAAGGTCAAGTATATCATCGACAAGGTGGATCTGATCCACTCGGTGGACAGCCTGAAGCTGGCGCGGGAGATCGACAAAAGAGCACGCGCCATCGGCAAGGTGCAGGACGTGCTGCTGGAATACAACAGCGGCGGGGAGGAAAACAAGAGCGGCTTTTCGGAGCAAAAGCTGTATGAGGAGCTGCCCGAAATCATGGCTTTGCCCAACCTCAGGGTGTGTGGCATCATGACAATTGCCCCAAAATGCAAAGAAAATACGGAATATTGCAAATTTTTTACTAAAACATATCAAATCTTTATTGACATTTCGCAAAAAAACACGCATAATAGTAATGTATCGGTTTTGTCCATGGGAATGTCGGATTCTTACGAGAGTGCCATTTCCTGCGGAGCGACCGTCATACGGGTGGGCAGCGCTATTTTCGGTGCGCGTCACTATCCCGAAAGCAAAAATGAAAAACAAGAAGGATAATTTCAAGGAGGAATACAATCATGGCAAACTGGAAAAACTGGGGCAGAAAAGAAAACGAAAATATGGAAGGCGAATATCAGGGCGGATATGAGGATGCAGGCTACACCGCAGGCGACAGCTACGGCGATCCCACCGGCGACGCTCTGGAGCTGACCGTTGTTCGTCCCGACGGCTTCGAGTCCGCAACTCAGATCGCGGACAATCTTCTCAATCAGCGCACCGTTGTGTTGAACCTGGAGGCAACCAGCAAGGAGACCGCACGCAGACTGCTGGACTTCTTGGCAGGCGTAGCTTACTCCATCTCGGGCAAGCTCAAGAGAGTTGCTACCAATACTTACGTCATTACTCCCAGCAACGTGGGCGTGACCGGCGAAACCATGAAGGATGCCCCCGTCTCCACCCCCACCCCCGCAGCACAGAGAAGCGGTGAGGAAGACGGCTTCGGCTTCTGATAAGCAAAATCGAATACGGGTGCATAGGGTCGCTTGCAAAATCGGCTTTATGCACTTTGTGCGTTTTCAAAGAGGGCGGTGAAGGGCGTGTATTATCTGTATTTTACGGTAGCACTCTGCCAAGGACTCCTGTATCTGCTGCTGATACTGCTGCTGCTTCGGCAGCTCCTGCCCTTTTTCGGAAAAAGACCGAGTGCGCTTGAGCAGCGTGTGCAGAGTCTGACGCAGTGGCTTCTGTTTGTGGGCGACTGCTTTTGCCGTATGCTCGGAATTCCGCTGCATCGGGGTGGGATCGACTTCCGTTATCCGATGGTCAGTGTGATCCTTTGGATCTGCGTCATGGTGATCACTGTGAGGTGAACATGGACAACGAACTATGCAGACTGGCGCCCCGCGCGGCCGATCTTTGTCGGCAGGCAGGGAAAAACGGTGTTGCCGCAGGCGATTTTCTGACCCTTGCCGAGCAGGCGTATCTGAAAAGCCTACAGGACGGCGGGTTTGATCGGGAAATGCTGACCTTTTTCGGAGGGTACGGCGAGGCAGAGCGCAGGGTGATGGTGTTCATCAGCGAAGATCACCGCGCGCGTCTTCAAAGCATTCGGGAAAAGCAGGCGCAGAAAACGGTCGATTGGGACAGCATCGACTGGGAAAAGGACGATTGGTGGCAGCAGGCGGATGGCCTCTGCGAAGAGTCGCCGCGTGACGCCGTTTCCTTCGAGGAGGCGGGGATCGCCGTGCTTGGCGTTTCGGTGCCGAAGGGAGCGCAGCTGCCGGGGCATCGGGACTTTTTGGGAGCGCTCTTGGCGCTGGGGCTGGATCGCCGCGCGCTGGGAGACATCGTCCCCTTTGAAGGAAAGACCTACCTTTTCGTGAAGAAAAGCGTGGCGGATTATTTGGTAAACAGTATGGATCGGGTGGGCAAAAGCCCCGTTTCGGTGGAAAAGGTGACCCTCCCGACGCATTTTGCGCCCGAGCGGGCGTTTGAAGAAACGGTGTTGACCGTTGCCGGCCTGCGACTGGATGGGTTGGTGGCTGCCATCACCGGGCTTTCCAGAGAAGAGGCAAAAAATACGGTAATTCACGGCTTGGTCAACCGCAATTACCTACCCGAGACTCGGCCGGAGACCCTGCTATGCGAGGGTGACGTGCTGTCGGTGAAGGGATCG
The DNA here is from genome assembly GCA_015064925.1 of Oscillospiraceae bacterium. GTDB lineage: Bacteria > Bacillota > Clostridia > Oscillospirales > CAG-272 > SIG655. The sequence continues at coordinate 1,784 of SVRH01000011.1, read as the reverse complement.
GGCAGATTCGTACTGCAACGGATCGCCGGACAGACCAAAAAGGGCAGACTGAAGATAGTTTTGCAAAAATACGTTTAAAGGAGAATTTCATGCTGCCGCCCCATGAACTGAAAAAGAAATCGTTTTCCCACTCGCTGCGCGGGTACAGCGTAGCCGAGGTGGACGAGCATCTGGCATTCGTGCTGGAGAAATACAGCGAGCTGTACCGTAAATGCGATCTGCTGGAAAAGCAGCTGCAAACCACCTCTGCGGAGCTGGCGCAGGTCAAGGAGGACGAAGAGATCATCCGCGCTGCCATGGTCGCCGCCAAGCAGACCGAGCAAAAGACCATCAAGGACGCAGAGGAAAGAGCCGATCTGATCATGCGTACCGCCAAGATCAACTGCGACAGAACGCTTGTGCAGTTCCGTGCCGAGATCAAGAAGGAGCGGGATATGCTGCGCAGACTGCGCAAGGCAAACGCCGAGTTCAAGGCGAAGAACCTGCGGCTTTATAAGGCACATCTGGAGTTCATCGCCCAGTTCTGCCCCGACAGTCCCGAGATCGACCTCTTGACCAAGAGCGAGGAGGAGATCGCCGCTGCCACTGTGGAGCAGGTCAAGCTGGACATCAAGGAAAGCACCAAGCAGAGCTTCACCGAGGAGACCGCCGACGAGCAACGCCTGCATGACGAGGCACGGGCGCGGGCTTCCGCCGTGGAGAGCGACCCCGAGGAGCAGTTGGATCTGCTCTTTGAAAGCTCGATCAAATAATATTGAAAACAGCAGGAGTACCTGTTCGTATAGATGTCGCGCAAGCGACGCTTTCACACAAAAAAACAACCATCAAGTGTCAATAAAGGAGTATCAAAAATGGCAAAGGACTATACCGCAAGCCTGAATCTTCCCAAAACCGACTTTTCCATGCGTGCCAATCTGCCCGCAAGAGAGCCGATCATGCTGGAAGAGATGGAAAAAAAGGATCTTTATAACGTAATGCTGAAGCACAGAGAGGGCAAGCCCAGCTTCGTTCTGCACGACGGCCCTCCCTTCTCCAACGGTAATATTCACATGGGTCACGCTCTGAACAAGACCCTGAAGGACTTCATCATTCGCTCCCGTGCGATGATGGGATATTACACCCCCTACGTGCCCGGCTGGGACAACCACGGTCTGCCCATCGAGCGCGCCATCGAGGAATCCAAGAAAAAGCTGAACAAGGATATGTCCGTGCCCGAGTTCAGAAAGGCCTGCACCGAATTTGCCGAGGACTTTATCGGAAAGCAGATGGGCGGCTTCAAGCGTCTTGGCGTTGTGGGCGATTGGGAGCATCCCTACCGCACCATGGATCGCCACTTTGAGGCGCAGGAGGTCAAGGTGTTCGGCAAGATGTTCGACAAGGGCTTCATCTACAAGGGTCTCAAGCCCGTAACCTGGTGTCCCTTCTGTGCCACCGCCGTGGCAGAGGCCGACATCGAGTACAAGGACGATCCCTGTACCTCTGTATACGTCAAATTCCCCATGCAGGACGATCTCGGAAAGCTGTCCGATTTTGACCTGACGAAGACCTATTTTGTGATCTGGACCACCACCATCTGGACGCTGCCCGGCAATATGGCCATCTGTCTGCATCCCCGCGACAGCTACGTGCTCGTCAAGGCAGAAAACGGTGAAACCTACATCATGGCGGAAGCCCTGATGGAAAAGACCATGAAGATGGGCGGCTTTGAAAGCTACGAGGTTCTGGCGACCTATCCCGGCGCGTTCTTCGAGAACATGCTGGCAAAGCATCCCTTCCTTGATAAG
>SVRH01000098.1 GCA_015064925.1 Oscillospiraceae bacterium | reverse complement strand
CATCACCCTCGGCAACGAATACGCGGTTACGGCTATTCTCGCTTCTTCCCATAATGAAATAGGCGGTCACTGCCTTTTTTCCGTCGGCAGACTTGCCGATCATAATGCCTCTGCCGTGATAGGCAAGAGAATTCAGTTCATTTACAATGGTAGAAATCTTCATATTTTACTCCTTCAAGCTATACTCTTTGCAGACCATCTCGACAGCCTGTGGCAGAATCTGCCATTCCGCCTCTTCCATAACTCTTTTTTGCAGGATCTCGGGGGTGTCGCCATCCTGAATTGCAACGGCTTTTTGTAAAAGGATTCTGCCGCCGTCGGGGATCTCGTTGACAAAATGCACGGTGGCACCCGTCACCTTCACGCCGTAGGAAAGCGCCGCCTCATGTACGCGCAGTCCGTAATAACCCTTCCCGCAGAAGGAGGGGATCAAGGAAGGATGCACATTGATAATACGCTGGGGATATCTCTTCGTGAAGCTCTCGCTGAGAATGCACATAAAGCCGGCAAGCACGATGAGGTCGATGTTCTTTTCTGCAAGCAAGGATACGATCTTTTCTTCAAATTCCGCTTGCGTTGCCGCTTCCTTACGGGAAACCACCGCAGATTCGATTCCGGCATTTGCCGCACGGGTCAGTGCATAGGCTGCGGGGTTGCTGGCGATCACAAGGGTGATCTTGCCGCTTACGATCTTCCCTGCATTTTGGGCATCGATGAGCGCCTGCAGATTGGTGCCGCCGCCCGAAACGAATACCGCAATATTCTGTACTTTCATATATAGGATCCTTATTCGAGAATGATCTTATCTTCACCCTTGACGATCTGCCCGATGAGGTAAGCGTCCTCGCCCATTTCGGTGAGGATGGCAATTGCCTTGTCAGCCTCCGTCTTGGGAACCACAACGCACATGCCAACGCCCATGTTATAGGTGTTGAACATATCTCTTTCGGGAATGTTACCGGTCTTTGCGATCACGTCAAAGATGGGCAGAACCTTTACGGATGCCTTGTCGATCTTGGCGCACAGTCCGTCGGGAACCGATCTCGGAATATTCTCATAGAAGCCGCCGCCGGTAATGTGAGAAATACCCTTTACGTCTACCTCTTCCAGCAGCTTGAGAATGGACTTCACGTAGATCTTGGTGGGGGTCAGCAGGGTTTCGGCAATGGTCTTGCCGCCAAGTGCCTCGCAGGGCTCGTAAAGCTTAGGATTGTTGTTGTCAATATCAAATACCTTACGGCACAAAGAGAAGCCGTTAGAATGGATACCGGTGGAAGCCAGTGCGATCACCACGTCACCCTCTGCCATTCTGGTATTGTCAAGGATCTTTTTCTTGTCCACCACGCCCACAGCAAAGCCTGCCAGGTCATAGTCCTCCACGGGCATCATGCCGGGATGCTCTGCGGTCTCGCCGCCGATCAGCGCCGCACCGGACTGTACACAGCCCTCTGCCACGCCAGCCACGATGGAAGCGATCTTTTCGGGAATATTCTTTCCGCAAGCAATGTAGTCAAGGAAGAATAAAGGCTTTGCGCCAACGCAGATGATATCGTTAACACACATTGCCACTGCATCGATACCGATGGTATCGTGCTTATCCATGAGGATCGCCATCTTTACTTTGGTGCCGCATCCGTCGGTGCCGGATACCAACACGGGCTCCTCCATACCTGCAATATTAAGACCAAAGCAGCCGCCAAAGCCGCCCACGTCGTCCAGACAACCTTCGTTCTTGGTGCGGGCAACGTGCTTTTTCATCAGTTCTACCGCCTTGTAGCCTGCGGTAATATCAACACCCGCAGCAGCGTAGCTTGCGGACTGGGAATTCTTGTGATCCATAATCATATCCTCCGTATATTGTAACTTAATTATTCTTTACCGCTCCAGCAGTAGGTACACAGCTTGCAAGGATCCAGGCCAATAGACTTGATCAATCCCTCCAGCGACTGGAATTCGAGAGATGAGAACTTAAACTTATCGCAAATGGCCTTACGCATTGCCTTGCCGCGCTCGGTGGAGGCATCGCTGTATTCATCCAGATGCTTCAGTCCCTCTTCTCCCTCCAATTCCACAATGGTGCGTCTTGTGATCAGCTCCATCTCGCTCTTGGAACGGGTGAAATTGTGGTATTTGCAGTTATACATGATCGGCGGGCAGGCAGAGCGCATATGCACCGCCTTGGCGCCGTGCTCATACAGAAATTCAACCGTTTCCCGTAGCTGCGTGCCTCTGACAATGGAGTCGTCCACCAGCAGCAGGCTCTTATCCTCGATCAGCTCCGGAATGGGGATCTGCTTCATCTTAGCAACTCTGCTGCGCTCGCGCTGATTGCTGGGAGTAAAGCTGCGCGCCCAGGTGGGAGTATACTTGATGTAGGGTCTGGCAAAGGGAACGTGGCTGCGATTTGCATAGCCGATGGCGTGCGGAGTTCCCGAATCGGGCACACCGCCGATGTATTCCACGCCTTCAGCGTTCCTGCATGCCATATCATTTTCTGCCATGATCTCGCCGTTGCGGTTGCGCATGATCTCTACGTTCACACCCTCGTAGGTGGAGGTAGGGTAGCCGTAATAGCTCCACAAGAAGGCACAAATACGCATTTTGTCGCCTGCGGGAGCAAGCTGTGTCATGCCTTCGGGGGTGATCTCCACGATCTCACCGGGCCCAAGTTCCTTTTCATCTTCATAGCCAAGCTTTTTGTAAGCAAAGGATTCAAAGGACACACAGTAACCGTCCTCGTTTTTACCAACCAAAACAGGCAGTCTGCCAAAACGGTCACGAGCGGCTATAAGAGAGCCGTCGTCCTTTAAAATCAGAATGGATGCCGAGCCGTCGATGACCGACTGCGCAAAACGGATACCCTCGGCAAAGCTGCTCTTTTGGTTAATCATTGCCGCAATCAGCTCAGTGGAGTTAGTCTTACCGCCCGTCATAGCAACGAAATGACCACCGCTAAAGGACAAATACTGATTTGTCAGGGCCACCGCGTTGTTCACAATGCCAACCGTTGTGATCGCATACGTACCGAGGTTACTGCGGATCAAAAGCGGCTGAGGATCCGAATCGCTGATACATCCGATGGCAGAATTGCCGTGCATCTCGTCGAATACGTGATCAAACTTCGTGCGGAAGGGTGAATTTGAAATATTGTGGATCTCTCTTTGCAATCCAACGTCGGGAGCGTAAGCCGCGATACCGCCGCGACTGGTTCCCAGATGTGAATGGTAGTCTGTTCCGAAGAACACGTCGGAAATTACGTCCCGCGTACAGCAGGCGCCAAAAAAACCGCCCATAAAAATCCCTCCTTAGAAACCTATTGCAAATTACTGAAAGCGCGCTTCCACAGCAGCGTTCTTTTCAAGGACCTTATTGGCATCCGCCGCTCTCTTGGCGTCCAGCTTTTCCGCAAGCGTATCATCGCCCACGGCAAGGATCTGTACGGCAAGCAGCGCCGCATTGGCACCGCCGTCAATGGCAACGGTTGCAACCGGAATGCCGCTGGGCATCTGCACGGTGGACAGCAGTGCATCCAGTCCGCCAAGATCCGCGGACTTGCAGGGAATGCCGATCACGGGAACGGTGGTCTTTGCCGCAAGCGCCCCCGCCAGATGTGCCGCCATGCCGGCAATACCGATAATGGCACCAACACCGTTTGCACGGGCATTCTGTGCAAGAGCAGCTGCCTCAGCGGGCGTGCGGTGTGCCGAATATACGTGTACCTCAAAGGGCACTTCAAATTCCTTCAGTACGTTAACTGCCTTTTCGGCAATGGGAAGGTCGCTGTCGCTTCCCATAACGATCACTACTTTTTTCATTTATTACATAACCTCCATATTTTCTGCCAAGAAAAAATCAAATAAGGGCGCACTTGTTCCATGGAAAAAACAAGTGCGCCCAGACGGTCGGCAAGAATTCGATCTCCTACTCCCCAAGTGGTGCTCCACTATCATTCCGTCAGTTATAGAAGATGATACACATTTTGATCCATTATACCATCGAACAGCGATTTTGTCAACTGACATTTTGCTGACATTTGTCAGAATTTGCAGTTGTTTTTGGTGTTTTTATCTGTCTGTTTCGCCAATAGGATACACCGTCTGCACAGCAATCGACCGCGAAAAATCTTTTGAGAAAAACTTTCAAAAAGGTATTGCTTTTTCTGAAATTATGTGCTATACTACTTTTGTTGCACAGGGGTGTAGTTCAGTTGGTAGAACGGCGGTCTCCAAAACCGCATGTCGCGGGTTCAAATCCTTCCGCCCCTGCCAAAAGCGATAAATCCGAACTCTATTACCGTAATAGGTGATGCGTTCGGATTTATTCTTTATTTAAGCGATACTTAAGTCTACATACTGCACAATCACGGCGGCACTATTTTTGTGCCGCCGCTTTTATTTATTCATCCGAATCCTTATTGTTTTGCTTTTTCTTCCATTCTTCAAATTCTTTTCCACCCTCTTCACTATTGAAGTAGTCAAGGATATCGGGCAAAAAGCATTTGGCAAGTGCGTCTATCTCATGTTCAGGAAGTTCGGATTTGAAATTAATTTTAACTTCTTTTTCTATAAGAAGTGTCCTCCTTTCGCTTTTGTTATTTGATTCCTCCTTCATAACTCTATAAGACACGTGTGCGCACACACGTGAATGGTCATTCTTCATAAATCTTTGTAACTCCGGGACGATGGTGACCGAGCCGTTCTGACACTTCTCTTCTTGCCTGTGACAGTTCCATACCACGCTTTATAAGCCTCTCTTCCGCTCTTTGTGCGTATGTGTGGCGAATTGCGTGCCAACCGTATCCCTTGTTGGCTCTCTCCTTTTTGCCTACCTTCATCTGATCCTTTCGATCAGGGCTTAACACTTCATCAATACGATTGCTCATCCCATTCGTTAGTGACTTTTTCTCTTTCTTCACGCTGTGCTTATGATTATCGCAAAATAAATAATCGCTTGACTTTTTTCCATCCGCCTTGGCAATATTTAAAATCTTCGTAAGTACTGAAATCTGCTCTTCCGTATCAAGCGGAATATCTCTCTTCTGACCACCCTTTCCGTTAGGAATATGCAACTGCCTCGTTTCGAGCGCTTGCTCTAACTGTGATATCCGTAAAGTAACGAGCTCGTTTTTCCTCAGACCAAAATGGTAAACAATATATGAACCAAACACCACGTCACGTCTGCCGCCTTGCTTTGCGATATCAACTATCTTGTTCATTTCACTGTCAAGCAATCCCCTGTTGTACTTGCCGACTTCCCGTTTTCCCAAATTCAATTTTTTGTTGTCG
>SVRH01000010.1 GCA_015064925.1 Oscillospiraceae bacterium | reverse complement strand
CGGGCTCTGCGCCCATGCCGTCGGGATTATTGGGAGAGTTCACCCAGTTTTCCCACTTGCCGAACTTAGGAGCGATGGTGATCGCAGTGGGGCCTTCGGGCTCTACGGGAGCGTCACCTGCAACTTCGCCCTTAACAGCGATGTCAGCCAGGTTTGCCCAGTTCTCTGCATACCACTCACCGGTCAGCTCAACCTTAACGGAAGTGCCTGCTACGGGAGTTTCCAGAGTCAAAGTGTAGCCGCCGTCAGTTTCGGAAATAGCGGGAACGTTTTCGGCAACGAGAGTATCGCCAACGTATACGTTGTAGTAACCGAAAGTGACGCCATCTTCGTGAGTAGTAGTCTGGTTGTCTTCAACGCCCTTGGTCTGCAGGTAGATCTCGCTCACTGCAATGTTTGCCCAGAAGGTAACGGTCCAAGACTGTTCGGTATCCTGGTTACGACCGGAGCCGGAGCAGGTGTTTACATTGCCGTCCAGAATCAAATCAGCGCCGTTCCAGCCTGCGCCGAAATCGTAAAAGCCTACCTTGCTAGCGGATTTGATGGTTACATTACCTTCAGCATCCACTGCTTCGGGAGCTCCGGATGCGGTCAGGGACATATCAAAGCAATATCCGCCCATCTTGTTTTCCAGATACAGTGCAATTCTGTTGGTACCTTCTACCAGAGTGTCAAGCTTATCAGAAAGGTCAACAGTCAGATAAGCACCGTCATGATAGTTATTTGCAGACCAAACTTCAGTACCGTTGATGTAAATGACGGGGTTTTCGTCATAACGGATCTCCATCGTCAGAACAACGATGTCAGACAAATCGGTTACTTCGAAGTCGTATGCATACAGAGACTTTGCAACACCGTCAAGGGTGGTTACACGGTCACCAAAGTAACCGTTGCCAAAGGGAGCAGTGCCAACATCCCAACCGGAAATGTCATAATCAGCTGCGCTCCAGCCTTCGGGCAGAGTTTCTTCTGCATTGGCAGTCCAGGTATAGCTCCAATCGGAACCCTTGTCAATCAGCGTTGTGGTTTCAGCCGCAACGGAGAAGGAACCGAAAGAAGCTACGGACACTACCATCAGTACGCTGAGGATAAGTGCGAGAACTTTTTTCATTTTGAAAAACTCCTTTCAAATTTGATCATATTTCTATATGATCTTGTTACAAAAATTTTAACATACCGCTTACAAATTGTCAAGAATTCAGCCACAATATAAATTGACGTTTTCTACTGTTTTATTGATGATTTCAAGTGTTTTCCAAATTCTTCTTGCGGTACAGAAGCACTTGAAAGGATGCCTCGCAGGAAAGCTTCTCCAGCTCCCGCACTCGTCTTTGTCCTTCGGCGCCGGTACGGTGATAATAGGGGGTCATGGCAAACAGCGACAGGATCTTTTCCTTTGTATCAAGCTCCATAGTAAAGGAGAGCTTCTCTGCCCCCAGGAAGTCAAAGCCCTGTGCTTCATAGGACTCCACCTTGTTTTCATAGGGAACGTCATACAAAACGCTCTTGAGCGCATACAGATGCCTTGCGTCCGGAATGACCGAGATCAGATACCCTTCGTCTTTGAGCACACGCGCAAATTCCTCACCCGCAAAAGGAGAAAAAACCGAGATAACAAGATCGCAGGAGGCTGGCAACACGGGCAGAGCATATACACTGGCAGCGGCAAAATCCGCTCCCATGTGAAGCCCGTCACACATTTTCACCGCGTCCTTAGACACGTCAATGCCGTACACCCTCGCCTCAGGCAATGCCCTGCATAGTGCACCCGTGTAGTATCCTTCGCCGCAGCCCGCGTCCAAGACTGTCGGTACTGCCACTGTCAGCGCTCTTTTTGCCACATGACAAATGGCACTTTGCAGCGGCTCATATGCACCGCTTTGCAAGAAAGCACGTCTTGCACGCAGCATTTCCTTGCTATCTCCGTGCTGCTTGCCGCCCGGGGGCAGCAAATTGACGTATCCGCTGCCGGCACGGTCATAGGCGTGCCCTTTTTCGCATCGGTACCGATTGTGTTCCCTTTGAAATGCGGCCCCGCATTTGGGGCAACAAAATATCGTCATGTTTATGTACTCCTCAACCGCTGACAAGCGATGTCAGCTCCTCTTTTGTCACGCAGTAGATCGCATCCTCCGGCAAGCTCTCGACGGCAAGCGCAATATCATCGGGATGATATCGGCAGCCGATCAAGGGACGCGACAGCTCCTCTGACTCGTAGGGAGAGAAAAAATCCCCCGTAAACGCACATTCCTTAATCTTACCGTTTTCCACCTGTACGAACACGCAGACCTTTCCACCCGCAAAGCGAGCGGCGTTCTTCACGCCAAATTTCGGGGATCTGCCGTATACGTTGTCATATCCTCGGAATTTTTCCTCAGCGATCTGTTCGATGCGCAGCACATCCGCATCTGTCATACGGTACTCGTTGACAGGATCGCCTGCCACCGCTGTGATCATGTGGTGCTTAAATGCCTCATAGCTCAGATCTGTCCCCACCGGCAGATGCTCACGCAGGTTTGTGACGCGTTCCCTTACCGATTTGATGCTTTTGGAAATGATCTTATCGGGATCCACTGTGGTGGCTTTTACCATCTCCTCCACGTTTGTTGCAAACATCATGGTTCCGTGATGCACGGTGATGCCGTTTAGCTTATACTGAGAATTCCCCGAAAACTTTTTTCCCTGCACCACAAGATCGTTTCTGCCGTTAAATCCCGCGGGAATGCCCAGCTTCTGCAGCGCCTGTACGATGGGCAAAATGTACTGCTTGAACTGAATACCGATCCCATCGCTCGGCTCAATGAAGGTGAACTGCAGCCCACCCTCATCCAGATACATGGTGCCACCCCCCGAAAGACGCCGCACTACGGTGATGCCCTTCTCTTCTGCGTAATTGCGGTCGATCTCCTCCAGTGCATTCTGAAATTTTCCCACCACCAGCGTGGGCGTGGTACGCCACAGCAGATACACCGGCGCATCCAGCCGCTTTTCGGTGGCAAAATAATATTCGGAAGCCAGATTAAAGCACACATCCGTGGAGCCTGTCTCCACATAGATCATATTTTTCATTGTTTTCTCCATCTTTCAAAGACTTGACTTCTCGGAAAGTATAACACACCAACGCTCTTTTTTCAACTGTTTTTTTATTTTTCGGTATCGGTCAGCACCTGCTTAACAATTTCCGTAAACACCAGCATCAGAGTCTGTCGTTCATCCGGATCCAGCTGCTTAAAATCACGTAGCAGCATTCGCTTGCTGTTTGACAGCTCCGTGACGGTTTGTCTGCCTCCCAAAGAAACAAGTCGGTACATTCCCTCAATGAACGCCTTGCGTTGTACAGAATTCAGACTACCATAACAGCGCTTCAAGCGACTGTTCAAAAGGATCGCCCTTGGATCAGCCCGTTTTGCCCGCTCCAATCCGTCTGCGCAAAACTGCCAATGGAATCCGTTGTGCTGGGAAAGCCCTTTGCCCATAGAGCGGATCACCGTCTTATGGCAATCGCTCTCCTTTATCAACCCGATCACAGGGTATTCCGGTAAAAACTTTCGGATCTTGCCCCTCATGAGCCCATAGCGATCGGTCAAAAAGAAGCTTCGTTCAAAGCCGGGACCGTCATAATCGTACACAAAACGGATCTGTGAAATCGGCACGGAAGAGGCGGCGGCAGCATACACGGCAAGGTTTCCTCCCTTGCTATGTCCCTGCAGGACCATTTCCATACCTAGCTCTGCCGCCTGCTCCAAATACGCTGCAGCCATCGCCTGCGCAGGGATCGGGCGGATCAGATCGGAATTAAAATTCTCCTTCCAGCCAACCAAAGTATCGTCTGTGCCTCGATAGATCACCGATAGATGGTTGGCAAAGCGTGCGGAAAGGGCGGCAAACTGCAGCTGATCATCCGGTGCAGCTCCCCATGAAACGCCTGCACGATATCCCGACAGCGTCAACGTTCCAAACCGCTTGCTTTTCATCAAAGCAGCGGCAAATCGCCGCATGTTTTGTGTGGCACCGTTCACAGCCTGCTTTTTCTCAAAATATTGCCCGAGCACATGTCGAAGTGGTATTTCCTCTACCCCGATCCCATGAGATACAATTCCCTCAAAATCCAAAAAGGACAGGATACAAAGGATCAGTCTGTCCGCTTCGTTTGGCGGCACCGACTCAAAGCTGAGATCCCCGCGCCAGGCAAGATAGTCAAATACGTCCGACATACATTTCCCCCCTTTTTACTGTACTTTTATTGTATCCGAACACATCCTGTATATTCCGCATCAAAAACGAATTTCGATTGACAAATCCGCCGTTTTGTGTCATACTACTCGGTAGTAATATATGAAAGGAAGGTCCATACGAATGAAAGTTTATGAGATCCCTTACACACGATATACCATAGAAGAAGGTAAAGCTGCGTTTGCGCGCTTTGAAAAAGCCTTTACCGAAGCCAAAACCGCAGAGGATGCCCTTGCTGCCAGAGAGGCGCTGCTGGACGCATTCACCGAATACAGCACGCAGGCATCCCTTGCCAACTGCCGTTTTACCCTGAACACCGCCGATCCCTTCTACGGCGCAGAGGTGGAATACTACGATGAGGTGTCCCCTCTCTTTGAAGAGCTGTCGGTACGCTATGCCGACCTTTTGCTGAATTCTCCTTTGCGTTCGGAGCTGGAAAAGCACATCAATCCCCGCATCTTCCGTAGAGCCGAGATCGCCAAAAAGACCTTTTCCTCCGAGGTGATCGCAGAACGTCAGAGCGAAAACGCCATCGTCACCGAATACTCCCGTTTCATGTCGGGTCTTATGTTCGACTATGACGGCAAGCAACAGCCTTTGTCTGCCATCCGCGGCAATCTGGAGGATAAGGACAGAGAGGTGCGCCGCAAGACCGCCATTGCCATCGGTGAAGGACTGCAAAAGCACGCCAAAGAGCTTGATGATTTCTACGATCGCCTTGTAAAGATCCGCACGAAGATCGCAAAGAAACTCGGATTTGAAACCTTTACCGAGCTTGGCTATTACCGAATGGGACGTTTGGACTACGACGCAAAAGCGGTCGCCACCTTCCGCGAAAGCGTCAAAAACGATCTTGTGCCCGTAGTGTCCGAGATCAAGGCGCAGATCGCAAAGGATCTGGGCATTGACGCGGTGACCTTCTACGATAATTCCGTCTACACAAGGGGCATCGTTCCAAAGCCCGGGCTTGACAAGGACGGCATCTTTGCCGCCGCAAAAAAGATGTACCGCGAGATGTCCAAAGAGACCGGCGATTTCATGGACGCCATGCTGGAAGCCGAGGCATTTGACGTGGAGTCCCGCCCCAACAAGTGGGGAGGTGGCTACTGCACCGGCTTTGCAAAGTACAAGCAGCCCTTCATCCTTGCCAACTTCAACGGCAGCTGCGGAGACGTGGACGTGATGACACACGAATTCGGCCATGCGCTGGCACAGCATTTCGAATATGAAATGGGCGACCGTGAGGTGGGCATGGGCATGGAAACGGCGGAGTGCCACTCCATGAGCATGGAGTTCTTCTGCTGGAAATACACCGAGCTGTTCTTCGGCGAGGATGCCGATCTTTACCGCCGCAAGCATCTGCTGGATGCTCTTTCCTTCATACCCTACGGTGTCATCGTGGATGAATTCCAGCACGTCGTATACGACAATCCCGATCTGACCCCCGAAGAGCGCAAGGCGGTCTACAGAGATCTGGAAGCAAAATACCGTCCCTACCTTAGCTACGAGGATCTTCCCTACTTGAAGGAGGGCACTCGTTGGCAGTATCAGATGCACATTTACGAGAGTCCCTTCTATTATATTGACTACTGTCTGGCACAGACCGTTTCGCTCTTCTTCTTGCTCGCCAGCCTTGAAGACTATGATAAGGCGTTTGCCGCCTATCTGGCATTTTCCAAGCAGGGCGGCTCCAAGGCATTTGGCGACCTTGTGGAAGAGGCAGGGCTCGTCTCCCCATTCAAGGAAGGCGCACTGAAAGAGGTTGCCGCAAAAGCAAAAGCGTTGGCAGCTGAGCTGCACACCAAAACAAAGGAAGCATAACCATGAGTCTTATCGTAAAAAACCTGACCAAAAAATACGGCAGCAAGACAGTGTTGGATCATCTTTCCTTTTCCATGGAGCAGCCGGGCGTTTACGCCCTGCTCGGCACCAACGGAGCGGGCAAGACCACTGCCATCCGCGCCATGCTCGGTATGCTTGCCAAGGATGGCGGAGAAGTGACCTGGAAGGGCGGCGTGCTTGACAGCACCGTCTGCAACGTGGGCTATCTTGCCGAGGAACGCGGTCTTTATCCCAAATATACCCTGATGGATCAGCTGCTCTACTTCACCTCCCTTCGAGGTGTGGACAAGGAGGTAGCCAAAAAGCGCATCAATTATTGGGCAAAGCGGCTGGAGGTCACCGAATACCTCTACCCTACAACGCTTCCAAACGGCAGAAAAACCAAAGCCAAGACTGCCGATCAGCTTTCCAAGGGCAATCAGCAGAAGATCCAGTTTATGATCGCTCTGCTTTCCGATCCCGAGCTTTTGATCCTGGACGAGCCCCTTTCGGGCCTTGATCCCGTGAATACCGATCTTTTCAAATCGGTCATCCGTGAACAGATCGACGCGGGGAAATATCTCATTATGAGCAGCCACCAAATGGCAACGGTGGAGGAATTCTGCACCGACATCACCATTCTGCACCGCTCCAAAACGGTGCTGCAGGGCAATCTGAACGAGATCAAAAAGGGCTACGGACGCATCCATCTGCATTTAAAGACCGAAGCGGATGCCCTTTCGTACATCCGGGCGGCGGGCATTACCCTTCTTTCGCAGGTGGGCAACGACTATAGCTTAAAGGTCAGCGGCGAAGAGCAGGCAAACCTGCTGCTGCAAAGTCTTGTGGAAAACAAGATCCCGATCGTTACCTTTGATCTGCGAGAACCCTCGCTGCATGAGATCTTTGTGGAAAAGGTAGGAAGCGAAAATGAAGATCTCTAAGGGAGACTTTGTCGGTACGGGTAAGGTCTTTCGCTTTACCCTTTCTCAATACGTAAAAAACAAAGCCAATATCATCACCTTTGTCATCCTGATCTTGGTGTGTGCCCTCTGTGCCCCTCTTTCCTCTCTGATGGCCGATACGCCCGTCGGTGAACCCGTGGGTCCCGACACACTGTATATCGACAACCAAAGCTCGGTGGATATCTACTGTCCCGACGAAACACTTCTTTCCTACGGCTTCACGGATACAAAGGTAAAGGCATTTATCGGTAATTCCGTGGGAGAACGGGACGCTGTCTTTTCCTTCTTCGGCAATGAAAACGAACTGCACCGTGAGATCACACTGTCAGATGACAGCTTCTTTGACGAGGGCGACACAAGTGCCCTTCGTTCGCTCTGTCAAAGAGTAATCCTTGACAGCAAATGTATGGCGCTCGGCATTGATCCGCAGGCGCTTACGGCTATGGGGACCCTGCCCGAGATTGAGGTGCGAGACGCAACACAGCCGATCTCGGATGCAAGCGAGGATGCGTCCTGGTTCATGCTGCAGTATATCTATTCCCTGCCGGTCATGATGCTGACCCTGCTTGCCGCATCCTATATCATTCGCTCGGTCATTGAGGAAAAATCCTCGAAGCTTGTGGATCTGCTCATGGTCAGCGTAAAGCCTCTTGCTCTGCTTTCGGGCAAGATCCTTGCCATGATGCTTGCCGTCCTTGTCACCATTCTTTCAATGATCGGTACCATGGTACTTTCCAATTACGTTTCAGTCGCCTACCTTGACGCACCGGGACTTGGGCAAATGTTCGCTTCTCTCGGCGTGGATCTTTCCCGGCTGAATTTCGGAGTCGAAACGATACTGCTTACCGTCCTCTCTGTATTCCTTGCCTATCTGACCTATTCGCTGCTGGCGGGCATTGCGGGCAGCTGCTGCTCGGCAATGGAGCAGGCAGACAGTGCAAGCGCGCTTGTGACCATGACCGTTATGGCAGGCTATCTGGTGTCCTGCGTGACCTCGAATTTCTCCTCTGCGGGAGTTGCGTATTTCACCTCGCTTTGCCCCGTGATCTCCACCTTCTGCGCCCCCGTGCAGTATGCCGCGGGCAATATCCCTCTTTGGGTATTCCTCATATCGATCCTGATCCAAGGGGGGATCGCATACCTGCTCGTCCGCTTCTGCGCCAAGGTATATCACTCCTTGATCATCCACCGCGGCAACCGCGTGAAATGGAGAGAGCTCTTTACGATCGCAAAGGAGGATAGCGGAAAATGAAAAACCTAAAACACGTATTCACCTTTACGTTCATCCAAAAGGTGCGTCAGAAGGGATATATCACCGCCACGGTGCTGCTTGCGGTCCTGTTCCTGATCCTGCCCGCCGCCATCATGGCGATCGCAGACAACGTGGGCGAGGATGCACCGCCTACCGTCAAGACCGAAACGGTATTCGTGTATGACAGTACCGACGGGGATGCCGACTACAGTCTGCTTTCTCCCGACAAAAAGATCACCTACCAAATGGCAGACACTCTGGAAGACGCGCTGAAAGCCGCCGAAAAGGTGCCGTATGCCCTTGTTTTGCAGGTGGAAAAGGACAAGCTTTCGCTCCTTCTTCCCGAAAACAGTCTTGCGACCAAAGAGGAAGCCGAGGTGCTGTCAGCCGAGATCAAGGGACTGTTCCCCCTGATCCTTGCGCAAAAGGCAGGCATTACCCAAGAGCAGCTTTTGGGACTGTCCACCCCCTCCGAGATCCTCACGCCAAGCGGAGAGACCTCCCCTGAAGAGCAGAGCGAGCAACTGCGGCAGATCATTGCCATGGTTGCCCCGATGCTCGTGCTGTTTTTGATGTATTTCATGGTGCTTTTGTACGGACAAAGCACCGCAAACTCTGCCATCATGGAAAAGAGCTCCAAGCTCATGGACACCTTCCTTCTTTCGGTGAAGCCCGAAACGATGATGCTCGGTAAGGTCTTTGCCACCGCCCTTGCGGGGATCCTGCAAACGCTTTTGTGGTTGGGCAGTCTCATGGGCGGATTCTTTCTTGGAAAAGAAATCGTGCTTGCCCTCAATCCCGAAAGCGATCTTGCCATACTCTCAATCCTTTCCTCGATGAAGGAGCTGGGAGAGGTCATCGATCTTCCCGGTCTTGCCGTCGGACTGCTTGTGATCGTTGCGGGGCTCTTCCTCTACTGCTCGCTTGCAGCCATCGGCGGAGCATTGGCATCCAAGCAGGAGGATCTGGCGCAGACCAACTATATCTTTACCCTCACGCTGGTACTGAGCTTTGTTCTGAGTCTTGACGAGGGCAGTATGACAAGCGGTGTAAAATGGCTGTACTATTTCCCCTTCACCGCCATTCTGACTCTGCCCGGCTCGGCTGCGGTTGGAAACGTTTCCATCCCCGAAGCACTGCTTTGCCTCGGTATCATTCTTGTCACAACGGTGATCATCACCGTGATTGCAGGAAAGATCTACCGCCTCATGGCGTTCTACAAGGGAAATCCCCCGAAGATCACAAAAATATTTGAAATACTGAAAACAAAAAATCGATAGGATCGCTCCTATCGATTTTTTGCTTTCGTTACTTCTTTTCCATGAGTGCAAGGGCGCGCTGCTTATATTCCTCGAAACGCTGCTCGCCTCTGACACTGTCAAACCATATCCAGCGGCTCATACCGATATACATGCTGTCGGAATTCCGCTCAAACTCGACGCCGGTATCTCCGTAGATGGGTTCTCTTGTACCATCCGGGAAGACAATATCACTTCTGCCCTTGATCACCTTGATGCCGCCGAAAATCACCTTGTTGCCGATCTCAAGAGCTGTGCCGTCGGGAATCTCGTTCCATTTGGTAAACAGAGCGAGTGCCTTTTCCAGCATGGCGTAGCCTTCCTCTCGCATTTCTTCCTTACGGCAGCCGAAGATGGCAGCGGCACAGCCAAGATGCAATTCCGCATAGTAACCAAGCCATGCGGCGGGAATCTCGCCGCCTTCTGCCAAATATTCGATCAGTCCTATACGGAATTTTCTCCACTCTACCGCTTCGGGAGCGCGGTAGGGGTCAAATCTGCCAAGGAAATGCAAGAAAATGTTGAAATTGTTCACGTAACGCTGTCGGCGGCAGTCCTCATGACCCTCGGGACCTCTTGACCAATGCTCCTGTTCTCTCATTTCTCCGATGATGGATCTGTACGAAGAAATGATCTGCGGCTTATGCTGAATACCGAGCTTATCACCGAAAATGACAATGCCGCCCTTTTCATTCTTGGCATATGTGTAGGTCACGCCCGCTTTCATACCGTCGGTGAGATTCAGCGCCTCATAGCGGCGCATCATGCCATCCGCAAAGGGCATATAGCCTTCTCCCGCGCCTTCATATTCAGCCAATTCGTATACCGAATTGCAGGTTCCTTTTCCGCTGTACAGACCGACCACACGTACAATACCGATCCCGGGCGCAAAATCGTATTCTCTTCTGCCGCCGCGGTATTCTCTGCCAACGCAATGCGCAAGCCCCGTGATATTCACGCTAAGGTGCAGGCAGTTTTCGAATTTACCCGCCAAGGTTTCCACAGTACCGCCATCCGAAACAGAAAGCTCGGCTTTCAAAGGATCATGGTACAAAAGAAATTCTCTTGTTTCCTTGTATCCATCCTTCCATTTTTCGGAGAAGAGGCAGCCCGCGCCATCCTGCAAAATATCGTAAATGTCGTTTGACAGCATGGGAATCATGGCATCGCCCGTCCAGGACTTCAGTTCAAAGCTGTATCGCCAGTTGCCGCGCACGCGGTATTCGCCGTCGATTTCGGAAAGCACGTAGCGATTAAAGAAATTCCAGAGCCCCTTTGCCGTATAATTCGGATTGAATGTGGGATCGGTCTCCATAATACGGCGGCAGACCGAGCAGGCAGCCTTGGTGTGTGCTTTTTCGGCAGAGGTTTTGGCAAGTGCCATGGCACGCTCCATATTGGCTGTCATGTCCTGTACTTTATTTCCGGTGAAATAATCGCTGCGGATCGCGTTAATGGTATCAAACCAAGAGGTCTCGTCATTGCGATAACGCAAGAACAGATCCACCCCTCCAAGTACTGCGCTGTCTTTGTCGGCATGATAGCAGGTAAAGATGCACTTGTGAAGCAGAACGTCCTCCGTATTGCCGATGCCATACTGCCAATAATTTCCCTTTGCCATGGGCAAAAGTCCCTTTCCGCCTTCGATGCGATAATCGATCAGTACGCGGCACTCTGTAAAGCCGTCGCTTTCATGCACCTGCTTGACAATACCGACACCGTCCTTATAATAGCTGCGATAAAGCTCCATTTCACGTTCGGTTTCCCACACCTGACAGTCTTCAAACACACCGCAGGGTGTTTCGACCTTTTCGGTTCGGGAAACAAAGCGAAGTACCGCTCCATCCGATGCCCTATGACTCTGTCCCGGCTGCAAGGATTCGATGGTGAATTCACCGTCATGCGACGCGGCATTTTCAAAGATCCATCCCCCTTCAAAATCCATGCCGCAAAGCCGTCCCTTGCCATAGCAAAGCTCTTTCATAAAGAGATATCCGTTATCCGACGCCTTGAGCAGGTTCGCATGGGCAAATGACCGGAACTTATCACGCTCTGCATCCTTACCGTACCGATCGCACCAATCCTCGCGGATGGCAATCGACTTTGCAAATGCATAATAGTAATCGGAGGGATCCAGCAAAGAAAGCGCCTTTTCCAGTGCCTCTTTGCCCTTTTCGATTTTGCCTTCTTCGCTATCCGGTTCATCGTTTGCTGTCAAATAATCGTTTGCCAGATTCAGCCACTCCACGCCCTCTGCACGGCGCATACCAAGACTTTGCAGACGTGGAATCTGCTTATCCCTCATGAATTCTCTGCCGGCACTTCCGTACCATTTGCTGTCCTCTTGGTTACAAACAAAGATCATGACCTCCTCGTTTGCGCCAAGCTCCGCCGCTTCCTTGATACGGGCAAAGAGAGCATCATTCTTTTCGCCCGCCAGCCACCACCAGCCGCACATCAGCACGTCGGCAAGGGCAGAATATTTTGTTTTCGATTCGGGAAGCTCCTCCACGTCCTTTAATACGTCGCGGTAGACCTCTTCGAATCCGTTTTTGCTGTTCATGCGCTGCCATGCTTTCAGTTCTTCCACCTTCTTCATGACACGCTGAACCAAAGTATCGTTCATAGTTTCGTTCATTGCACAAAGATCCTTTCTCAGTTTCTTTCTGCCCTCGTGTAGCTGCCATTTGACCGTTCCCACCGTTACACGCATTCTGTCTGCGATCTCGGCAATGG
This sequence comes from Oscillospiraceae bacterium, assembly GCA_015064925.1. Lineage (GTDB taxonomy): Bacteria > Bacillota > Clostridia > Oscillospirales > CAG-272 > SIG655. The sequence goes on along the minus strand of SVRH01000010.1, from coordinate 20,005 downwards.
AAAGGCCCTCGAAATAGTGCAGCTTGATCACAGTCTGCACCTTCTTTGACAAATGGCTGATACTCTCATGCAGTTCTCTTCTCTCTTCGGATGCCAAATACAGCGCCTCGGGATCGTGACTGTCATCGGAAAGATCGTAGTTTGCAACCACGTCCAGATCCAGATAATCACGGAATCGAGCGATCATGTTTTTGGCACAGTTTTTGGCAATACGGCACACCCACGCGCCGTATTTTTCGGGCTCCATCAGGCGATCCAGCTTCATCCAAGCCGTAATAAAGGCGTCCTGTGCCGCATCCTCTGCCATGTACTGACTGCGAATGATGGATCTTGCCGAAGCCACCGCCGTCTTTTCCCAGCGGCGCACCAGCTCTTCGTAGGCATTCTGATCGCCCGCCAAGGTCAGCATGACCAGGGTCTTGTCATCCCGATCGTTCTTCACCATATCGGTATCCTCCTTTTAGCCAATTGTAAAACGCTGTTTTACAATTGAATTCCGCTTACAATCGGCTACTTTTTTGATTTCGAAAATTTTCGTTTTCCTGCGCGCTCGTCTTATAGACAAAAAGAAAAGAGAAAAGGTTGGGTGCAATGTAAAAATTTTTAAAATTATTTTTTAAGCTCCTGCAAAAGCTCCTGCAGGATTTTTGCATCGGCTCGTCCTCGGCTTTCCGCCATGACCCTTCCCACAAGAGCCTTGCCTGCGGCAGCTTTGCCGTTTCTATAATCGGCTGCCGACTTCGTATCGGCTTCTGCCGCCTTTTTTAGCATCTGCCAAAGTAGCTCCCGATCGGAGATTTGGAACAAATCGTGCGCCTTTGCGTATTCCTCCGGGTCAATATCACTGCTTTGACAAAGATTCAACAGTGTTTTGGCAGTACTGCTGTTGATCCTTCCATCCCCTGTCAGATCGGCAATGCCGCATAGCTGCGCGGGGGTGAGATCGATTGCCGCATCTGTGGAAAAAGTCAGCATTTGCTTTGCCAAGATCTGCGGATACCTGCAATTTTTTGCCGCCGCTTCAAACAGTTCGGCATTTTCCAAAAGAGCAGTCAGCCGCTCGCCGTCCTTTGCGGGGACACCGTACTTTTCCTCATACATCAGAATCCGTTCATCGGGCAGTATGGGAAGAGATCCTTTGATGCTCTCGATCCGCTCCTCGCTTACGTACACGGGCGGCAGATCGGGCTCGGGGAAATAGCGATAATCGGCGGCGTTTTCCTTGTCCCGCATAGGATAGGTCTTACCGCTTGCCTCATCAAAGCGCCTTGTTTGCTGTACCACTGTCATTCCGTTTTCAAGAAGGTTCACTTGACGACGGTATTCGTATTCGATCGCCTTTTCCACGAAGGAAAAGCTGTTGATATTCTTCATTTCGGTGCGCACACCAAGCGCTCCGCCGGGCCTTCGCACCGACAGATTCACGTCGCAGCGCAGCGAGCCCTCGTTCATCTTACAGTCCGAAATACCGGTGTAAAGCAGCACCGTGCGCAGTTTTTTCAAAAACGCTTTTGCCTGCGCGGCACTTTCGATATCGGGCTCAGTGACGATCTCGATCAGCGGAACACCGCAGCGGTTGAAGTCCACGAGGGTCAGATCCCCACGGTGGATCAGCTTGCCCGCATCCTCCTCCATATGGATGCGCGTGATGCCGATGCGCTTGCCCTCAATGACAAGATGACCACCCGCCACAATAGGATACTTCCCTTGGGTGATCTGATAGCCCTTGGGCAGATCGGGATAGAAATAATTTTTGCGCGCCATTTCGGAAAGACGGTTGATCTCCCCGCCAAGCGCAAGTCCCGCCATCACGGCATAGTCCACCGCACGGGCATTGAGCGTTGGAAGCGCTCCCGGCATTCCCATGCAGACAGGACAGCAGTTGATATTCGGCTCGGTGCCGAACCCGTTTTCGCAAGCGCAAAACATCTTGCTCTTGGTTTTGAGCTCCACGTGGATCTCAAGACCGATCACCGCCTCGTATCCTTTATATAGCGTCATCGGTCCCACCTCCTTCATACAGTATGCCAAGAGCGTACAAAAGTCCCTCCGAGAATGCTTTTCCCGTCAGTTGTATGCCGATGGGCATACCGTCCTTTGTCACACCCGCGGGAAGCGAGAGCGCGGGCAACCCCGCAAGACTCATGGGCACGGTGCAAAGATCGATGGCATACATCTGCTCGGGAGTTTGGATCGCCCCCATCCTTGGTGCAATATCGGGAGCAGTGGGGCATAGGAGAACGTCATAGCTCTCAAATACCCGTGCAAAGGCGTCACGCAGTATGCGCTTCACCAACAAACTGCGCTCATAATATGCCTCTTTGTTTTCTTTTTTCAGTACGTAATTTCCAAGCATGATCCTGCGCTTGACCTCCGATCCAAAGCCCTCGCTTTTGCTTTTTTCATAAAGCGCACCGAGATCCGCACAGTCCTTTGCCCGATGCCCATAGCGAACACCGTCAAAACGGGCAAGATTGGAGGATGCTTCAGCGGAGGATATCAAATAATATGCGGAAAGAGAACCCTTTGTTTCGGGAATGGAAACACTCTCCACAAGCATACCAAGCGATGCGAAGCGCTCGGATGCCTGTTGTACCGCATGCCTTACTTCCTCGCTGATGCCATCTGTCATCAGCTCCTCAATCACCCCAATGCGAATGGGATGCCTTACGTTTGGAACACTGAAGTCAAAACTGAGGCCGGTGGCGTCATTGGGGTCTATTCCCACGATAGCAGCGTACACAAGGGCGTTGTCCCTTACCGTTTTGGTGATCGGTCCCACGGTATCCATGGAGGAGCAAAAGGCGGTCAGTCCATAACGGGAAACCGCACCGTAGGTGGGACGCATGCCCACAATGCCGCAGTAAGCAACGGGCAAACGCACCGATCCCCCCGTATCGCTGCCAAGCGCTGCGGGAACCGATCCTCCTGCCACTGCCGCTGCCGAGCCCGATGAAGAGCCCCCCGCCACACGGCTATGATCCAGAGGGTTGCAGGCTGCACCATATGCTGAATGCTCCCCCGTGGATCCCATGCCGAATTCATCCATATTGGTTTTTCCCACAAGAATCGCACCCGCACGTTTCAGCTTTTCCACCGCTGTGGCATCGTAGGGAGCAACAAAGCCAGCAAGCATCCGACTGCCGCAGGTGCAGACCGCTCCCTTTAGCATCAGATTGTCCTTGACGGCAACGGGAATGCCCGCAAGCGCAGAGCTCCATTTTTCGTAATCGGGGCAAGCATCGAATGCCCTCGCCGCCGAAAGCGCTTCTTCTTCCAAAACCGAAAGGAAGGCTCCCTGCGTGCCGCCTTCCTTTTTGATCCGAGAAAGGCACTCTTCCGTTAGCGCAAGGCAGGAGATCTCTCCCGCACGCAGTGCCCTTCCCAGCGAATATACCGTTTGTTGTTTCATTCGTTATCGTCCTCCAATGCCCTCGGCAAAGCGATATAGCCCTCATAAGTCCGAGGGGCAAGAGCAAGAAGGACCGATCTCTCAAGACCTTCGCCCACTTTATCCTCTCTTTGCTGATCACTGCCCGAAGTCAGCCGCTCCTTTATCCCTTCCGTTTCGGGAAGCTTCAGATACGAAAGGATCCTTTCAAATTCCTCACGCACGGTATTCACACACTCCGAGGGCATTGACGATCTACTCTCTTTATTCACGTTCATTCTTTTTATTTCCTTACGATTACTCTTTGTCCGTTTGTTTTACCTGCTGCGATCTCTCTTCCGTCACAGCTTACCTGCCACGCATCCCGCTCGATCCTTACGTCATAGCATCCGCCGCAGATCTTCAGGTGATACAGATACAAATGGGGAAATGCCATAGGAAGCTTTGCCACGAAGGAAAAGCTGTCAAGCCCTTCGGGCTGTATGCCGAAAAGTCCTTCGGTGACCACTCTGACAAACAGCGCGCTCTCCCCCGAAAGGTGGCGTTTTCCGCCCTCCGGATATGCCTCCACCGCATAGGGAACGCGGTCGCAAAGAAGGCGTTTGTGGCAGTAACTCAGTAGCGGAGCGATCATCCGATCGTCCGCCCCCGCAAGAAACGCACATTTCATGCCGTAGAGAGTGGAGCGATCCCAGATGGTATCACTGCTGTTTTCCTCGCTTCGCTCACAAGTCAGCATCCCCTCTTCCGTCCACAGATAAGGGGAAAGCATGGCATCCAGCGTACCTTCGGCACGCTCTGTAATGCCCATGCAAAGAGGCAGACAGATCCAGGCGCGCAGTGTATCATAGCCCTTGGAATAGCGGTAGGTCTGATATCCCTGCAATTCTGCACCGAAATAGGCTTCGATTGCACTTTTCAGATCTGTGGCACGGCTTCTGTACAGCTCTGCGGTCTCGTGATCCTCAAGAGACTGCGCCAGCTTTGCGGCAAAAAGCAGACCGCCGTAGCAGAGCGAGGAGGTGGAAAGATTGGCTTTGCCGTCGGTGGGAAAGCGTCCCTCCAGCTCGTCGGTATCGGAGCCGATGACCCCTTCGGGCAGCTTACGTCGCTCACAGTACTCGGCGCACCATTTGATCGCCGGATATAATTTTTCCGCCATTGTTCGATCTCCCAGATACAAACAGAAAAGAGAGGCTCCGTACAGATACATGGCAGCGTCGCCTCTGTCCCCTGCCCCCTCCCAAATATCAAGCCCCTCGGCAATAATGGATGAGGGCAGCTTATAATAAGCGTCCGATATAAAGGGCATATAGGAAAGATAGGCATTGATCGATGCCTCAATGGCGGTCTTGTCTCCCGTCATGGCAAAATGAGGACCTGCGTATTCCACCTGATCGTTGCACCAGGTGGCAGCATAGTAGGCTCTGCCGCCGGGGCTGTGGAATTTTCCCGAAAGCGTTTCAAATATACTCTCCCCCGCCCGCAGCTTGGCAAAGCGAGTCATCATATCAAGCTCTCTGTTTCCGCTGTCAAGCACAAGCGATTCCTCGCAAAGCTGATTTACCCGTTCTTTTCTGAAAACCAGCTCATTCTTCGCATCGGGCAGGACGAATTTCTCTCCCGACACGTGTGCGCTGTAAAAGATCGCAAAGGTCATTTCCTGCCCCTTTGCCAGTGTGACGGTATCGGGTGCAGTATGGTCGATCCTTGCGATATAAACGCCCTTGGTACCTCTGCCGTAGGCGTGTACCGTGCTGCAGGGCTTGGAAAGGCAAAGCTGCACACAAGCGGTGGCACTGACCGTGATAAGCTCGATGCAGCATCTGTCCTTTGATGCGGGATAGAATCGGCGCTGCACCGTCACTCCGCCATCTGTTTCCGAAAAAACGGAAAGTGTGCCGTCAAGAGAAAACTGACTTGGGTATTCGGTAAGCGGCTTTCCGTTGCAAAGAAGCGCCGGAGCGTCGCTGTCATCTATTTCGATATGGTAGGTAGCATGGGTATTATTGGGAATGGTACGAAGGGTAGGAAAATAACAGGAACGCGAAAGATGGAGACTGCCGTCCTCTTTCACCCCGTAGGATACGATATAATCGGCATACAGAGCGCTCATTTCAATATCGTCAAGGTGGCACTGCCCCTTCTTTACCTTCCATACGATCCCGTCATCCGTAAGAGACCAGAACTGATTTGTCATAACCGCACCTCACAAAGCTTTCTATAGGAAATTGTAGCACAGTGAGCGCAAAATGTCAAACGGAGTAACAAACAAGAGGTTAAAAAAATTGCAAAAAATTTCATAAAACCCCTTGACAGCACCATAAAATTGTGGTATCATACTCTGCGTGAAAAAGAAGAAGAGTTCTCTGCTCTCACCTGCGCACAATCGGTGACGTACGGTTTGATATGATTTGCCTGCTACCACTGCGGGGATTTTGTGTGCGGAGAATTGTTCTCGGCGCATTTTTTATTTTTCTAACCGGGAGGGATAGACAATCATCAAGCAAAAAAATGCAAAAGAGCACTACATCAACGAGGAGATCATCCACGAAGCGGGTATTTCCGAAAAGACCGATGTACGTGTGATCGGTTCCGACAACGAACAGATCGGCATCATTCCCCTGTCTCAGGCGCTGGATCTGGCATATGACAAGGATTTGGACCTGGTACTGATGGTAGCGCAGGCAACACCTGCCGTGTGCCGCATCATGGACTACGGTAAGTTCTGTTTCGACCGGGACAAGAAGGAAAAGGAAAACAAGAAAAAGCAGCAGAAGATCAACACCAAGGAGATCCAGCTGACCTGCAAGATCGATTCCAACGATTTCAACACTAAGGTTAACCAGGCGCGCCGATTCCTCGCGGACGGCGATAAAGTGAAGGTAATGGTTAAGTTCAAGGGCCGTCAGATGGCACATCAGGATATCGGTGCTGCCCTGCTCGAGCGTTTTGCCGATGCACTCAGCGAATGCGGTGACATCGACAAGAAGCCGGTTCTGGAGGGTCGTAATCTGACCATGTTCTTCGCGCCTAGCAAAAAATGAAGTAAAAACGAAAGGGGTTCCCACCATGGCAATCAAAACTCACAAGGCTTCCGCCAAGAGATTCACTACAACCAAGAGCGGAAAGGTTAAGCTTTCCCACACCTACCGTCGTCACAAGCTCGGTCTCAAGTCCGCAAAGCGTAAGAGACAGCTCCGCAAGGCAGGATATCTGAGCGAATCCATGTCTCCCGCAATCAGAACTCTGATTCAGAAGTAAGATTTGAACCGAAAGTATCATAGGAGGATAGAAAAATGGCAAGAGTAAAAGGGGCAATGATGACCCGTAAAAGAAGAAATAAAGTCCTGAAGGCTGCAAAGGGCTACTGGGGCGCAAAGAGCAAGCACTTTAAGATGGCTAAGCAGGCCGTCATGAAGAGCGGTAATTACGCTTTCGCAGGCAGAAAGATGAAGAAGAGAGATTTCCGTTCTCTCTGGATCACCCGTATCTCCGCGCAGGCTAAGGTAAACGGCATCAACTACTCTCAGCTGATGTACGGTCTGAAGAAGGCAGGCATCGTGATGAACCGCAAGATGCTGGCTGAACTGGCTGTTTCCGACAAGGAAGCTTTCGCAGCAATCGTAGCACAGGCTAAGGCTGCTCTCTAATTCACATAAACCGGGGCTGTTGCAGTTTCTGCAACAGCCCTTGTTGGGTTTTATAAGGCCTGTATTTTTTCGGTAGAAAACAGAAAGAATGATACAAAATATGGAAATCATCACCAGCAGAAGCAATCCAAAGGTCCAGTTTGCCACCTCTTTGAAGGACAAAAAAACAAGAAAAGAAACCGGACTTTTTTATTTTGAGGGCAAAAAGCTGTTTGCGGAGGCGGTCAAAAAAGAGGTACCGCTGCACAGCGTTTTTTGCACGGAAGAAAACCTTTCTTTGTGTGAAACGTCTTTAGTCGACAGCGATTGCGCACTTTACCTTGTAAACGACAGCGTATATGCTAAATTAACAGAAGAAAAAGCCCCCGAGGGAATCTTTTGTTTGGCAAAAGCTATTGACAAATATCACAATTTCGGTACAATATATATACCCGAAAAAATCGAAGGGGATATTTTTCCCTCTCGAATGCTGCTCTGTTCGCTGCGCGACCCCGGAAATCTGGGAACGGTGATCCGTTCCGCCGCAGCCTTTGGATGCGATGAGCTGATCCTCACGGGTGACTGCGCGGACATCTATAACGCCAAGACCGTACGCGCCTCCATGGGAATGCTCTTTGACAGGCACATCACGGTGGTAGAGGATCCCATTGCGGCGATCAAGGCACTGCGTGCCGCCGGTCAAAGGGTGCTGGCAACCGCTCTGCATCACGACAGTGTCTCACTCTTCGACGTAGAATCGGTTTCACGCGTCTGCTTTGTCATCGGCAACGAGGGTCACGGACTGTCCGAAGAGGTCATCGACGCTTGTGACGGATCTGTCATCATCCCCATGATGGAGGGAACCGAATCTCTCAACGCGTCTATTGCCGCCTCGGTCCTGCTTTACGAGCAATACAGAAACAAACGATAATCTTCAGGAGGTAGATCATGCCCGACATCGCACAATACCCGATCCGATACTGGCTTTGGCTCAGCCTTGCCATACCTGCGGGCAGTTCTGCCGCAGAAAAGCTGCTTTCAGCCTTCGACAACGATCCCAAGCGGATCTACGAGGCAACCGAAGAGGAGTATGCCCCGCTGGAGCTTTCCGCAACCACGCTGAAAGCACTGCTGGACAAAAGCTTACGCAAAGCCGAAGAGATCTATAACCATTGCAAGCAAAACGGTGTGTTCCTGTTGGCACCCGGTCTTCCGGGATATCCCGACCGTCTTTGCCGCATTTCGCGTATGCCCCTTGTGCTATACTGCAAAGGCAAGCTGCCCGATATCGACAGAGAGGCGACCGTTGCCATGGTGGGAACCCGACGTATGACCGCGTATGGTAAACGCATGGCATATGAGATCGCCTATGACCTCGCCCGTGCCGGTGCCATTGTGATCAGCGGTTTGGCGCTGGGCGTGGACGCCGTAGCCCACAGAGGATGCCTTGACGCAGGCGGCTTCACCGTTGCCGTGCTTGGATGCGGCATCGACGTGACCTACCCAAAGGAAAACTTCGAGCTGTTTGAAGAGATCGAGCGCAAGGGACTGATCGTCACCGAATACCCTCCCGGCACTCGCCCCTTCGGATCCAATTTTCCCACGCGAAACCGCATCATCAGCGGTCTTTCTCTCGGCACCGTCGTCATCGAGGCAGACAGCAAAAGCGGTGCGCTCATCACAGCCGATTATGCACGCAAGCAGGGACGCGATCTCTTTGCACTGCCGGGCATGGTAGGCGAATTGAATAGCGAGGGCACCAATCATCTGATCCAAACAGGCGCGCTTCCCGTCACCGATGCACGGGATATTCTCTCGGAGTACGAGCTTCTCTATCCCACCAAGCTGCATAGCCGTGACATTCCCGTCTACCGTCCGATCATCCGAACCGACACGTCGCTACCGCAATCACCAAAGCGCAAAGGCGTGCTGAAGGTGGCGCAAGCACAGCATCCCGAAGCAGTGCCGGAACCGTCGACTGCAGCTCCTTACTGCGAACCTGAACAGCCTATCAAAGAGACGGTGATCCCGAAGGACCTCAACGGCGCTCACTCCGAGGTGTATCTGTGCATTTCGGAGTTGGGAGAACCGACCCAGGACGAGATCATCGCCAAAACGGGGCTTTCGGCAAGCAACGCCATGGTCATTCTGACGGTACTTGAAATCAAAGGGTATATCACCTCCCTTCCCGGTGGAAGATATACCGTACAAAACTAATTTTGGAAAGGAACGTTCCCCTGCGGGGGAGCTTGTATATAAATCATATGGCAAATCTGGTAATTATGGAGTCTCCCACAAAGGCTGCCACAGTTAAAGGCTATCTCGGCAGCGGCTATAAGGTCGTTGCATCCAACGGTCACGTGCGCGATCTGCCCGTGAGCCGCCTTGGCATCGACGTGGAAAACAACTTTAAGCCTCATTACATCAACATCCGCAAAAAGGGTGATCTGATCAAAAAGCTGATCAAGGACGCCAAGGGCGCCACCACCGTCTATCTGGCAACCGACCCTGACCGCGAAGGCGAGGCCATCTCCTGGCATCTGGCTGCGGTTCTGGGCATTCCGCTGGAGAAGACCAAGCGTATCACCTTTAACGAGATCTCCAAAACGGCGGTCAAAAAGGCAATCAAGAACCCCCGTCCCATCGACATGGATTTGGTCAATTCCCAGCAGGCAAGACGACTGCTGGACCGCATCGTGGGCTATAAGCTCAGCCCCTACCTCTGGAAGACCGTCAAGAGCGGCCTTTCCGCAGGACGTGTGCAGAGCGTTGCCACACGCGCCATCGTTGACCGTGAGGAAGAGATCAAGAGCTTTAAACCAGAAGAATACTGGACCATTACCGCCATGCTGGCAAACGAGGATGACAAGGTCTTCAAGAGCCGTTTCTTCGGCATGGAAAAGAAGATAGAGCTGCAAAGCAAAGAGCAAACCGAAGAGGTTCTTGCTGCCATCGAAGGCAAGCCCTTCACCGTACGCTCGGTCAAGAAATCGGTCAAGCAGCGCAATCCTGCCCCTCCCTTCACCACCTCCTCCCTGCAGCAGGAAGCCAACAAAAAGCTTGGCTTCTCCTCTGCCAAGACAATGAAGGTCGCACAGGAGCTTTACGAAGGTATTTCGCTTGGCTCTGCCGGTACCCACGGTCTGATCACCTACATGAGAACCGACTCCCTGCGTATTTCCGATGAGGCGGCAGAGGCAGCAAGACTGTTTATCGTGAGCCATTACGGGGAAGAATACTATCCCAAGACAAAGAGAGTATACAAGAGCAAGGCAGGTGCGCAGGATGCCCACGAAGCTATCCGTCCTGCCAATCTGGAATATGCACCTACCAATATCAAATCCCATCTGTCCGCCGATCAGTTTAAGCTTTATAATCTGATCTGGAACTGCTTTATGGCAAGCCAGATGGCTTCTGCTCAGTTTGACACCGTTTCCGCCGACATCGAATGTGCGGGCTACACCTTCAAATCCAGCGGAAGCACCCTGCGCTTTGCAGGCTTCCTCTCGGTATTCGCCGTAACAGAGGAAAACAGTGACGATAGCGAAAGCACTACCCTGCTTCCCGAGCTGAACGAAGGACAGATGCTATCCTCCAAGGAGATCCTGCCCGAGCAGCACTTCACCGAGCCCCCCGCTCGCTATACCGAAGCATCGCTGATCAAATTCCTCGAAGAAAAGGGCATCGGGCGTCCCAGCACCTACGCCACTATTCTGACCACTGTCACACAGCGCGGCTACGTCAATAAGGAGGGCAAGTCACTGTATCCCACCGAGCTTGGCGTGGTCACCACGGAGCTTATGAAGGAAAAATTCGCAAATATCGTCGACTATGGCTTTACCGCTGATATGGAGGCAAAGCTTGACGATATTGAAAACGGCGAAACCGATATGAACGACATTCTGGCTGAGTTTTACAACGATTTTGCCAAGGAGCTGGACAGTGCAATGGCAACCGCAGAGCGTCGCATCATCAAGACCGAGCCGGAGCCCACCGACATCATCTGCGAAAAATGTGGGGCTCAGATGGTGGTCAAGAGCGGACGCTTCGGCAAATTTGCTGCCTGCCCCAATTATCCCACCTGCAAGAACACCAAGCCCCTTGCCAAGGATGGCAAGAGTCTCAAGGAAACTAAGCCCGCAGTTCCCGTTGAGGGCGAGGTATGCGAAAAATGCGGGGCTCCTATCGTGCTGCGTCAGGGACGCTATGGTAGCTTCCATGCCTGCAGCAATTACCCCAAATGTGACTTTACTCGCCAGCTTTTGCAGGAGATCGGCATCGACTGCCCTCTGTGCGGCAAGAGCGTGGTAACCAAAAAAGGAAGAAATAAGACCGTATTCTATAGCTGCAGCGGATATCCCGACTGTTCCTTCTCCTCGTGGGATATGCCCACCAAGGAGAAATGCCCTACGTGCGGAGAAATGCTGTTCCGCAAAAAAGGTAAGCCTCTTCTGATCTGCCACAAGGAGGGCTGCGGCTACAAACAGGAGATACAAGACAATGAAACCTGAGATCAACGTGATCGGCGCGGGTCTTGCCGGCTGTGAAGCCGCATGGCAGGCGCTGAAGCTCGGTTGCCGTGTCAAGCTCTATGAAATGAAGCCTCACAAGATGTCCCCTGCCCACCACAGTGCAGGCGGATTTGCAGAGCTTGTTTGCTCCAATTCTCTGCGATCCGACTCTCCCGAAAATGCAGTGGGACTGCTCAAGGCAGAGATGACCGCCATGGGAAGCCTTATCATGGAGGCAGCCCACGCTTGCCGTGTCCCCGCGGGTTCGGCACTGGCGGTGGACCGTCACGCGTTCTCCGAGTATATCACCAATAAGCTGAAGAATCATCCCGACGTGACCGTGATCGAAGAAGAGGTCACCCGTCTTCCCGAGGATGGGATCACCGTGGTTGCCACGGGTCCCCTGACTTCGGACACGTTTGCCGCATGGATCAAGGAAAACGTCGCTGATTACGAAGGACTTTCCTTCTACGATGCCGCCGCCCCCATTGTAGATGCCGCCAGCATCAACCGCGAGATCGCATTTGCTGCCTCTCGCTACGGCAAGGGAGAGGCGTGTTACCTCAACTGCCCCATGACAAAGGAAGAATACGAAGCCTTCTATGAGGCTCTGATCACTGCCGAGACCGCTCATCTTCACGAATTTGAAGAGGATCTGACTGTGTTTGAGGGCTGCATGCCGGTGGAGGTCATGGCAAGCCGCGGATTTGACGTGCTGCGCTATGGTCCCATGAAGCCTGTTGGCCTTCCCCTGCCTGATACCGGCAAGGAGGCCTTTGCCGTGGTTCAGCTGCGTATGGAAAACAACATGGGCAGTATGTACAATTTGGTGGGCTTCCAGACCCATTTGACCTTTCCCGAGCAAAGACGAGTATTCCGCATGATCCCCGGTCTTGAAAATGCAGAATTTTTGCGCTACGGCGTGATGCACCGCAATACCTTCCTCAATTCCCCCAAGCTCCTGGACGCAAATTACCGCCTGCGCAGCCGTCCCACGGTCTTTTTCGCAGGCCAGATGACCGGCGTGGAGGGCTATGTGGAATCGGCAGGCTCCGGTCTTGTAGCAGGATGCAATGCGGCTCTGCTGGCGCTGAGTAAGCAGCCACTGTACTTCCCCGAGGAGACCGAGCTTGGTGCCATGGGCGCCTTTGTTTCACGCGGCACCACCGGCAAATTCCAGCCGATGAACGCCAATTTCGGCATCATCAAACCGCTTGAAAAGAAAGTGAAGGGCGGAAAGGTTGCCCGTAACGCCGAATACGCAAGACGCTCGCTCAGGATGATCGAGCAAATCAATACCGAGCTTTTCGGTACAAAAACGGTAGATACGAATGAAACTGACTAACTGCGAATACGATAATTTTGAAAAATTACAGGAGCGTATGGGCTATCAATTCAGAGATCCGAGCCTACTGTACGAAGCGCTGACCCATTCCTCCTACGCACACGAATACAAGGGCAACCCTGCCATTTCCTGCAACGAACGGTTGGAGTTTTTGGGAGACTCGGTGCTTTCGCTGATCACCAGCAATCATATCTATAAAAAATTTCCCAAGGAAGCAGAGGGATCTCTTTCCCGACTGCGTGCCTTTGTGGTCAGAGATACCGCCCTTGCCGACTACGCTCGCAGCCTGCGGGTGGGGCAAGCCTTGCTTCTGGGTCACGGAGAGGATACCCCAGAGGGACGGGACAAGAAATCCACCCTGGAAAACGCCTTTGAGGCACTGGTTGCCGCTATCTTTTTGGACGGCGGATATAACGAAGCGGAACGGTTCGTTTTGCCCTTCATCCGTGATAAGGTAGATGCGGCGCTGTCCAAGGGCGAGACACGCGATTACAAGACCATCCTGCAGCAGATCGTGCAGCAGTGCCACGGCGACCGACTGGAATATGTTCTGGTTTCGGAATACGGTCCCGACCACGATAAGACCTATGAAATGGAAGCCAGACTGAACCGAAACGTCATTGGAAAGGGTTCGGGACATTCCAAAAAGCAGGCGGAGCAAAGCGCGGCGGCCGATGCCCTGCACTGGTTCGGCGATCCTACTCCCAATGGTAAGGCATAAAAATATACCGATCTTCATCCCACACAGGGGCTGTCCCAATCAATGCGTCTTTTGCAATCAAAAGACCATTTCGGGCAGCTGCGGCTATACGCTTTCTTCGGTCAAGGCCGATATCGATGCGGCGCTTGCCGCCGGCAAAGCAACAGATGAGGTGGAGATCGCGTTTTTCGGGGGGAGCTTTACGGGCATCGATCGTAAGGAAATGATCGATCTTCTCTCACTTGCCCACTCCTACCTGCAGAGCGGTAGGATCTGCGGCATCCGACTATCCACTCGTCCCGACTATATCACAAAAGAAATACTAAGAATTTTAGCCGTCTACGGTGTCACCGACATTGAGCTTGGCGTACAATCCCTTGACGATGGGGTACTGAGTGCCTGCCGACGCGGACACACTGCCAAGGAAACCGAGTATGCCTGCCGTTTGATCCTTGATCACGGCAGCTTTACCCTTGTGGGTCAAATCATGCTGGGGCTTCCCGATGCCACAAGCCACACAGAGGAAGAAACGGTAAGGCGATTGCTGACGCTTGGAGTGCGACACTTTCGGATCTATCCCACCGTTGTGCTTCGAAATACCCCCCTTGCCACACAGCTGTCAGAGGGAACGTATACCCCTCTTTCCACCGAGGATGCCGTCAAGCGGGCAGCAAAGATCCTGCGGCTCATTCAAGATGCAGGAGGGACCTGCCTTCGCATCGGACTCTGTGAAAACGAGGAGCTTCACACGGATGACGGTATCCTGGAAGGTCCCTATCACCCCGCCTTCGGAGAGCTTGTCATGTCGGAGCTCTTTTTGGAAAGCTGTCAAGAAGCACTGGATACAATCGAAACCGACGGCAAAAGAATCACGCTGTATATCCCCAAGGGCTGTCTTTCCAAAGCCATCGGGCAAAAAAGACGAAATATACAGCGGCTAACAGAGATCTATCACACACGACAAATACGCTTCATAGAATCGGACGCCCTTTCAGGGTACTGTGTCCGCGTACAGGAGGAGAACAGCATTGCGTCTCAAATCACTTGAATTACAGGGCTTTAAATCCTTCCCTGACCGTACAAAATTGAATATCGACACCGGCATGACGGTGGTCGTGGGTCCCAACGGAAGCGGCAAATCCAATATATCGGACGCCATCCGCTGGGTGCTTGGTGAGCTTTCCAGCAAAAACATCCGCGGAACCAAAATGGAAGACGTGATCTTCGCAGGCACCGACGCACGCCGTCCCATGGGATATGCCGAGGTATCACTGACCTTTGACAATACCGTTGGTGAACAGCTGCCCATTGATTACGACGAAGTGACCGTCACCCGTAAGTATTACCGCTCGGGCGACAGCGAATATATGATCAACCGAAAGCCCGTGCGTCTGCGCGACATCACCGAGCTGTTCATGAACACGGGACTTGGCAAATCGGGCTACTCCATCATCGGTCAGGGTCGTATTGCCGAGATCATTTCCAAAAAAAGCGAAGACCGCCGCGGAATCTTTGAGGAAGCTGCCGGCATTTCCAAATACCGATATAAAAAGAACGAGGCTGAGCGCAAGCTGAAGGACGCATCTGAAAATCTGGATCGAGTACAGGACATTCTTTCCGAGCTGGAGGGACGCGTGGAACCGCTTCGCAAGGATAGCGAGAAAGCAAAAAAATACTTAGAGCTTGCCGCGCAAAAAAAGGAAGCCGACGTTTCTCTTTGGCTTTACGAGATCGACTCGGTACGTGAAAAGAACAAAAAGCTGGAGGACGATTTCTCCATCGCCAAGCACACGCTGGAAATGGCGGATGACAGCATCACCGCACTTGACCAGCGTAGTGAAAAGCTATCCGCCATCTCTCAGGAAAACAAGCTGACAAGCGAAGAGATCCGCCGTACCGTTTCCCGTCTGACCGAGGAAAAGCATGGTTATGAAAGCGGAGATCTGCTGGGAAAGCGCGATCTGGATTATCTTTCCACCGAAAAAACGCGGTTGGAGATCGAGATCGAAAACAAAACAAAGCAAGGGCAAACGGCATCGGTTAAGTTATCTGAGCTCGACAAAAAAAAGGAAAGCGCCGATGCGGCACTTTCCGAAAAGGAGCTTGCCCTTACCGAAAACGCCAATACTCTGACAGCGCTGCGTGCGTCCATTGCCGAGAATGAGGCAAGCAAGGAAGCGCTGGACGAACAAACCGATCTCGCACGCGATGCTCTGTCCGAGCACCGCATGGAGCTTTCCGCTCTGGATAGCTCCACCGATCTGACAAGCGAACGCAGAGCGGAGATCGAGGAACAGATCTGCCAGCTTTCGCAGCGCATCAAGGAAACCGCAGACAAAAAGCTTTCCGGCACAGAAACCCTGCGGCTTTACAGCGATAAGCTTGAAGAAAGCAAAAAGGACGTGGAGTCATATGATGTCAAAATCAAGGCTATGGCTCAACAGCATCAGGAGCTTTCCCACACCATCGACCAAAATACAGTCACCGTTAATACCGTGAAGGAGCGCATGGCGCTGCTTCTTCGCATGGAAGAGCATTTTGAAGGCTACGCAGGCAGCGTGCGTTTTATCATGGACAATGCCTCCAAGGGAAAGCTCAGCGGCATTTGCGGTCCCGTATCCAAGGTCATTTCGGTGGATGCCAAGTACAGCCTTGCCATTGAGACAGCTCTCGGCGGTAATCTGCAAAACATCATCACAGACGACGAGCGCGCAGCAAAGGCTGCCATCGCGCTGCTGAAATCGCAGAACGCGGGTCGCTCCACATTCTATCCCTTGAATACAATGCGTCCCTCCCATCTGGACGTCAACCGTTCGCAGCTGGAAGCACACGCAGGCTTTGTGGGAACCGCCGATGCACTTTTACAATTTGATGAAAAGTACCGTCCTGTCATTTCCAATCTGCTGGGCCGTACCGTCATTTGCGATACCATCGACAACGCTGCCGACATCGCAAGAAAATTCGCCTATAAATTCCGCATCGTAACACTGGACGGTCAGATCATCAACGCGGGTGGCTCCTTCACGGGCGGTTCTGCCAAGAGAGACACCGGCATTCTGACAAGAGCTGCCGAGATCAAAAAGCTGGAGGGACAGTGCGCGACCCTGTCCGAAGAGATCCGCACACGAAAGACAGAGTTGGAGCAGCTCCAAGCCGATATCAACGACCTGGAAAACAAGCGCAGCTCCGCTCAGTCCAATTTGGACATTCTGAGCGTGATGTACAACGCGGAAAACACACAGAATCAAATTCTTGATGCCAAGATCGAAGCTGACCAAAAGGCACTGGACGAAGAGAAGGAGATCCTTCTGGGGCTCGACAAGCAGGGCGATACCTACCGTCTGAAAAAGGAAGCCATCCTTGACCGCATCAAGGAAAGCGAAGAACAGATCGCTTCTCTGCAGGAGGCTTACGCAAAGAAAACAGAATACGGTAAGACCCTCACCGATACGCTGGACCGCGTCATTGATGAAAAGAACGATCTGCTGCTGGCACTGGCATCCTGCAAAAAGGATCTGGAGATCATTGCAAAAGAAAGCGAGACTGCCCTTTCCATGATGGCAAGCGCGGCTTCCGACATTGAAGCTGTCACAGAAAAGCTGCGTCAAACCGCAAAGAAGCAGTCCGACACGCAGGAGAAGATCAAGGAAAACAAAAATGCGCTGGCATCGGTCAGTGAGGAAATTGAGCGCCTGCAAAAGCAGCTTGACCACTTGACGACCGAAGGCATGGAGCTGGAAAAGCAGCTGTCCGATCTGCGCCAGGAGCAAAAAGAAAAAGCAAGACACCGCGAGATCGTCTTCCGCGAGTATACCCGTCTTGAAAGCGCACTCAGCTCTATTACTGCGGAGCAGGAAAAGTATACCACACGTCTGTGGGACGAATACGAGCTGACCTATTCCGCTGCCAAAGAGCTTGACTATCCCGCTGTCACCGAGGAAAACCGCCCTGCCATCGGCTCTCTGCAGAATAAGCTGCGTAACCGAATCCGCGAGCTGGGAGCCGTAAACGTGAACGCTATCGAAGAATACAAGGAAGTAAAGGAACGCTTTGATTTCCTTTCCAAGCAGTCTGAAGACCTGACCAAGTCCAAGCAGGATCTGCTTGATATCATCTTCAAGCTGGAAAAGGAAATGAGAGAACGCTTCAACACAGTTTTCCACGCCATCAACGCAAACTTCCATACCGTCTTTGCCGAGCTGTTTGGCGGCGGTACGGCGGAGCTGAAGCTGACCGAGCCCGATAACGTTCTTGAAAGCGGTATTGAGATCAACGTTGCCCCTCCCGGAAAGATCATCAAGAGCCTTTCCCTGCTTTCGGGCGGCGAGCAGGTATTCGTTGCCATCGCACTCTTCTTCGCCATTCTGCGGGTCAATCCCGCCCCCTTCTGTCTGCTGGACGAGATCGAGGCTGCGCTGGACGAGGTCAACGTGACCCGCTTTGCTACCTACGCCAAGCGATTCTCCGATAAGACTCAGTTCATCGTCATCACCCACCGTCGCGGTACCATGGAGGAAGCCGACACCATGTACGGCGTTACCATGCAGGAGCGCGGTATTTCTCGCGTGCTTTCGCTGAACGTCAATGAAGCCGAGCAGAAGATCGGTATGGAACTGAAATAATACGATATACTACAGGTAATAAACTATGGGATTTTTTGAAAAATTAAAGCAAGGTCTGACAAAGACCAAGAATTCTGTTTTTGGTCAGGTACACAATCTGTTCAAAAATATGCGCCGCGTGGATGAGGATCTGCTGGAGGAGCTGGAAGAGCTGCTCATCATGGCAGACTGCGGCTACACCTCCACTGAGATCATCATCGATCGTCTGCGCGACACCCTCAAGGAACGGAAAATCCAGGGCGGCGAGGAAGCACTGGAGGTCTTAAAGGAGATCCTTTGCGAGATGGTCGGCGAGGATACACCATTGAAGCTGGAGACTACCCCCTCGGTGATCCTGGTCATCGGTGTCAACGGTGTGGGCAAGACCACTTCGATCGCCAAGATCGCAGCCCAGCTGAAGAAGGACGGCAAAAAGGTGGTGCTTGCCGCCGCCGATACCTTCCGTGCGGGCGCCATCGATCAGCTGAAGATCTGGGCAGACCGCGTGGGTGTGGACATCATTGCTCAGCAGGAGGGCTCCGACCCCGCTGCCGTGGTGTTTGACGCCGCAAACGCCGCTAAAAAGCGCGGCGCTGACGTTCTCATCGTGGACACCGCAGGACGCCTTCACAACAAGAAGAATCTGATGGATGAGCTTGCCAAGATCAATCGCGTGCTCAGCCGTGAGCTGCCCGATGCCAGCCGAGAAAACCTTTTGGTGGTGGACGCTACCACCGGTCAGAACGCGGTCATTCAGGCAAAGGAATTCAAAAATGCTGCCGATATTACCGGCCTTGTCATGACAAAGCTGGACGGCACCGCCAAGGGTGGTATCCTCTTCTCCATCAAGGAGGAGCTGGACATTCCCGTGAAGTTCATCGGAGTTGGCGAGAAGGTGGACGATCTGCAGCCCTTCTCTGCCCGCGATTTTGTGGATGCTCTCTTTGAAAAGAGCGAGAAAGTAGGCATTGAATGATGAAATTAAAATTCGTCATCGCCTCGGGCAACAAACATAAAATCGCGGAGATCAAAGCCATTCTGCAAAGTGAGCTTGACTGCGAGATCGAGGTCGTTTCCATGAAGGAAGCAGGCTTTACCGAGGATATCGAAGAAAACGGTAGCACCTTTTTTGAGAATGCCTACATCAAAGCCAATGCCCTGAAAAATGAAGCGTGGTTTGCCATTGCGGACGATTCGGGGCTGTCGGTAGACTATCTTAACGGCGCACCCGGTGTGTACTCCGCACGCTTCGCCGGAGAGCCCTGCAACGACAAGAACAACAACGATAAGCTGCTGGAGCTTTTGAAAAACGTGCCTTCTGAAAAACGCACCGCTCATTTCGTTTCTGCCATTGTCTGTATCGCTCCGGACGGTGATTGCATTTCTGCCATGGGCAAATGTCCCGGCACCATTCTCGATTCTCCCCGCGGTACGGGCGGCTTCGGCTACGATCCCCTTTTCTACTACGAACCCCTTGATAAGACCTTTGCACAGCTTACCGCAGAGGGAAAGAACAGCATAAGCCATCGCGCAAAGAGTATGCATGCCTTTGCAGGGGAACTCAAGAAATACTTGAAGAATTTTGCAAGTTTACTAAAAAACCACTTGGAGGAACACACCGATGTTAACAAGTAAGCAACGCGCCTTTTTGCGCAGTAAAGCCACCGCCTTCGAGCCCATCCTGCAGGTGGGCAAGGGGGGGGTCAGCGAAAATATGCTGATCCTTGTGGAAAAGGCGCTGGATGCCCGTGAGCTCATTAAGGTTCACGTGCTGGAAAACTGCGAATACACCGCCCGTGAAGCCGCCGACGGCATTGCCGAAGCG
>SVRH01000009.1 GCA_015064925.1 Oscillospiraceae bacterium | reverse complement strand
ATGGCGAAACGCTGGCTACGTCACTGCCATGACCGGTGACGGTGTCAACGATGCACCGTCCATTAAATCTGCCGATATCGGTGTCGGAATGGGCATTACAGGCACGGACGTTACCAAAAACGTGGCCGACATGGTTCTGGCCGACGATAACTTTGCCACCATTGTCGGCGCAGTTGAGGAAGGCAGAAGAATCTATGATAACATCCGTAAAGCGATCCAGTTCTTGCTTGGATCCAATATTGCGGAAGTGATCAGCATCTTTGTTGCCACCCTCCTCGGGTTTACGATTTTGCACCCCGTTCATTTACTGTGGATTAATTTAGTGACCGATTCCTTCCCTGCACTTGCCTTGGGAATGGAAAAGGCAGAACCCGGTATTATGGAACGAAAGCCGCGTTCTGCCAAAGCGGGCGTATTTTCAAACGGCATGGGATTTGATATCGCGTATCAGGGAATTACTGTTTCCGTATTGGTGCTTCTCTCCTATTTTATAGGACACTATATGGAATCCGGCGTGTGGGAAATCGCAAACAGTCAAAGCGGTGTTACGATGGCGTTTCTGACCATGTCCATGGCAGAGATCTTCCATAGCTTTAATATGAGGTCTCAACGCGGCAGTATGTTTACACTGCACTCCCACAATAAAGCACTGTGGCTGGCAGCTATAGCGGCACTGGTTGCTACAACAGCAGTATGTGAGATTCCCCTGCTTGCCAATGCTTTTGGATTTACGGGAGTCGGACTCTATGAATACTTTGTTGCGATTTGTTTGGGAGCTCTAATTATTCCCATTGTAGAGTGCGTTAAGTATACTCAAAGAAGGTATAATCAAGGATAAAATTAAAGAAAACTCTCACTATGTGAGAGTTTTCTTTTTTTTGGGTAAATTACTTCGTTTGGATTGACCACGATCTCTGTAAAGCTTATAAAGCTCAGTCAATATCAACGTACCGAGTGCAGGTATGAATATGATCCATATTCCATCCTTTTCAATTGGAACCATGGTAAAGAATCCTTGTACAGCACCGTTGAAGAAGGACAAGAGGATGAAACCGACACATAACAGTACTGCAATCAGATAAATCGCATTCACACGGATCCCTTGTCCCGAAAACACTGAAGGATTGGAAATCGAAAGCAGAATCAAAAGCTGACAAATGATAAATGAAACAAATATCAGCGACGAGATCTGATCCGCAGTGCTGTCCGGATGCAACCAAAGCATCACCCATGCACTGAAATAGCTGAGAGAGCCCCAACCAAGTCCCAGAAGTACAATGGGAAACTGCCGCAGGGGCAGCAGTGTAAGCTTCTTTTCGTAATCATTATTATCCTGAAGGGATCGCGGATCCGCTCTGGTAAATGCGATGACAAAGACGGCAAGCAGATCAACGATCAGGCCGGTAAACAGCATTTGATGCGGCTGAAGCAATAACAGATCTGTAAAGGTTGCAAACAGTACGATAAATAACCTTGTGGAGTGTGTCAAAAGCAGATAGCAGACCGTTTGAAAAATGTTGAGATAGATCGCCTTTGAGGAAGCAATCGCAGCAACGACTGCGTTAAAGCCTCCGTTTCCATGTCTATCCGGCTTAGAAACAGCCACATCAGAAATGAATTTTAACGCTTCGCAGCCATTCTTTCCGCTATCTCTGGCGTTTTTGGACAAAGCGGGCATATTATCGGGAGTGCACTCAACACCTCCCTTGGAAGCACTTTCAGAAAGAGTCAGTACCTCGGCAAAGCCCACGTCAGCATCGCGGATCAGACCGACGTCATCCAGTGTACGCCCCAGCACCCCAATCTCATATTCAAGATCTTCCTTGAGCCAACGCATAATGTGACGAAGCTGCGCATTGTTCAGTCCTTCATATAAATTGTACGCCGACAAATTGGTACGAATCAGATCATCTCTCATTTGTGACAGCTGCGCAATCGAAACCGCCTCATCCTCGTGCTGAATGATTCCAAGGGAGGATGCCAGCGAACGGTTGCCTTCAGAAATGTCCGAAGAAAACATAATTACACGAATGCCTGCATTTCTGCAACGGGCAATATTCATGGCAGCATCCGGAAGGATAGGCTCTTGAATACAGATAAAGCCCTCAAAGGTCAGATCGTTCTGACATGCAGGTAGACGGCGAAGATTATTATAAACAGAATTTTTGGTTGCCACAGCAACGACCTTATAATGCTCTCGCATCAAGCGGTCTGCCTCATACAACAGCTCGCTTCTCTTTTTAGCATTAAGTGGCTCTGACTCGGTGTCTTTTCGATAAGAAGTACAGTTTGCGATTACGTGGCGCACGTCACCTCGCAGTGCAATCCTGAACTGGCTGCCCTGTCTGAACAGTGTTGTATCAAAGCGGCTTTCACGACCATAACCCACATGTTCAATCATCGGATACTCAGCATCCAGACTTTTATCATACAGTGCACACTGACGTGCAGCACGAATGATCGCTTCCTCCTCTGCCGAGTAAATATGATTTGATCGTATGTTATTGTTAACAAGCTTCCCCGCACCGTACAGACCGCTTGAAATCACAGCATAGCGAAGCGTTTCGCACATCGCCTGTCCGGGGCGCGGATCAAAAACAGAATATAGCATCCCCTGCGTGTATACGCAGTTCAGCTTCATCTCCTTTTCAAGGAAAAGGCTCTCCTTGGGGATCAGTAGGCAATTGATGGATTTCATCTTCTCAATACCGGAAGCATTTTTGATCACCGCTCCCGTATTGACCTTATTAAATTGCCGTACCGCCCCGAAAATTCCAAGTGAAATAATAATATAGGCAAACGCAGTGTACAATTCCGACATGGAGGAAACGGCATGGGAAAGGGTGATCAAAAACACGTCGAAAATACTGCGACCGGAGCTGAAATAGAAATTCAAAAGCGTTAACAGAAATACAAGTCCTATGGACAACAGGCTGGCAACGGTGGAATACCGCTGCAATCTTGCAATAATAGAAAGCTTGTCATGATTGGCAATAGAGGGATTCTTCTTTAGGCTGCAAACAAGCGTGGAAGCCCCCGTTTCACAAACAATCGCTTTTCCGCGTCCTGAGGTCACGATTGTAGATGCATATAGCATATTGACACGCTCTCGCATGGGCAAATTACGGGCATCCACAAAATCTGCTCTTTTATTCACAACTCCCTTGACGTCATACAAATTGCTTTCAAGCAGAGACAGTCCCTCACATTCAATGAGTCTGGCGTCACAGGGGACAATATCCCCGGCACACACCAAAATAATATCTCCCCTAACAAGCTCCTCCTGACGAACCAGAAACAGCTTTCCGTCTCGAATGACCTTTGCACTTGGTAGCGACTGACCGGCAGCATCCTCCAAAATCCGCTGGGAACGAATAAATGAAACAATAGATACGGTATAATTCACAGCCAGTATGGCAAGGATCGCCACGGCGCAAGCATTTTTTTCAAACAGTGCTGCAGCAGCAGCAGCCAAGATCAAAAGAATTGCCGTCAGATCGGTGACCACCTGCTTCAGATAGCTTTTAAAGGACGCCTTTGAGATCGGATAAATAATATTCTTTCCGGTGGCACGCAAACGGGTCAGGGCTTGCTTTTGCGTAAGTCCCGACTGTTCATTGCTATTCAGTTTTTCGACAATCTCTTCAACAGAGCAATCGTACCACCTGTTTTTCACGTTTCCTCCGATCAAACGTAGCGGATCACAAGACCGTTGCCCTCTACGTTTGCATCCACGGATATCATTGCGATCGAATCCTCGTAATGTCCGATGATCTCGTTTGCAATTTCATCCTCAATGTTTTTCTGAATATATCTGCGCATATTTCTGGCACCGTATTTTGCCGAGAAGGACTGATCAGCGATCACTTTCAGCGCTGCATCGGTACAGTTCAGACGGATTCCGTGATCCGAAAGTGCGCTTGCCAGCTGATCGATCATAATCGCAGCGATCGACTTAAAGTCTGCTTTATCAAGCGAGCGGAAGGTGATAATTTCATCAACGCGATTGATAAATTCGGGGCGCAAGAAGCCCTCAAGAGCACGCATCGTTTTTTCCTTAGAAACCTCCTGCGCAGAGGTTCCGAATCCAAGCGGTGCGCTCGCCATCGAAGAACCTGCATTCGTGGTCATAACGATGACAGTATTTTCAAAATTGACAGTTCTACCCTGTGCATCGGTCACGTGACCGTCATCCAGTATCTGCAAAAGGATATTGAGCACGTCCGGATGTGCCTTTTCAATCTCGTCAAACAGTACGACCGAGTATGGCTTGCGACGGATCTTTTCGGTCAGCTGCCCCGCATCATCGTATCCAACGTAGCCGGGAGGCGCACCGATGATTCTGGAAACCGAGTGCTTTTCCATAAACTCAGTCATATCCAAACGGATCAGATTTTCAGGGGAGCTGAAAAGATCCTGTGCCAATGTTTTGACAAGCTCCGTTTTACCGACACCCGTGGGACCTGCAAAAATAAAGGATACCGGCTTTCTCTTATAAGAAATACCCGCTCTGCTGCGCTTAATGGCACGCACAACCGCATCCACTGCCTCGTCCTGACCGACGATATGGCGTCTGATGCGGTCGCCCAACTTATCGATCCGTTCAAATTCGAGTTCAGTAATATTGCTGGCAGGAACACCTGTCCAGATCTCGATTACAGTGGCAAGCGACTCCAGAGTCAAATGCACCTTTTCTTTTTCGGTGCGAAGTCTGCTGATCTCGTCCTGCTCCACAAGACTCTGTTGTTTAAGATCTGCAAGAGCGCGGTAATGCTCTTCTGCCATCCCCTCTTCGGGGGGCGTATTCTCCAGCTCCTCACGTCGACTATCGGTTGCTCTTGAACGATCCTCCCACTGTGCCAATTCATCAATACACTTGGCATTCAGTGCCTGATAAGCACACGCCTCATCCAAGAGATCGATTGCTTTGTCGGGAAGATAACGGTCGGTGATATAACGCTCGGATAAAACGACTGCTCTGCGAATCACGCCATCCGGAACGGTAATTCCGTGAAACTGTTCATAGTAACCCTTGATGCCAAGCAGGATCTGAATAGTAGATTCCACCGAGGGTTCATCTACGAGCACAGGCTGAAATCTGCGTTCAAGCGCCGAGTCCTTTTCGATATACTTACGGTATTCGGCAAGGGTCGTGGCACCGATGACCTGGATCTCTCCTCTGGAGAGTGCTGGCTTCAAAATATTGGCAGCATTCATACCACCCTCTGCATCACCCGCACCGACAATGGTATGCACCTCGTCAATCACAAGGATGATATTACCAAGCGTTTTGACCTCCTCAATCAGGCCCTTGATACGGGTTTCAAACTGACCGCGGAACTGTGTGCCTGCCACAAGAGAAGTCAGATCCAATAAGTGGACCTCTTTGTTCTTCAGCTTATAGGGAACATCCCCTGCCGCGATCTTAGAAGCAAGCGCCTCCGCAATCGCGGTTTTACCAACACCGGGTTCTCCGATGAGGCAGGGGTTGTTCTTCTGTCTACGGCATAAAATCTGCATTACACGTGCCAGCTCACGATCTCTGCCAATGATGGTATCCAGCTTTCCCTCTTTGGCTCTGCGGGTCAGATCCTCACAGTACATGGAAAGGAATTTTTTGCCCTTTTCTTCCTTCTTCTTGCTCTTCTCTTTTTGAGAAGAATCAGCTTTAAAAGCGGACTCAGAGGCACTTCCCTCATCTCTCATCAAGGAACCAAACAACTTATTAAAATCGATGGGTGGGGTCTTTCCCTGATTGTCATCATCACTGTCTTCCTCGGAAACGCTTTCAATCAATCCCTGCATTTCCATGTCCATGCGGTCAAGATCCTCAGCGGAGATCCCCATTTTTTCCATGATGTCATCCACGGGCTTGAGTCCCATATCCTTTGCGCAGCGCAGGCAGATACCTTCATTGATCGACTTATCGCCATCCAAACGGGTGATAAATACGACCGCAGGCCGTTTATTACATCTGGCACACATTTTCATATAAAAACTCCAAATAATGCAAATTTTTGTGCCGCTTTTCAGCGGCACAAATCAAATATTTTAACTGTTTATGCGAACAGACCTGCGATCTTTTCGATCACAAATTCAAATACGGAGTGCTCGCCAATGAACTTACAAACAACGGTATCGATCAGTCCGGTTTCGATGGATTCAACAAAAATACCAACGCCGCGCATCATGTATACGAAGAAGTTAGCATTGAAGTAACCGATCAGAACGCCCAGAACAACGTTTACGATCTTGTTAACGGTGCCGAGGCCGGGGATCTTGTTAAGCAGGTTGTTAACCCAGGTGAAGAGCTTACGGATGATGAAGAGAACCAGCATAGCCAGAACGAAGATGATGATAAAACCAAATGCGAACTGGATGATAGAGTGAACTGCTTCTGTTTCGGGAGCGATCTTCTTAGCAACGCCCGCAAAGTGCACACCTACGCTCTTAGCACCGGAAGCTGCCGCAATAGCGGAAAGAATGGGAGCAACGGATTTAATGAATTTTGCCATAGCACCCTGCTTCAGGCTGGATACTGCACAAGCAATAATAATAGCAACAGCAATAATATCAAGAATAATAGACATAATTAAGTTCTCCTTCTAAAATTGATTTCATTCATTGATTTTTAATTTTGGTTTAGATTAGTTTGCGATTCGGAAATCACAATGGTCTCTGTTCTGTCCGAATAACAGCCCATGAGCTTTCCGCCCGGTAAAAACAGCAGCTTTTTCAGTCCGGTAAGATCCGCTATCGAATCTGACAAAACCTTTCCGTTCATTACTGCAAGCGTGTGTTCACCGATCAGATAACATCGATCCTCATGCCATTGAACACGCAGAATACGATCGGTATTTTCCATTCGGATCGGCTCATCCTCCTTCTCTGACAGCAAAACTGTATAGAATTCAGACGGTCCGTCCTCAGCTTCAAAGCAGATCACCGTATTTTCACCAGACAGGTAAAAAGCGCCCGGAGCATCGTTGAAGGTATACCTTTTCAACTCTTTTCCCTTCATGTCATACCACGTAACACGGTCGGTATACAGAACCTTCAGCCTTCCCGCTAATGCGACTGCGCGCAGGGGCAGTTCACCTTCACAGACCTCGAGTATCTTTTGACTCTCTGCATCATACAAACAGACTTCTCCTCTCTTCCCGCCCTTTGTATCGGTGGTAAAGCCGGTATATCCAAAGCCACCCACATCATCGGTGAAAAACAGATCACTGATGTACAGATCCCTCTGAATACGGTTAGTTTGTTTGAAATGACGGTTGAACACCTGCACCTCGCTACTGTAATTCTGATTGGAGGTCAGAACAGCATAGCGTCCGCTATCATCCAGCGCACAGTGTAGGATCGGATATTCGGTCGTCTTACGGTGAAGCAACTTAAAGTTGTTGAGTATCACGTATTCGTTTCCGCCTCTGTCATACACCATCACGTATGCCTTGGAGATCAGCATTGTGGGGTCTTCATACGGTCCAAAGGTAACGCGTAGGGATTCATTACCGAGCTTGTCGTAGAACACAACGGAACTATCCGTACAGATCACAATATCATCGGAATAAATACCGAAATCCATACACTCCGAAGGCTCGTAAGAAAAAGGCGCGTACTCCTCTGCATCCTCGGACAGCTGCAGATTGATATACTTCATCAGGTATTTGAAATTGTCTGTTGTGATATGGTCACTGTATACCATGGGTACTGTCATCACAAACAGCGCCGCAAGTAATACGCAAACATAGCGCAGCAATCTGAGTTTTCGGTAGATTTTGTAAAAATACATATCGACCTTCGGCTCTTGCTCCAAAGCAAAACGAACACGCGAGGCTCTTCTTGCCTTTTCGGTTTTGTCAAGCTTTGAATCCGATTTCTTTACCAGTGCATTTCCTTTTTCTTTTTTGTCAAAGCCGCTTTCCCCATCTCTTTTTATCAATAAACCTCACCTCCGCCTTTGTTTGAAATTTTAGTACACCACAGAATGCAGGTATAAGCCCTGCGCGGGTGCGGTTCGCCCGGCAAGCCGACGGTCCTTTGATAAAAGGATCTTTTCCACTTCCTGCTGCGCAAAGCGACCTGTGGAAACGTCAACCAGCGTACCGGTGATGATACGAACCATATTATACAGAAAACCGTTGCCGCAAACCGAAAGGATCACGTGGTCATTCTGTCTAAATACATTTAACGAATAGATTGTGCGCACACGGTCTTCACACGTGTCGGCACAACAGAACGCTGAAAAATCATGCGTTCCCTCAAGGCATTTCCCGGCAGCATTCATGATTTCCTCATCAAGCGCGTAGGGGATCTGCCAAACACGTCCTCTCAAGAAAGGATCAAAGCAAAGTCCGTCCCGCATTTCGTAGCGGTATTCCTTATACTTCACCTGAAATCTCGGATGAAAGTCTGCATCCGCTTCTCTGACAGATAATATCACAATGTCATCGGGTAACAGATGATTTGCTGCCTTGCAAAAGCGATCCATAGGTATTCCGATCGGTCGCTCTGTATCCAGACTACACACAAACTGTCTTGCGTGCACCCCGGCGTCGGTTCGGCTACATCCCGAAATCATCACTTTTTGTAAAAGCAGCTTTTCGAGAGAAGCCGTCAGTGTTCCCTGTACGGTCGGCAAATTCGGTTGATATTGCCAGCCGTGATAATGCTCGCCATTATAGGCAATCTCCATGACCCACATCTTAAAAGCCCACCAATCCGTATGCAAAGTGATTGATCAGCAGTACCCCTGCACCCAAAGCAAGCATCCACACAGAGAACAGTATATCGTGTACTCCCATGTGCAATACCTTCATGCGAGTTCTTCCCTTTCCGCCCCTGTAGCAGCGGCATTCCATTGCAGTTGCCAATTCCTCCGCGCGTCTGAATGCGGAAATAAACAAAGGGATCAGCACCGGCAGCAGCGCCTTAATACGTTTAACGATCCCTCCACTGGAGAAATCCGCACCTCTTGCCTTTTGTGCGGACATGATCTTATCCGTTTCCTCGATGAGCGTGGGAATAAACCGAAGCGCAATCGACATCATCATGGCAAAATCGTGCACAGGAACGTGCAGATACGATAGGGGTGACAGCAGTCTTTCAATGCCATCCGTCAAATCAATGGGGGAAGTAGTATATGTCAGCACCACAGAGGTCATAATCAGCAGGATCGTAATGCGCAAGAACATCTTAATCGCCCGCCAAATGCCCTCCTCATAGATGGAAAACACTCCCCAATCCACGAGCGGCTTACCTTCCCCTTTGGTTAAAAACAAATTGATCAGTGCAGTAATCAGCAATATGATAAAAATTCCACGTATGCTGCGGAAAACCGTTTTTAAGGGCAGCTTTGCCACAAGGATCAGCGAAATGCAGGTCAAAAGCAGAAGTGCATAAGACAGAATATGCTCAGCCATGAAGATCCATACGATCAACAGGATCACAGAAAGAATCTTGATCCTGGGATCCAATCTATGCAGAAGCGATCTGCCCGGGAAATACTGACCGAAGGTCACATCCTTCAGCATGTACCCTCACCTCCCAGCAGTTTGACAAGGACATCGGCTGCATCCTCTACCGTCAGCACGTCGGAAGGAACGGGATATCCCATTTTTTGCAGCTTCGACATAAAAGAAGTGATCTGCGGAACGTTCAAATGCACCGATGAAAGCGCATCTGCCTTCGAGAAGACCTCCCTTGTCTGTCCCGACAAAAACACCTCACCGCGGTTCATGACGATCACGGAGTCACAGTAGCTTGCCATGTCTTCCATACTGTGACTTACAATGATCACCGTCTTGCCCGTTTGTTCTCTGTAACGCAGGATACCGGAAAAGATCTCCTTGCGTCCCTGGGGATCAAGACCCGCAGCAGGCTCATCCAGCACCAGAACCTCGGGCTCCATTGCCATAATGCCTGCAATTGCCACACGTCTCTTCTGTCCGCCCGACAGTTCAAAGGGAGACTGCTGTAAATAAGACTCGGAAAGTCCCACAAGCTGTAGCGAACGCTTTACACGTTCGTTGATCTCTTCTTCGGACAATCCCATATTTTTGGGACCGTAAGCCACGTCGGCCTCCACGGTCTCTTCAAACAACTGATACTCGGGATACTGGAAAACAAGTCCGACCTTAAAGCAGATCTTTCCGTTTTCATCGGTCTTTTCCCAAATATCCTTACCGGAAACCGATACTGTACCGCTCTCCGGCTTTAATAACCGATTGAAATGCTGAACCAGCGTTGATTTACCGCTTCCCGTATGACCGATGATCCCGGTCACGCTTCCCTTTTCAATGGAGAGGGAAACACGGTCAAGCGCTACTCTGTAAAAGGGCGTGCCCTTCCCGTAAACGTAGGTCAGCTCCTCGGTTTTAATGACAGCTTCATTTGCCATGATTCTTTTCCGGATAAAGGTCAACGAATGCTTTGACCGCTTCCTCCTCTGTTAATACGTCGGTCGTGACGGATATGCCGCGCGTTTTCAGTAAATGGAACAGCTGCGTCACCTGTGGCACGTCCAGTTCTCTTGATACGAGCCCTTCGACGTCGGAAAACACACTGCGAGGCGTGCCGTCTTTAACGATCTCACCGTCATGGATCACGATCACACGGTCGGCAAGCACCGCCTCTTCCATATTGTGCGTAATGTGGATCACGGTGATCCCCTTTTCCCTGTTCAGCATAGTGATGGCGTTCATGACCTCTTCTCTGCCTTTGGGATCCAGCATAGCGGTTGCCTCGTCAAATACCACACATTCGGGCAGCATTGCAATCACGCCCGCAATGGCTACACGCTGCTTTTGACCGCCCGACAGCTTCGCGGGGCTATGTTTTGCATATTCCGAAATGCCCAGCAGCTCCATGGCTTCGTCCACTCTGCGGCGGATCTCCTTTGGCTCTACACCGAGATTTTCGGGGCCAAAGGCAATGTCCTCCTCCACAACGGTCGCAACCAGCTGATTGTCGGGATTCTGAAAGACCATGCCGATCCGTCTGCGGATCTCATATAGTGCATCCTCACTGAGATTCTCATCGGTAATATCCACGCCGTCAATGAGAATTCGTCCCGAATCGGGCAGCAGCATCAGATTGAGAAGCTTGGCAAGCGTTGACTTCCCGCTGCCATTGTGACCAAGGATCGCAACAAAGCTTCCCTTTTCAATGGTCAGATTCAAGTTTTTCAGAACCGCCATTCTACGGCTCTCGTCTTCGTATGAAAAATTCAAATTTTCAATTTGAATAAAGGGTGTATTCGACATATTTTATTCCTTACTTGGTGGGTGTCCAACGGGAGGATGCACCGCAAGGCAGCACCAATCCCGATGCCTTCACGGGAAGCCCGATCTCGTCGCTTACCACACTGCCGGGATGCTTACTTCTCATAACCATATCCAACATATAGCCCATAGTAGAGGCAGAAAGCCCTGTGGTATAGGAATTGACCAGCACAAACAGCGGCTGATCGGAGATCAACTCCGAACAAAGCTTGACGAAATCGAAGATCTGCTCTTCCAGCTTCCAAACCTCACCCGTAGGTCCTCTTCCATAAGACGGAGGGTCCATAATGATGGCGTCGTAACGCTTGCCACGGCGGATCTCACGTTCCACGAATTTTTTACAGTCGTCCACGATATAGCGGATCGGCTTATCGGAAAGCCCCGAAAGGGCTGCATTTTCCTTTGCCATGGCAACCATTCCCTTGGAGGCGTCCACATGGCACACCGAAGCCCCCGCCGCTGCCGCCGCTATGGTGGCACCACCGGTATAGGCAAATAAATTTAGTACCGAAATGGGTCTTCCGGCCTCCTTGATCAGTTTTGAAAACCATTCCCAGTTGACAGCCTGCTCGGGAAACACACCCGTGTGCTTAAATCCCATAAGCTTGATACCGAATCGAAGTCCTAGACTATCGTACGATATCTGCCAACCTTCGGGCAATTTATTCTGATTCCATGCTCCGCCGCCCGAACGGGAACGGCTATAGGATGCATCGGCAATGCGCCAATCGGAATGCTGCTTCACACCCTGCCAGATCACCTGGGGGTCAGGGCGTACCAGAGTATAATCTCCCCAGCGCTCCAAACGGTTACCGTCCGAAGCATCCAGCAGCGAATAATCCTTCCAATTCTCAGCCCGCCACATGGCATTCACTCCTCGTTGTTCAGTAGATCGGTCTGCACACCGTAGACCGTTTTTTCGTTTGTTTTATAGGGGATACCCAGATGCTCATAGGCAAGTCTGGTGACACATCTTCCCCTTGGCGTGCGGTTTAGATAGCCGATCTGCATCAGATACGGCTCGTATACGTCTTCAATGGTAATGGCTTCTTCACCGACCGTTGCCGCAAGGGTATCAAGACCTACGGGTCCGCCGTCAAAGGTGGTGATGATGGTACGCAACATTCTGCGGTCCACGTTATCAAGTCCCAGCTCGTCGATCTCAAGAGAGCGAAGTGCATAGTCCGCTATGGCACTGTCCACTCTGCCATTTCCCTTTACCTCTGCAAAATCGCGTACGCGCTTGAGAAGTCGGTTGGCGATACGGGGCGTGCCGCGGCTTCTGGAGGCAATCTCCAGCGCACCGTCTCGATCAATGGGCAGCCCAAGAATCCCAGCACTTCGGGATACGATCTTGGCAAGCTCCTCGGGAGAATACAATTCCAGTTTCAATAGTACGCCAAAGCGGTCACGCAGCGGTGTGGAAAGCTGCCCGGCACGGGTCGTTGCACCGATCAGAGTAAATTTCTTCAGCTCCATACGGAGGCTTCTGGCAGCGGGCCCCTTACCGATGATGATATCGATCTCAAAATCCTCCATGGCGGGATACAAGATCTCCTCCACGGTTCTGGGAAGACGGTGGATCTCGTCGATAAAGAGGATATCGTTTTCCTGCAGATTGGTCAGCAGCGCCACAAGATCTCCCGGACGCTCAATGGCAGGACCGGAGGTGACACGGATGTTCACCCCCATCTCGTGGGCAATGATGGCAGACAGAGTGGTCTTGCCAAGTCCCGGAGGGCCGTACAGCAAAACGTGGTCAAGCATCTCTCCGCGATTTCTCGCAGCTTCGATATACACCTTCAGATTCTCTTTTGCCTTCTCCTGACCTACGTAGTCATCCAGACACTTCGGGCGCAGCGTAACATCGGATGCTGCGTCCTCCGCCTCGAAAGTGGAGCTGACGATTCGGTTTTCATAGTCAAATTCGTCTCCGAATTCAATTCCGTTATGGTAATTCAAAACTCATTCTCCTTTTACTTGGCCAGCACCGAAAGGGCTCTCTTTACAATCTCCTGCATATCGCAGCCGCCAATGTCGATCTTACGAAACGCCGCATTGATCTCGCTGCGCGTATAACCGAGCACCGCAAGGGCTGCTGCTGCATCGTCTCGTTCCGAGCTTGTCAACACGCCCGAAGGCAGCTCCTCATAGCTGTCGCCGCCGGCGACAGGCGCGCCAAGCAGCTTGGGTAGCTTATCCTTAAGCTCAAGGATCACACGGGCTGCTGTCTTTCCGCCAACACCCTGTGCTCCGGAAATGCGTTTGGCATCACTGCTTGCCACAGCGACGTTCAGCTCCGACGGTGTCAGTGCCGTCAGGATAGCGATCGCTGCCTTGGGGCCGATGCCCGAAACGGTGATCAGAAGCTTAAATACGGAAAGCTCTTCCTCGTCCGCAAAGCCAAATAGCTCCACTGCGTCTTCTCTGACCGACATATGCGTAAACAGCTTCACAGTGCTTCCCACCTTGGAATGCAGCATCGCCACGGTCTTTCCGCTGACTGTGAGCAAATAGCCCACGCCGCCGCAGTCCAAAACCGCATCGTTACCGCTTGCCATATTCAGCTTTCCGCACAGATAATAAAACATAAGTCCTCGCAAGTTATTTCAAGTTATAGTAATTCTTAAGGCTACTGCCTCCGGTGTGCGCATGACAGATCGCGATTGCCAGTGCATCCGCTGTGTCGTCAAGCTTTGGAACATGGGTCAAATTCAAAATCATTTGTACCATGGTGATGACCTGCTTTTTATCTGCCCTTCCATAGCCTACCACCGACTGCTTTACCTGCAGAGGGGTGTATTCCGATATGGCCAGTCCCTTTTCACGTGCAGACATCAAAAGCACACCTCTTGCCTCGGCTACCTGAATACCGGTCGTGATATTGGTATTAAAGAATAGCTCCTCAATCGCCATCTCGTCGGGATGGTAACGATCGATCAGCTCACTCATACCGCTATGAAGCATACATAAGCGCTCCTCTATTGGCATTCCCGCAGGTGTAGTCAGCGCACCATAGCCCAGCGTTTTAAAGCGAGAGGCTTTATATTCGACAACACCGTAACCAACGATCGCAAGTCCGGGGTCTATGCCTAAAATGATCATGTAATACCTCAAAAATGAAAACAAACATATTCAGTTTATTATAGCACATCCCATTCAAAATGTCAAAGGATTTTTTAGATAATCCTTTCTATTCAACAATTTTTTTATTCATAGTGAATTTAGCCGTCACACGACTTTACATGATGTGAAAACTGTGATATAATATGATCAATATAAATCAATGAGGTAAATATGAAAATACTCTCCATAAAGGTTGGAGATATTCTCCACATGAAAAAAAAGCACGCGTGCGGTGGTGATAGCTTTGACTGTCTGCGTGTGGGCTCCGATATTCGTATTCGCTGCAGAAGCTGCGGTAGAGACGTCACCGTACCAAGGATCAAGCTGGAATCATCTATCAAAAAAATTGAAAACGGTATACAAAAGGAAGAATCGTAATGGCAAACGAAACCGATAAAAAAAGAAAACGTCCCATACAGTATTATGCATCGACTCTATTTATCGTTATCTTCTTTGTTGTTCTCGAGATCGCCATTTTGGCTACGCACGTGCTGTGGATCAGCAGAGCTGTCACCGTTATCAACCTCTTGCTGCGTCTTCTCAGTCTTCTCGTGACTCTTTATATCGTCAATCAGAATTACAGCACCGCATATAAGCTGGCGTGGTGTATTCCCATTCTTCTCTTTCCGATGGTCGGTGGCCTTGCCTATACCATCGCAAAAAGTCGAAGATTTCACAAAAGAGCCACACAGCATATCCTCAAGATTGACCGATGCGTCCTTGATGCCATGCCAAAGACAGACGACGATGTTCCATGCGAAACACTTTACGGAAAGGAAAATATTAAAAACTATTTAAAAGCAAGATCTTTTCAGATGCACCGCGGTGATAAAGTAACCTATTACGACATGGCGGACAAAATGCTGAAGGATATGCTTTCCGATCTGGAAAGTGCCAAAGACTATATATTTTTAGAATATTTTATCATTCAGGAAGGCGTCATGTGGAATTCAATCCTGGATGTCCTAAAGCGCAAGGCGGCGCAGGGTGTTGACGTACGCATTTTATATGACGGCATGGGCTCCATCCGTACCCTACCTGCCAGTTATCCCAAGCAGCTTGCAGTTCACGGCATCAAGGCAAAGCAGTTTTCCCCCTTCGTGCCCGTTCTGTCCACCCTTCAAAACAACCGCGACCACAGAAAGATCACCGTCATCGACGGAAAGATCGCATACACCGGCGGTACAAATCTTGCTGACGAGTACATAAACGAAGTGCAGCGCTACGGTGTCTGGAAGGATGCTGCCATCCGCATGGAGGGTGGCAGTGCGGAAAGCTTCACCCGTTTTTTCCTATCACAATGGCATATCAAAGAATCGAATCCCGACAAGGATTTCACTCGTTTTTTCGGAAAATACAACAAACAGTATACCAAAGAGGCCGTCATTCCCTACGCCTGCTCTCCTCTGGATGATCGCTCATGTGCCAAGGAAGTATATCTGCAGGTCATTCAGGGAGCCAAAAAATATCTGTATATCATGACGCCCTATTTTATCCCCGGTGAGGAGATCATAAACGCTCTGAAGATCGCTGCCGAAAGCGGTGTGGACGTACGTCTGATGACTCCTGCCGTCTCCGACAACAAGCCCATTCACGTAGTGTCCAGGTCAAAATACGATACTCTACTGGATTCGGGCGTAAGGATATACGAATATACTCCCGGCTTTATTCACAGCAAGAATGTTGTCTGTGACGACGTAATCACTACCTGCGGAAGTGTTAATATGGATTATCGCAGTCTGTATCTGCACTTCGAATGTGGTAGCGTCATATTCGGAGAAGAAACCGCAAAGGCTGTCAAGGATGACTTTTTAACAACGCAGTCGATTTGTCATGAGATCACAAAGGAAGAGCTCCGACAGAACGGCTTGTTTAAACGCATCTATTTGGCGTTGATCCGCACTTTCGAACCTCTATTGTAAAGGAGTACCGCCAATATGAAAGAGCTCGGCAAAAGAGCCGCTACCAAAAAGGGGCTCAGTCCCACCGTCATACTGCTGGGTGTATTTGCACTGATCATACTGATCCTCTGCGTTTCACTCACTCCGAAAAGCAAGCAAGAAAATGAAGGCAGTACGAGTGATGTGGAGCAAACGCCACAGAACGGTCCCTCAAGCGAAAATGCTCCTATCGGGGAGGATAACTCGCCTTCACTTCCCAACAACGTGATAACAAAGGATGCCCGCTTGACAATTGAAGAAAAAATCCTGAACTTCCCTTCCGGTGGGTGTGTAAGCTACGGATATCCCATTCTGCAGCTGAAAGACAACGCACTTGCTGATACCATAAATGCCACGCTACACAACCTTGTGGATACGGTAATACTACCCAAAGCAAATGAACTGTACAACGAGGACGCTCCGGGATCAAAGCGACACTACGATTACAGACTTACTGTTTCGGATAAATACTATTCAGTCATTGTAACGGTGGATATACAAGAAGGAATTACCTCTGATCTGCAGGCTTTTTCCTGGAATTTCAGTAAGGAAGATGGAAAAATATTTGATCTTTACACCGACTGCAAAGACAGATATTCCCTTGCTAAATTGATCGACTCTCATATTAAAAACAACTCAAGTTTTGATCCGCTCATTCACAGCTGGATCGAAGAGGCACTTGTATCTGAGGCAATTTCACAACAAATATCCTTCTATTTTACCAATGATATGTTCGTAGTGGTCATCAACAAGCGCTTTCGACTGAATTCGCCAAATCGCAATCCCATTCTCATTGAAGTACCATACGAAGAAGTAGAACCGTTATTTGATCCCCAATAAGGAGGCTTTATGTTACATCACAAAGGCACCGCAGAATTACAAACCGAAAGACTGCTGCTGCGAAGACTGCGCGTGAGCGACAGCGGTGATTTCTTCACAAATCTCGTGAACGACAAAGAAGTGCTGCGCTACACCGCTTGGCCGTACCATGAAACCATCGAGCAAACAGTGGAGATGCTCACCGCTTGGTGCGATGCCTATGAGAAACCGATCTTTTACTGCTGGGGCGTAGAATTTGAAGGTAAGATCATCGGAAATTTGACAGTCTACCGCATTTACGAGGACACAAATTCTCTTGAGATCGGCTACTGCTTCGGTAAAGAGCATTGGAACAAAGGGTTTGCCACAGAAGCGGTGAAAGCGGTGACAGATTTTCTTTTCAGTGCAGTAAACGCCGAAAAGATTATCGTTTCTTTTGCATCAGGCAATCCTGCCTCGGGCAGAGTTGCGGAAAAATGCGGCATGACCTACGTCAAGACAGACAAAGCCGCCTTTACCACCCAAAGCGGTGAGGTTGTGGACGTGATCGAATATGAAAAAAATCGGTGTGTCAACTGACACACCGATTTTGTATTATAAAAGATTCTTACGAAGCTCCATCGCACTTGCGGGATGCAGATAGGCGGGCGCAATATCGAATACGGTCTTGCAACCGATCTGTCCTTCCTTATGCAGACGGTAAACGGCTCTTGCATACGCCACCAGCACACTGCTGGTGAATTCGGGGTTGGAATCCAGCTGCAGGCGGTACTCGATGATATGCGTATTTTCATCGTCTGCCCCTGTCTTGCCAATACGGAATACCATGCCGCCGTGGGGGATACCCGCATGCTCTCTTTTCAGTTCTTCCTCACTGATGAAGTGGACCGTTGTATCGTAATCGGCAAAGTAGTTGGGCATCTCCTTGATGGTCTTTTCAATAAGAGCAAGGTCCGCACCCTGCTCTGCCACCACAAAGCACTCTCTTGTATGCTTCTCACGGGTCGAAAGCGTGGGCATCTCGCCGTTTCTGACGGAATCTAACGCCTCAGGTACGGGAATGGTGTACTGTCTTGCATCCTTGACACCGGGAATGCGGCGAATGGCATCCGAATGGCCCTGACTGACACCCCTTCCCCAGAAGGTATAGTCCTTCCCGTCGGGGAGGATCGCCTGACCGAGCAGACGGTTCAGAGAAAACAGACCGGGGTCCCAGCCGCAGGAGATGATGCCAAGCGTACCTGCTTCACGACAAGCGGCATCCACCGCCTCAAAATGTTCGGGAATCTTCGCGTGGGTATCAAAGCTGTCGATCACACAGAAATGGCGCGCCATCTCGGGTGTTTGTGTCGGCAGATCGTTGGCAGAGCCACCGCAAAGGATTACCACGTCGATCTTATCCTTCATAGACTCGATCGCATCCATTCTGTAAACGGGAACGTTGGTGCGGGTCTTGACGCTTGCAGGATCTCTGCGGGTAAAGACCGCCACAAGCTCCATATCGGGTGTCTTTAAAACGGCGTTTTCCACACCTTTTCCCAGATTGCCGTAACCGACAATGGCTATTTTGATCTTCATATACTATTCACTCTCTTACTTCAGAATCGCCTTGTGGAAGATCTTCTTACCCTTCTTGATCTTCACACCCTCATTCAGCTTTTCGGTGCTGACTGTCATCATGGGGTTATCCACCTTTTCGCCGTCCAGCGACACGCCGCCCTGCTGAATGAGACGTCTTGCTTCGCCCTTACTGGGTGCCAGCTTACAAGCCATCATCAGATCAACGACGGTGATACCCTCTGCGGGAACGTCAGCCGAGGAAAGCTCGGTGGTGGGCATATTGGCATCATCCCCACCGTTTGCAAACAGAGCCTTAGCAGCATCCCTTGCCTTATTTGCTTCTTCTTCGCCGTGTACCAGCTTGGTCAGCTCGAATGCCAGAATCTCCTTGGCAGCGTTTAACTGAGAACCCTCCCACTTATCCATTTCGTCAATCTGCTCCAGCGGCAGGAAGGTCAGCATACGGATACACTTGAGAACGTCTGCATCCTCCACGTTTCTCCAGTACTGATAGAAATCGAAGGGAGAGGTCTTGTTGGGATCCAGCCACACGGCACCCTTGGCGGTCTTACCCATCTTCTTGCCCTCGGAATTGAGCAGCAGAGTGATGGTCATGGCGTGAGCGTCCTTACCCAGTTTTCTGCGGATCAGTTCGGTACCGCCCAGCATGTTGCTCCACTGGTCGTTACCGCCGAACTGCATATTGCAACCGTGCTTCTGATACAGATAGTAGAAGTCATAGGACTGCATGATCATGTAGTTGAATTCCAGGAAGGAAAGTCCCTTTTCCATCCGCTGCTTGTAGCACTCGGCTCTGAGCATATTGTTGACCGAGAAGCAAGCGCCAACCTCTCGCAGAACGTCCACGTAATTCAGATCCAACAGCCAATCGGCATTGTTCACCATCTGGGCCTTGCCTTCACCGAATTCGATGAAGCGCTCCATCTGCTTTTTGAAGCATGCACAGTTGTGCTCGATGGTCTCTCTTGTCATCATAGAACGCATATCGGTTCTGCCAGAGGGGTCACCGATCATGGCGGTACCGCCACCGATGAGTGCGATGGGCTTGTTGCCCGCCATCTGCAGTCTCTTCATCAGGCAAAGCGCCATGAAGTGACCCACGTGCAGAGAGTCGGCGGTGGGGTCAAAGCCAATATAGAAGGTGGCTTTGCCGTTGTTGATCATATCTCTGATCTCATCTTCATTGGTAACCTGGGCAATGAGGCCTCTGGCTACGAGTTCTTCATAAATTTGCATAATATCCTCCAAATGTATATAAAAAATCCCCTGTTCCCTTTGGAACAGAGGACGAACAGGCTTCGCGGTACCACCTCAGCTTTGGGTATACCTCGCGGTATGACCCCTTGGCGCGTCATAGACGCCCGGCTGTATCGGGCTCCCCGTCTTTTCCTACTGTGATTCAGAAAAGCAGCTCCGAAGTGTATTCGCCGCGACGCCCCCTCGTTCTTACACCAACCGAACGCTCTCTTTGCGGTTAAGCCACGCTACTGTCTCCATCAACGCTTTGCATATTGCCGATATCTTACCATAAAATCGCGCAAATTGCAAGAGGTAATTTACAAAAAAAGCAAATAAAAACCGAGATGTTTTACATCTCGGAATTCATTTCTACGCATTTACGGAAGCAAGCCACTCCTCTGCCTTAGCGGCAGACATTCTCTTGATGTTTTCGGTGGGATAAATGGATTCTTCTCCGCCGTTCACATACAGAAAGAACTTGCCGTCAGCAGTCTTGTAAAGAGATTCTTCGTAACCTGCGGGATCGCCGAAGGCGCCTACAGCGTTCTTCTTGACAAGCTCAGCAGCTTCGGTATCGTATTCAACCTTGCAGATGATCTTCTTCATTACAAAATTCCTCCTTCTTCAGATTCCTTCGTCACAACGGATCGCGACGATAACAAGGTGATTATACTAGATTCTATACAAAAAATCAAGAGGTAATTGCAAAATACAGATCAAATTTTTATACAAAACCGTTCATTTTCGTGCCTTAAAGGTCCTTTTTCTTATATTGGTAGAAAGATAGCAGTACAGCCGCACTCAGAATGGCAAGCCCCGACAACAAATATCCCGTTTGGAGAGCGGTGTGGCGGTGAATGTACGCACCGTCGGTATATCCAAAAGGGGTCAGATATTTGAGCAAGGTGAGGTTATCCTCCAAATTGGCAAGAATATTTAAAAGGTATGCGCCAAAGGCGATCCCAAGTCCGATCCCAACGCCACCCGATGCCGTAAAGGAAGACACACAAAAGGCGATCGCCGCGATCTGCAGCTGCATCATAAAATATGCGAAAAAGATGAGTGCGATTTGGGCTGCGTTCGCATCTGCCGAGATGATCAGCATGCACACAGCACTTACTGCGGCAGCAAGCAGATTCAGAATAAAGATCTCTGCAAACACGGAAAGCAGCTTTTGTAAGACGATGCTGTGACGGGAAACGGGATGGGTAAAGAGAAATTCAGAGCTACCGCTCTTTTCCTCCCCTGCAAGTGACGACGCAGCGATCAGAGCGGAAAAGATGGCGCCGCCAAGTCCGAGCACGTTTCCGCACTCTACTGAAAAATAGCCCATAAACTCTCCGAAATTGATCTCATCCATACCGAACGCCGAGGAAAAGCTACCCATATCGGCAAACATATCGCTTATCTCGGTCATTTGGGATGACATTTCGGGATAGATGAGGATGCATACGCCAAGCATGAAGGAGATCGCCGCTGACCATATCATAAGAAATCGTTTTCCCAGTCGCAGCTCATGTAGAAATACCGTCATTTTACGCATCCTCCTTCTTGTAGTAATGCAGGAATACCTCTTCCAGATCGGGATCGGTCACCGTGAAATCCGAAAAGGAGAGACCGAATAGCAGCTGCAGCAATTGTGAAGATTCACCCTCATACAGGAAGGTAACACCGTCACCGTCCGACTTCAGGTCTTTCACACCATGTATTGCGCTTTTACTCTCACATCCGCGAAGAGTGACACGCTTCACTCCCGTATGGCCAAGATTTTCCACGCTGTCACATACAAGGATTCTTCCCTCACGGATGACGGCTGCGTGCTTGCAGTAGCGCTCGATCTCGGAAAGCACGTGGGAGGACAAAAATACGGTTGCCCCCTGCTCATTGCGCTCCTCTAATATTGCGTAAAACTGTCTTTGCATCAAGGGATCCAGACCGCTTGTGGGTTCGTCCAAAATATACAGATCGGGTCTGTGCTGCATGGCGCATACGATGCCCACCTTCTTGCGATTACCAAAGGAAAGCTCATCCACCTTCCGCTCGGTATCCAATTCCAGCAGTTCACAAAGACGGTGCGCCTCTTCCCTGCAGTCAAGCCTACGAAGGTTGGCGGAATAGGCAAGGATATCCTTGACCTTCATTCCCTTATACAGCGTTACCTCCGAGGGAAGATAACCGACCCTTGACAGTATTTCGTTTCGGTTTGCAAGGGTGTCCATTCCAAATACCGCAGCACTTCCGGAGGTTTGACGGATCAATCCCAAAAGCGTGCGGATAAGCGTGCTCTTGCCGGCACCGTTTGGACCGACAAATCCAAAGAAATCCCCCTTTTCCACGGAGAGATCCACATCGATGATCCCTCGGGATTTACCGTAGTATTTCGTCAACCGCTTTGTTTCAATTGCTTTCATGATACGCCTCAACCCTTGCCTTGATCTCTTCGTACAGAGCCTTTGTTTGTGCCTTATCGGGACGGTTCAGCACCACTGTTTTCCCTTTTACATTCAGCACCACCGCCACATCACATCCGGTGTAAGTATACCGTGTGTATCTGCCAAATTCCTTACACTCAAATACGCCCATTGACAGTCTGGGGCTGCCGAATCCGTACTGTCTTTGTCCAAGGTTCAGCCCCTCTTTGTACTCGACCTTTTCAACG
The DNA here is from genome assembly GCA_015064925.1 of Oscillospiraceae bacterium. Classification (GTDB taxonomy): domain Bacteria; phylum Bacillota; class Clostridia; order Oscillospirales; family CAG-272; genus SIG655. The sequence continues at coordinate 10,423 of SVRH01000009.1, read as the reverse complement.
TCCGCATAGGAAATTGTAAGATCCTCAAAATAGGACGCCTCCGCCGTCAGCGAATCATCGCCGTAATGATACTTAATATTACCGGTAAACAATACGACCACAACAGCAACAAGGATCAAAACCCAAACAGAAGTAAGGAGGATCTTCCCCTTCTTGCCGAGTTTGGGAGACACAAGCTCATCCTCGGTATAGGTCCCTTCCCTTACCTGCTTTCTGTAATAGCGGTAGGAATAGAGAAATGGCAAGGCAACCGTGATCACAATAATACCTATCAAGGGATACACAAAATAGGCGTCCGGCACCAGCATACAGGGAAGACAGGCAATCCCGCAGCCAAACCAGAGCTTACCGGTGAATCTGTGAGTCGCGTTCCAGTTATCATCGTTGGCAAGCGTCCATTTGATCTTTACGCCCATCATCTGATTGCGACGGCATTTCGGCAAATAGTTTCCGATGAAAATGAACATCAGCGCAAACAGAAGATAGAAGAACAGGCTGATACGCACGGGAAGATCAAATGCCACCGTATAGATGGAACCCATAACGATCAGACAAATGACGGGGATCATCCAGTATAAAAGCTCCATGACCTTCTCACCAAGCGAATGCCCCCGATATAATTTTACAGTGATAAAAAAGCAGGCAAGATGAAACACCAGGAAAATCAGCGGCAGAGCGATCACAGCCGTAAGGGGCTTTGCAAAGCCATCCGCCCCACCGTCAAATCCAAAGTGGATCGCCACTTCATTTGGCAAATACTCAAAAACCAAAAGGCCGAATACCATCGGCAGTAGGATCAAAATACTCGAAACGATCAGTCTCCATTTACTCAGCTTCATTCTCATCTTCTCCCTTCAGCTCGCGCACCCAGAGCAGGATCTCCTCCAGCACCGAGGTGTTCAGTTCGTAATAGATATACTTTCCTTCTCTTGTGTCACGTATCAGATCCGCCTCCTTCAGCACCGAAAGATGCCTGGAAATAGCGGCGGCGGTAATGGGAAAATGATCGACGATCTCTCCCGCCGAAAGCCTTCCCTTTTTGAGCATCCCGAGGATCTCCCGACGCACCGGATCCGACAGCGCGCGCATCGTATTTTGTAGACTCACATCTTCACCTCAATTAACATTTAACTTAATTGTTAATTGTATTATACACGGTCAGAGCGGATTTGTCAATACCCTATACAAAAAAATCGCAGCCTCACCAAGTTCATGATGAGACTGCGTAGATTTGCTCTGAAAAGACTATTTAGTTGTGTACTTTTTTAATTGTATTATTCCCACTCGATGGTACCGATGGGTTTGGGAGTGAGGTCCAGCAGGACGCGGTTGATGCCTTCTACCTCATGGGTGATGCGGTAGGTGATGTGATGCAGCAGCGCATAAGGGATCTCTTCGATGGTGGCGGTCATGGCATCGGTGGTATTCACCGCCCGGATGATGGCAGGCCAGCCCTCATAGCGGCTTTCGTCCTTCACGCCAACGCTCTTGATGTCCGGAACAGCAATAAAGTACTGCCATACCTTTTCGGAAAGTCCGTTCTTTTCAAATTCTTCTCTGAGGATGGCATCGGCTTCACGCAGAGCGTTCAGACGGTCGCGGGTGATGGCACCAAGACATCTGACACCAAGGCCGGGGCCGGGGAACGGCTGACGGTACACCATGGCGTGAGGAAGACCCAGCGCTTCGCCGACAACGCGCACTTCATCCTTGAACAGCAGCTTGAGGGGCTCTACCAGCTCGAACTGCAGATCCTCGGGCAGACCACCCACGTTGTGGTGAGACTTAACAGCTTTCTTGCCTTCTGCCTGCTTCATGGATTCCAGAATGTCGGGGTAAATGGTTCCCTGAGCCAGGAAGGAAATGCCTTCGAGCTTGCGCGCTTCTTCCGCAAACACAGTGATAAATTCCTTGCCGATGATCTTGCGCTTGCTTTCGGGATCGGAAACACCGGCAAGCAGACCCAGGAAATGATCGGTGGCATCCACGTAGATCAGATTGGCATCCAGACCGTCCTTAAACATTTTGATAACGCCCTCGGACTCGTTCTTACGCATCAGTCCGTGGTTCACGTGTACGCAAATCAACTGCTTTCCGATTGCCTTGATAAGAAGTGCGGCAACGACAGAAGAGTCAACACCGCCGGAAAGCGCCAGCAGCACCTTTTTATCACCGACCTGCGCTCTGACTTCCCTTACCTGCTCTTCAATAAACGCTTCCGCCAGTTCTTTGGTGGTGATGCGCGCCATGGTTTCGGGACGAAGGATCTTTTCCATAATATATACCTCCAAGATATTAGATAGCAAACTAAGACATTATTTTCCAGATGACGTTCCATGCAAAATGAAATAAAGTCTAGGAAAAATAATATACTATATATTAGCACAAGTGATTCGCAAATTTCAATATATTTCAGCAGATTTTTTGAATTTTTTTTGAAAGGAATTTATATGGAAATCAATGAAAAAAACGGTGTTCCCTGTTCAAATGCAGACACCGTTAGGCTCTATCAAAGCATTTATCAAAATGCTCAGCTGGGAATGGGCAGTGCGGCAAAGCTGCTTTCCTATTGCGCAAACGACAAGCTGACCGAAATTCTGACGGGGCAACAACGCGGATATACCGCAATACTGCGGGATGCAGCCAATTCCTTAGCCCTATCCGGAATACGACCCGTTGGATTAAAAGCAGCCGAAAAAATCAAGACCTGTCTTGTAATTCACTGCGCAACCGCAAATGATTGCGATCATTCGCACATCGCCGCACTGATGATTATGGGGACAACAAAGCGCTGTATTGTTGGTGCAAAGCAAAAACGGCTTTACACCTGCGCAAGCGACAACAGCCAAGCTCTCATGGAACGCCTATTGCGCTTTCAGGATGCAAGCTGTAGAACGCTGCGCGAATTCTTATAAAGAAGGAATGTGCAATAGCACATTCCTTCTTTATTATACAATACGGTTAATACGCTTTTTGCGCAAAGACTCATGATTATAGCCCAGTACCAACAGTATGATAGATACGATCAACGAGATAAGCTCCGCTGCAGGAACCGCAAGCCACACACCCTTATCGGCATTGAACAGGGGAAGAATGATAAACATAGCGATCTTCATAACCGGCAGGCAACAGCTACTGATGGAAGCAGAGATCCTCAGCTCGGTCGAGTGTAAAAAGCCGTTAACAAACAGATTGATTCCGTACAGAATCACACCAAATGCATACAGGCGATAGCCTTCTTCTGCGATTACCTCAAACGCAGGATCCTCCAGTGCAAACAAATGGACGATCGCATGGCAAAGCAGTTGAGAAACGCCGAATACCGCCAGAGAGAAAAGCGAAATATATAGTATACTGCGGAAGATTATAGAACGCAAAAGATCGTTTTGATGTTTCTCGTGGCGATGATGCATCTCGGGCTCCAATCCCTCAACAAAGCCCTGCACCACGGCTGTAAACAACATATGGATGTGCATTGCCACCATGACCGATGCAATGCCGAGCACGCCAAGATAACTCCCTGCCTGATAGTTAAAAACCAGGCCAACAACAGCTGCGCCCACATACTGCATCATATGAGAAGTTCCAAATCGGAAGAATCTGCGCAAATCTCCCACGGTACATTTGGGAACACCAAAAGACACCTTTGCCTTTTCACGCTTAATGGTGTGATATATAAGCAAGATCACCGTTCCGATGGCAAAGCTTCCCACAGTTGCAAGCGCGGCACCGCGGATTCCGATATGCAGAATACCGGTGAGCAAAATATCCAGCAGCATATTGCACAGTCCCGAGATAATGGTCACAGTAACACCGATGCGAAAGGAATACGCTTGTGCAAACACACTTTTTAAATAAATAAATACAGTGGTAAACACACTGCCCGCCACTACGATATTACCGTAAATCAGACATTCATGCAAAACGTTTTCGTCCTTGGCACCGAGGAAACGGTAGACCTCATGATCAAAAATCAAAATAAGGGTAGATATAATAAGTGTCAGAATCACCGTCGCCAGCAAGCCGGACGATACCAGCTTTTCTGCCTTGGCTCGGTCGCCCAGCTTCAGCTTTAGATGTACGATGCTTTGCACTCCGTACCCGAACAGGTATCCTATGGAATTTAAAAACAGTAGTACCGGAAACACGATCTGAATGGCAGCCAGTGCGTGGGCACCATCGAAATATGAAACGACGATACCGTCCACCAAGCTGTAGACCGACTCCAGTGCCGTCATCAGAATGATCGGGAACGTGACGTGCAAAAGCGCACCGATTCCCGTGTATCTTTTGACAGAGTCCATTTGATTATTCATTGAGATTTCCTCTTAAATGACAATTTTCGCAGTCAAAAGCACAAAACAGAGATCGCTCTCTCTTTTGTGCTTTCAGACTTTGTTATATTCTTTACAGTCTCAGCAGACCTCAACGATCCAGCCTTCGGGTGCGGGAATGGTACCCATCTGAATACCGGTCAGAGTCTCGTACAGTTTCTTGGTAATAGGACCCATTTCGTTCATGCCGGAGGGCAAGCAGATCTCCTTACCGTGGTCAACGATCTTACCAACGGGAGAAATAACGGCAGCGGTACCGCAAAGACCGCACTCTGCCATTTCGGAAAGCTCCTCCACGTAGATCTCTCTTTCTTCCACTTCCAGACCCAGATAGTCCTTGGCAACCTGCAGCAGGCTGCGACGGGTGATGGAAGGAAGAATAGAGGAGCTCTTAGGAGTTACTACCTTTCCGTCCTTGGTAACAAACAGAATATTGGCACCACCGGTCTCTTCGATCTTGGTACGGGTGGCGGGATCAAGGTAGAAGTTTTCATCAAAGCCCTTTTCGTGTGCGTCAACGATGGCGTAAAGGCTCATTGCATAGTTTAGTCCTGCCTTGATGTGGCCGGTACCGTTGGGAGCCGCACGGTCATAATCGGAAATACGCACAGTCAAGGGACGCACGCCGCCCTTGAAATAAGGACCGACGGGCGTACAGAATGCACGGAACTGATACTCGTTTGCGGGCTTCACACCGATGATGGAATCGTAACCGAACATAAAGGGACGAATGTAAAGGGTTGCACCCGAGCCGTAGGGGGGAACAAACTCCTTATTTGCCGCAACCACCTGCTTGATCGCATCAATGAAGCGTTCCTTGGGGAATGCGGGCATCTTCAGACGGTTGGCAGAGTCGATCATACGCTCTGCGTTCAGGTCGGGACGGAAGGTAACGATTCTGCCATCTGCAGTGGTATATGCCTTAAGACCTTCAAATACGGTCTGTGCATACTGAAGAACACAGGCGCACTCACTCATGGTGATGCTGGCATCGCTTGTCAGCGTACCGTCATCCCACTTACCATCCTTATACCAGCTTACGTAACGGGCATCGGTAGGAACGTAACCGAAACCGAGATTTGCCCAATCAATATTTTTGCTCATATCTATATTGCCTCCTATGGGTAAAATACTTTAAGACTAACTGATAGTATAGCACTACTTCTTCCCTTTTTCAAGGGCTTTTGTTTAATTTCTTTCTTTAAAACTAAAAAATCGGGATCATTCGATCCCGATTCATTACTAGATCTGCGGATACACCGCACCGGCAACCGTGATGGAGGAAAGATTACCGTACGAGAATTTTAATTCACAGTGAATTCCGTTTGCATAATCGTAGTATGCCATTTTTGCATTGTAGCCGTCGCTGCTGAACTCAGTCGGTGCTCCCAGCATCTCAACCGCAGTGTACTCATCCATGGTAAAATCAATTCCCAAAATCGAGAGCTCGCCGTTTCGTGTACCGTTTTCAAAGGAAACAGCAAATAGTTTTGGGGAAATAGTAAGCTCATATCCATCCTTCATCTTGAATTCGGATACGTTGCTCTGCTCGTACATATACGGAGAAGCAAACACCTGACCGTAAAAATCAACATAGCTTTCCACATAATCGCCAACTGTTATCTTGATGCCATAGCAGTAGATCTCCATTGAAGCCAAATCAAAATCGTCACGACCGGACGCAACGATCGATTTACGCACAAGCTTGCTTTCCGCATTTTCAACCGCTTCCACTGCCACCTTGATCTCTTCGGCGCTCGGATCATACTTATCGGTCAGCAGCATTGCCTTTGTGATCTCAAGAATATAAGCATCAAAGCTGTCAGAGGTATACTTCGACTTCATGGCAACATGGTCATCCATACGCAAAATTGCCTCATGCAGATCGATCTTATCCACCATGTCCGACGCCGCTTTTTCCAACTGCTCGGTCAAGCGCAGCAGATCAATGGCTGAGGTATCCCTATTGCCAATCGCATTCTTGGCGTTTGCAAGCGCATTTTTCAGCACCTCCAGTGTCGCCAGCGTATAACGCTCTTCTGCTGTATATTTGCCGGTTGCCGTCAAATATTGATACTCGAGCTCCGCAATCAATGCAGATAACTGCGATGCATCACTGAGCTTTGTTAATCCTGCGATTGCCTGCTGCAAGCCATTCATTGCCAAACGCACGTCCGACTCACTGGCAGAATCGTCATATAACAAAGCTTTGGCAGAGTTTACTGCCTCGGTATACCGTCGATAAGAGGAGCTTGTATATTCGCTTGCATCAAACTCCTGCTTGAGCAGCTCCGCAAGCGATGATGTGTCAGTCTTGCGGACCAACCCCTGTTTTGCCATTTTTAAATTACGAGCGGCATTATTAACCACACTCTGCTTGGAAAGCTCATTACTGGCAACGATCACGGCTGAGTCATAGACAGTCTTATAAAGCTGATAACTGGCGTTTGTATACAGCATGGGATTGATCTCTTCCTCAATTTCGGCAAGCAATACCGAAAAATCAGCAATCGGGACAAGATCATCAATCGCCTTCAGCAAATTGACTGTCGCCGCTTCGATGCGGTATGACGTTGTGCTTTTACTGGTGTAAGCATCCTGTGCCTGCTGATAATATTTCAGATAATTCTGATAGGAGGCTGCCGTATATCTGTTAGGATTGTACTCTCTGTTCAGCAGATCGCCAAGCTCGGTTTTATCAAGATCACCGCAAGACAAACAAAATATAGCAATAAACAGCACCATGAGTATAAGCGCTGTCGATCTGATCACTTTCATCCTTCTTCCCTCCCCAAGTTTTATCTTATACATTGTATCATATTTCATAGCGCTTGTCAATGCTGAGTTTTGTCATGCGCTCTTGATACCGGTTGCTTTTGCCCCTGCTTCAGTCGGCTGCGCAACAGTAGCCGCTTCAGTGCTATACGGTTAAACGGAATCAAGGGATACAAATAGCTGCGAAGTCCGGGACTTTTGTTTGTAGAAATTAAAATAAAGGTTATCGCAATGCCAAGAAGGAATCCCAAACCGTCAAACATCGAAATCAGTATCAGTGTCACCATACGCATAAATTTAAAAGCGTAGCCAAGCTCATAGCTTGGTTGCGTAAAATTGGCAATGGCAGCAAACGCCATATAAAAGATCACCTGTGGAGACAGCCATCCTACTTCGATTGCCATTTCTCCCAGTATCAGACCGCCAATGATCCCAAGAGAGCTACTTAGTGCCTCAGGAGTGTTCAAGGAAGCCAGCTTCAAGCCGTCTACGCCCAGCTCCACCAGTAGAAGCTGTAACAAAATGGGAACCGTTGACTGACCACTCTCTACAAAAAATGCAAAGGATGTGGGAACATAGCTCGGATTTCTCACGAGTAAATACCAAAGTGGCGTGATGAACAGCGACAACAAATAAACACTGCTGCGAACGATCTTCAAATAACCTCCGACTGCGGGCGGAAAGGAAAAATCATCAGTATCCTGCAGAAAGTCAAAAATAGAGGTGGGAAGGATCATGGCGGAGGGGTTATTGTCGCACAATACGATCACACCTCCCTCAAGCACCGTTGCCGCGGCGGAATCGGGACGCTCGGTGTAACGCACCTTCGGAAAGGGATTATACCACCGCTGATCCACCAAAACCTCGATCAGACTTTCCTGTCCCATGGGAAGTGCTTCCACCTGCAAGCACATAAGCTTTGAGCGGATATGATCCACTTCCCTTTTGTCAGCCAACGAACGAATATAACAAATTGCGATATCAGTGCCGGAACGGCTCCCCACCGTTATCTTTTCAAAGATCAGATCACGATCTCGTATCCTGCGCCGGATCAAACCAATATTCGGAAGCAGTGCCTCCACAAAACCGTCATGCGATCCGCGCAGCACCTTATCCTTTTGAGGCTCGTTTACGCTGCGCTGCAAATAGCGTCTGGCATCCAGAATACAGTACTCGTCCACTCCGTCGATGATTAAAAGCGCCGCCCCCGACAGCACCAGATGCAACGCTTTATCAAGGTCTGTAAGTGCTGAAAACTCAGCAAGCGGAATCGCTGACTCCAGGAATCGTTTGGTATCGCTGCCGATCCAATCTGCGCTATCCTTCGCCGTAAGCAAAAACGATACGATACGCGTCATAATCTCCGCATTGCCAAAGGGATTTATATAGTAAAGGCACGCAGGTCTGTGCCCGCCGATCAGTATCTTCTTTTTGACTACGTCAAATGATAGCGGAACGTTCAGCGCATTGTCCACCACCAGTAACCGACGATCCAACATAATATGAATTCACACCTTTTCGTTTTTCCATAGTATTTGAAAAACCAAAGAAAAAATACTGCTTTACAAAAATGTTCATATGTGATACAATGAAAGGCAGATACCAAAACGGAAGGCAAGAAAATGAAAAAGATCCTATTTACAATAATATTCATCGTATGTGCACTGACCATCACTTCGTGTGATACAAACGATGCATCCTACTATCTTTATGACGTAAACGAGGACGGAACGCTGACGGTGATGGGGGTCAGCGAAACCTACAGTAAAGAACTGAGCATTCCAAAGCAGATCGACGGTAAAACCGTCACAGCTATCGGCGATTATGCCTTTTACAACAATCAATATATTCGAAAGATCACACTTCCCGACAGTGTGCTTTCAATCGGCGAATGCGCATTTGCCGATTCACGTAATCTGTCATCTGTAAAGATCGGTAAGCAGTGTCTTACGATCGGTCTGCAAGCATTTGAAGGCTGCAGCGCACTTAAAACAATCCGGCTTTCCGATACGCTGACCGAGATCAAGGATCTTGCCTTTCATGGGTGCACGCTGCTTGAATCCTTTGATCCCCCCAAAACGCTTACAAAAATCGGGATTGACGTATTTGATGAGTGTGAGCAGCTGATCATCAACGCCAAGGACTGTCCTGCCATCGAAGAATATGCAAAGATACATCAAATTCCCACAGGATTTACCGAATCGGATGATTATTTGCTGATCAAAATCGCATCCTTGAGCGCAGCAGCGATTGCCTCTTTACTACTCTTTCGTTATATTCTTAAAAAAATTAGAAAAAAGACAGATTGACCCCTTGCAGAAACCGTAAAAGTATGTTACAATCATATGGAATGAAATTTGAAGAAAGGTTATCATTATGGCTAACAAAAAAGTGATCACAAGTGCTCTTGGCAGATTTTCGAATTCTACCTCCACCGACGGCGATACCAGCTTCCGCAAGGACAATGTGGCTGACTTTACCGTCAAAAAGAAGTCTGAGGGAAGCTACAAAACCAAGCGCATGATTTATCTTGCAGTATTCTTTGCAGTGATGGTTGCTCTGTGCGTTGCACTGATCAACATCAGTCCCTTTGTTATCGCGCTCGTTCCCGTATTCGGCTGGATTCTTTGGTTCTTTACCCACCGCTATGTTGACATCTGCTACTCCTACGCCATTGAGGATGGCGAGCTGATCGCCACCGAGATTTATGGAGAAAAGGCAGACAAGCTGCTCCTGCGCACCAAGATGTCCAACGTTCTCAAGACCGCCCCTTACGAAGGCGCTTATGCAAGAGAGATCGAATCTATGACCGATGCTCCCCGTCTGGAGCTGGTTGGCAGCATGACCGATCCCGACATCTACTGCAGTATCTACAAGACCGAGGATGGCAAGAAGGCTCTGTTCTTCTTCAACGGAACCGAAAAGACGCTGCGTGCCTTCCGCTACTACAACAGCGAAAACACAGTCATCAAAAATAATTTTTAAAAACCCCTTGCAAATTAGGAACGAGTATGGTATAATGCCATCGTTCCATTTGCCGGAATGATGGAATTGGCAGACGTGCTGGACTCAAAATCCAGTGGTAGCGATACCGTGCGGGTTCGACCCCCGCTTCCGGCACCAAAGCACCTGTATTCAGGTGCTTTTTTATTTTATATTGAAAAAAGCGCACTAAGTGCGCTTTTTCTAAACTAGCTTTAGTTTTCCCTTCATTTGGTCTGATCGGCATACACAACAAACGGTATAATCGGAAAGCTCATCATAATAATAGGTCGGATAGGTTCCTTCCCTCTGTCGTTCGTTCAGCGGGACGC